>JAHFTC010000130.1 GCA_023269585.1 Opitutaceae bacterium
GGGGCGCGGTGGACGGTCGACGGTGGACAGTTGACAGTGGACGGTGGGCCGGTGGACGGTGAACGGTGAACGGTGAACGGTGGACGGTGGGCCGGTGAACGGTGGACGGTCGACGGTGAACGGTGGACAGACCATAGCTCCACGCCCGCGGCGCCGCGCCCACGAGCGTCGGTCTTTCCAGCGGAGCGGAAACGCTTCGCCTCCGAAATCTGCGCGATCCCTCACTCCTGCGTCAGGGGGTTGACCTCGTGGGCGGACCGTTGCCCGGGAGGTTTCAAGTCGATGGAGCTGCAAATCGCGCGGAAACGGTTTTGCGGCCAGCGTCGAGTGGGCGCTCGTCGGCAGCGGACCGGACGAGAGGCGAGGGGCGAGAGGCGAGGGGCGACCGGTTGCCCGTGCTCAGGCCGGCAGGGTGAAGCGCAGGCCCTTGGCGAGGAGGCGCTCCACGATCTGTTCCCACAGATACGCGGTGTGGCCGTGGTCGTGCATCACGATCACCTCCGCGGCGCCGGGCTCATTGAGGCCGAGCGAGTTTTCAGGATCGTGCTCGTCCATGCGCGCGAGCACCTCGGCGAGGACGGTGTCGGCGCGGGGGTCGTTCTGGGCCGGCAGCGACCAGTCGCGGGTGTCATAGGTCCAGAAGAGGCTCAGATCGTTCGCGTGGTCGGCGTGATGGAAAAAACGGTACGGGACGTCCGCAAAGGCGGGCCGGGTGAAGCCGCGTTCGCGCAGGATCTGTTGGAGCGCCGCGAAGTGCTCGGGCGGTCCGATCCGTTCTTCGAAGGGGAAACGAAAATACTTGGCGCGGCGCGGCACGCCGGCGCGGGCATGGAGCCTCTCGATGATGCGCTCCGTGTGGTCGATCTGCTCCGCAAAGCGGGTGGGAGTGAGCTTCGAGCAGTAGGTGTGGTCGTAGGTGTGGTTGCCGATGATCGCCCCGTGGCGGAGCGCGGCGAGCGCCGGCTCGGGGCGGACCTCGAGGAAATCACCGCGGCAGAACCAGATCGCGGGGAGGTTGCGTGCGGCGAGAAACTCGACGCGCTCGGCCATGAGGGGCGAGGGACCGTCGTCGATGGTGAGATACGCAGGTTTGTTCGGGAAAGGAGCAGGCATAGGGGGAGGTGGCGATCGTTCGGTCCGCGCGGCCGCTGGCAACGGCCGTGCGGCGCCGGTGCATTGGGGCGCCGAAGCGTTTTCTTCCCGATTTTTCCTAAGAAGAACCGCGGTCGCGCGTTTCCCTGGTGTAACCCACCCCAAAATCATGATCACGAAACTCGCCTTTCTTTCCCGGATTCTTCCCGGTCTGTTTCGGCGGCTGCCGACGGTGACGTCGGCCGGCTACACGATGCCGCGCGAGCGGTTCTTCTTTTTCGGCGTCTCCTTCTCGGCGTTGGTGCATGCGGCGGTGCTGTTTGGGATCAATCCGCCGCGGCCGCTCCCGGTGGACCCGATCGGCCTCGAACTGAAACCAACCCCGCCGATCGGGTGGACTCTGATCGAAACACCTCCTCCGCCGGTTGAAGAGGAGACCGAGGAGAAACCGGAAGAGAAAAACGTGGCCGAGAATGACGCGGGCAGCGAAGAGCGCGCCACGATCGGCACCACATTCTCGCATGCGACCGAGCACGCCATCATTGTGACGGTCGACAAGATTGTCCCGCCGGTCCGGCCTGATCCGAACCGGAAGTCCTGGACGGTGCCGAAGGGGCCGCCCAAGAGCGGGCATGCGGCGAAGGCCACGCGCTACAACCCCAAGGACCTCGACAAGGTACCGGTGATCGCGAGCAGCACGGCGCCGCGGTATCCCTTCGAAATGAAGCGGGAGGGGCGGACCGGCACGGTGGTGCTTCGCTTCGTGGTCGATAGCCGCGGTGAGGTGCTCGAAGTCGAGGTCATCAGTTCGCCCCATGAGGGGTTCTCGAAGGCCGCGGTCGAGGCGATGCTGCGGTGGAAGTTCCGGCCGGGCATGAAGAATGGCCGGAAGGTCGATACCCGCATGGAGATGCCGATGGCTTTCTCGCTCGAGAAGAGCTCGTGATTCGGGGCCGGTTGGCGTTGGGACAGCCTGCCGCGGTGCGACCGCGGCAGGCTGCGCTTTCTCCCGCAGCGTTGACGTGGCCGGTGGATCCTGGCTGGTAGTGGCCCGATGACCACCGACTACGTGCACGGTTACTCGGTTCGGGAGAGCGAGCGCCTCCGCGATCAGGCGACGACGCTGACGGAGTTGCTTCATGGCGACACGCGTTATCCGGCCGGCAGCCTTGTGCTCGAGGCTGGCTGTGGCGTGGGCGCGCAGACGGTGACGCTCGCGGCGAACTCGCCGGAGGCGCGGTTCGTGTCGGTCGACCTCTCGCCGGTGTCGCTGGCGCAGGCGGAACGCACGGTGCGGGGTCAGGGATTCGGCAACGTCACTTTTGAGCAGGCTGACATCTTCGCGCTGTCGTTTGGGGAGGCGCAGTTCGACCATGTCTTCGTCTGTTTCGTGCTCGAGCACCTCGCCGATCCGGTGGCGGCGCTCGCGCACCTGCGCCGTGTGCTCAAGCCCGGCGGCACGCTTACCGTGATCGAGGGCGACCACGGCTCGACCTATTTCCATCCTGACAGCGTGAACGCCCGGCGCGCGGTCGACGTCCTGGTCGAGCTGCAGCGGCGCGGCGGGGGCGACGCGCTCATCGGCCGCCGATTGTATCCGCTGCTCACCGCCGCAGGGTTCGACGCCGTGCGGGTCTCGCCGCGGATGGTCTATGCGGACGGCGCCAACCCGGCGCTCCAGGACGGTTTCTCGCGCCGGACCTTCAGCGCGATGGTCGAGGGCGTGACCGCGGCGGCGCTGGCTACGGGCCTGATGGGGCCCGATGCCTGGGCGGCCGGCGTGCGTGACCTGTACCGGACGGCTGAGCCCGACGGCGTGTTCTGCTACACGTTCTTCAAGGCGGTGGCGGTGCGATGAGGCGGAGCGGACGGGACACGCCTTCGACTTCGCTCAGGCCGGGAAGGCTCGACCTCACCGCGGGTCCGGAGAGTTCTCGCCTGAGCTGGCGTGGTCGGTGGCTGGCGCCGGCTGCTCGCGCCGCGCCCCGTGGTATTCCCAGTAGCCCTCGCAGGTGAGGGTGCGGTCGGAGCGGATCTCGATGCTGGAGAGCAGGGCGCGGGCCTTGGCGTCGCTGCGTTCGTGGTGCCGGACGAGCAGCCAGCGGTTGGCGGCGTCGAGCGTGTATTCGGTGGAGCCGTCGAGTTCGCGGAGGACGGCGCCATCCTGGCGGAGGGGCAGGCCGGCGGCGTGGTAGTCGATGCGCCGGGCGAACCCGCGGGCCACATCAATCCAGGTGGTGGAGACAATGGTGAGGCCGTTGACGGGGGTGGAGGTCTCGAACCCCCGGCAACGGGCGCCGTCGATGAGTTTCTCGCCGACGGGCCGGGTGTCGGCGGCTGAAAGAAGGGCGAGCGGGTGTTCGGGGTGGAAGAGTTTTTCGACCAGCACTTCGAGCGCGGTTGCGACCTCGGCCGCCTGATCGCCAGTGACATCCCGGCCGTCGATCCGGATTTCGGTGACAGAAACCTCGGGCTCGCGATCGGCGCGGCTGGCGAACCGGGCGGTGACCCGGGAGCGTGCGGTCGTCTTGTCCTGCACGGTGGTTTCCTCGATGACCGTCTGTCCCGGGAGGAACCAGCGGGAGGCGCGGGCGATCCCGACCGCGCGTGCCCAGAGTTCGGAGTCGGAGAGGGCGGTGACCGGGGAGGGGGCGGCGGTGGCGGCGGAGAGGAGGCCGAGGCCGAGGAGCACTCCGGCAAGCAGGCGGGAGTGGCGGCGCCGATCGAGGGGGCGCGAGGAGGTGGCGAAGGGCAGCGTGCGGTTCATCGGTGATGTGTCGGTCCGGAGGATTATCGCGGTCCGACACCGAGCAGCATGCACCCGCGGCCGGGTGTGTCGGCTCAACTGTGACGAGCGGTCGTGCGCGGGCGTCCGGCGGGCCGAGCAGACGGCGAGCGCGGCGGCGGGGCGGCTGCGGACCATTTCCGGATGGCGCCGATCTCGGCGGCGGGCAGCCCGAGCGACTCGAGAAAGTCCTGATGGGCCTCGGGCGAGAGTTTCTCGAATTCGCGGTGCCACTGGGCGCGGTCGTTTTCGTCGAGGCCGCACGCGGTGAGCAGTTGCACCCATCGCTCCTTGGTCATCGCGCGGGTGCGGCCGGCGGCGGAGCGGTCGCGCAGGAGCGCGAGGGCGACCTGCTGCTGGCGGCGCAGGGCGGCGATCTCGCGATTGAGGTCGGACAGGCGGCGGTTGAGGGCGGAGCCGAGTGGGGCGCGCAGCTTGGCCGAGGGATCGAGGACGGCGTCGATCTCGCCGAGCGGCAGCCCGGCCGAGCGCAGTTCGCAGATGCGGGCGAGGCGGGCTTCGTCGTCCGGGGAGTAGAGGCGGTGGCCGGCCGAGGTCCGGTACTCCGGGCGCAGGAGGCCGAGACGGTCGTAGTAGAGCAACGTGCTGCGGGAGAGACCGCACTGCGCGGCGAGTTGGCGGATGGTTTTCACGGGAAGAATTCCGGGGAACTGCAAACGGACGACAGAAGGTAACGAAGGAAACGAAGGGTCGGAAGAGACGGAGTTGTGATGGCCGGTTGGAGTCGAAGGGCGGGTTGCGGGCCGGCTGTGAGAGACGGTGCGGGAGAGAAAGGGAGAACGGGCCGGTGGCGAAGGCCACCGGCCCGGGGACGAGACTCAGGCGGCGCGGCTGCGGGCGCGGAGGTCGCGGATGGCATCGGCCGGCAGGCCGAGCATCTCGAGGAAGCTTTGGTGGGCTTCCGGATACCGCTTTTCGAAGGCGGCATGCAACCGCGCTTTCTGGTCGTCGGTGACGCCGCCGTCGTCGAGCACGGCGATGAACTGTTCTTTGGTGACGTTCTTCATGGGAGGTTTTCTTCAAGCGAGGTTTCGCGGTCGGCGTTGGTGCCGACGGGCGCACTGTGCCGGGTGAAGCGGTAGTCACCGCCAGCACTTTCCTCCCGGAGGCCGCGAGCGGCTCCGGCGCAAGCGCGCGAGCGCACGGCCTCTTTTCGGCGGGTGAGGGCGGCGGGCGGACAACAAAAAGGCCGCGCCGGAAAGGGCGCGGCCGATGGGAAGAACGCGGAAGAGGGCCGTCAGGGCCGGCGCAGCGGGACGGTGAGGCCGAGGCCGATCGAGCGCCAGTCGTCGTAGTAGCCGTAGCGGTAGGGGCCGTTCCACTTCTCGCGGCCGGTGGCGACGCTGACGCTGAACTCGGTGCCGGTCTTCGTATCCAAGAGGCTGGTGGTGACCCAGCCGGCGCGGGAGTTGTAGCCGCCGCTGCCGACGCCGAGGCTGAAGCCGACTTCGCCGTGGACCTCGAAACGGTCGGGGAAGAACTGGACGGCCTGGACGGGCTTGGGGGCGGCGGGATCATAGCGCACGCCGGGGCCGCCGTGAGCGACGACGAGGGCATCGACGGCCGTCTGCTGTTCGGCGGAGAGGAGATCGAGACCGGCGGCGCGGCGCTGGTCGGCCGAAAGGGATTGGGAGAAGGCCGCGGGTGCGGCGACGGCGGCGGGCTCGGCGGCGCGTTTCTGCGCGTCGGCTGCCGCCTGGTGGTGACTGAGGCGCACGAGCGCGTCGAGGGCGGCGACCTGGTCGGAGTTCAACTGCCCGAGGCCGCACTCGGTGCGTTGCTCGGCGGTAAGGGCCTGGGAGAAACGGACGGAGCCCGCGGCGAACAGCGTGGAGGTGACGAGGGCGCCGGCGAGGACGAGAAGGGAGCGGGTGCGCATGATGGGTGGAGGGGTGGGACTCGCCGAGGGACGGTTTGTTCAATCCAACGTGGCAGAAGACGAGGGCGGCGCAAGGGCGGTTACGGCGTGGGCCGGACGGGGGACTTTGAAGTGGGAAGTTAGGTTGATGGAGCCGTGCCGCTACGGGCGTGGCATGCGCTGGCGGGCGGCCTCGTAGAGCATGATGGCGGCGGCGGCACCGACGTTGAGCGAGCTCACGCGGCCGGTCATGGGGATGTTCACGGTGGTGGTGCACGCGGCGGCCACGGCCGGTCGCAACCCATGTCCTTCGCTGCCGAACACGAGACAGAGATCCCCGCCGAGCGCCGCGGCGGGCAGGAGCGTGCCGGAATGGGCGTCGGCGGCGGCGCAGGTCAGGCCGGCCGCGGCACAGGCGCGCAGGGCGGCGGCGAGGTCGGTCGCGGGCAGCACCGGCACGGCCACCATCGCACCCATCGAGGTGCGCACGGAGCGGCGCAGCCAGGGCGAGGCGCAGGTCTCGCCGCAGAGCACGGCGTGCGCGCCGAGGGCCACGGCGCTGCGCACGATGGAGCCGAGGTTCTCGGCGTTGGCGAGGCCGTCGAACGCGACCCAGAGGCGCGGGCCGGCGGCGGGTTGGGCGAGCAAAGTGGCGAGCGACGGGGCGGCGGGGATACGGGCGACCGCGAGCACGCCGTTGAACAGGTGGAAGCCGACCAGTTCGCGGAGGTGCTTCTCGGCGGTGACGTAGATCGGGAGATCGGCCGCCTGGCGGGCGAGCAGGGGCGTGAACGGGGCGACCCAGCGTTCGGCGCAGAGCATCGACTCGAGGGTGAGGCCGGCGGCGAGCACGCGCTCGATGAGCTTCGGCCCATCGGCGACGAAGATGCCGGAACGCTCGTGCTCGTCGCTGCGCCGCAGCGTGAGGTACGGGGCGAGCGCGGGATCTGCGAGGGAGTCGATCGGGCGGAGTTGCGGCATGGGGCGCGGCGGGGCGAGCAGGAGACGGCGAACGAGGCGGGGTCAACGCGCGGGGCGGTCGAGCGTGGTGTCGGACCAGGAGGCGGGGTCCTCGACCGGTTCGAGGTGTGTGAAGACCGTGGATTCGGGCACGGCCAGGCGGATCTCGGCCTCGATGCGTTCGACGAGGTCGTGGCCCTGCTGGACGCTCCAGGCGCCGGGCACGAGGACGTCGAAGTTGATGAACTTGCGCGCACCGGCCTGGCGGGTGCGGAGGTTGTGGAACTGGACGCCGCCGGCCTCGTGGGCGCGGAGGACGGAGCGGATCTGGTCCATGTTGGCCGGCGGGAGCGCGGCATCCATCAGACCGGCGACGGAGCGGCGGACGATGCCCATGCCGGTCCAGACGATGTTCGCGGCCACGAGGAGGGCGACGACGGGGTCGAGCCAATGCCAGCCGGTGAGGACCACGGCGCCGATGGCGGCGACGACGCCGACGGAGGTCCAGACGTCGGTCAGGAGGTGATGGGCATTGGCCTCGAGGGTGATGGAGTTGCGGCTTTTGCCGGCGCGCAGGAGCACGAGGGCGACCGCGAGGTTGATCAACGAGGCGAGGACCGAGACGGCGAGGCCGGCGCCGATCTGTTCGAGCGGTTGGGGGGCCAGCAGGCGGGGCACCGCGGTGTAGCCGATGCTGGCGGCGGCGAGGAGGATGAGCGTGCCCTCGACGCCGCTGGAGAAGTACTCGGCCTTGGAATGGCCGTAGGCGTGGTCGTCATCGGCGGGCCGGGCGGCGACCTTGAGCATCAGGAGCGCCATGACGCCGCCGGCGAGGTTGACGAGGGACTCGACGGCATCCGAGAGCAGACCGACGGAATCGGTGAGCAGGTAGGCGGTGGTCTTGAGGACGATCGTGACGAGGGCGGCGGCGATCGAGAGCCAGGCGAAGCGGGTGAGGTCGGAGCGATCCATCGGGTGGCGCGGAGCGAAGCGAACGCCGGGGCGGCCGTCGAGGCATTGTGTCCTCGGCTACAGAGTTGGGGCCGGAGGTACAAGGGCGGGAGCGAGGGCGCGATGTGTCCATAGACCAGGTACGATGGATCGCCGGGCGGCAGGAGGGGGCGGGCCGCCGGGTCCCAGGGACTGGGGGAGCGAGGGGGCGCGGTGCTACGGCGCGGCTTCGGCGCGGCCGCCGAGGTGCTTGGCGAGGAACTGCTCGATCGCGCGGTAGGCCTCGAAACGGTTCTCCTCGTTGCGGAAGCCGTGGCCCTCGTTGTCCTTCACGATGTAGGGCACATCGATGCCGCGGTGTTTGAGTGCGGCGACGATCTGGTCGGCCTCGGCTTTCTTCACCCGCGGGTCGTTGGCGCCCTGGAGTACGAGCAACGGCGCGCGGATCTGGTCGGCGCTGAAGAGCGGCGACGCAGCGGTGAGGAGGTCCTTGTCCTTCTCGGGGTCGCCGACCATCGCGTACAGCTGCTGGCGAAGCGGCTCCCAGTACGGCTGGATGCTGGCGAGGAGCGTAAACAGATTCGACGGTCCCACGTAGTCGACGCCGGCGGCGTAGAGCTCGGGGGTGAAGGCGAGGCCGGCGAGCGTGGCGTAGCCGCCGTAGCTGCCGCCGTAGATGCCGACGCGCTTCGGATCGGCGATGCCTTGGTCGATCGCCCACTGCACGGCGTCGCTGAGGTCGTGCTGCATCGCGCCGCGTCCCCATTGTTTGAAGCCGGCCTCCCAGAACTTGCGGCCGAAACCGGTGGAGCTGCGGAAGTTGAGTTGGAGGACGGCGTAGCCGCGATTGGCGAGGAACTGCGCCTCGGGATCGAAGCCCCACTCGTCGCGGGCCCACGGGCCGCCGTGCGGGAGGAGGACGAGCGGTAGGTTTAGGGCGGGTACGCCCTGCGGCGTGGTGAGGTAGCCGGTGAGCGGCAGGCCGTCGCGGGCCGTGAAGGCGATCGGCTGCATGTCGGCCATGCGGGTCTCGTCGAGCCAGGGGCTCACGTCGACGAGCTTCTCGAACCGGGCGGTGGCGAGGTCGTGGAAATAGAACGCGCCGAGCGATTTGTCGCTGTAGGTGCGCACCAGGCACTTCGACTCGTCGCGGCTCATGCTGGTGACGACGACCTCGTAGCCGGGCAGGCGGCGTTCGAGCTCGGCCTGGAGGCGGGCGCGGGCGTCGTCGAAGAACCGGTAGCCGCGACGGTCGACGGTGAACGCGGCGCCGGTGACGATCTTGCGGTGCCGCGAGGCGAGCAGGTCGGAGACGTCCACCGCGGGGTGTTCGAAGAGGACCTCGAGCTCCTGGCCGGTGGCGGGATCGAGGCGGACCACGGCCTGCTTGTCGCGGCCGAGGTTGGAGGCGGCGTAGAGGTGGCGGTTGTCGAACGTGAAGAAGAACGGCTGCACCGTCTCGCGAAACGTGGTGGTGAGTACGGTACGGAACGGGGACTTCTCGTCCTCGCGGTAGAGCAGGCTGCTGTTCACGCCATCGCTGGTGCGGGCGACGCGGATGCGCCCGTCCCAGTCGGCGAGCCAGCTGGTGATGTTGCCCGGGTTCTCGGCGAGGAGGGTGAGTTCGCCGGTGGTGAGGTTGAGGCGGTAGGCGTCGAAGACCTCGGGGTTGCGGCGGTTGAGCCCGATGATGGCGTCGGTGTCGTGGTCCTCGAGGCCGTCGATGAGCTGGGTGCGGACGTTCTCGAACGGCGTGAGCTCCTTGAAGCCGGTGCCGTCGATCGCCACGGAGTAGAGGCGGAAATTTTCGTCGCCGCCCTGGTCGCGGAGGTAGGCGAGGTGGCCGTTGCCCTTCCAGAAAAACTGCCGGAGGTCGCGGTCGGTGACGGCGGTGACGCGGACCACATCGGGCGAGCCGATCTTCTGGACGTGGATGTTCAGGCGGCTTTGCCAGGGCTGCAGCCAGGCGAAGTGGGAGCCGTCGGGCGAGAGCGCGAAGCCGGTCTTCTCGGGATTGCGGAAGAAATCCCGCAGCGGGATGAGCGGGGGTTGGTCGGTGGGCGCGGCCGCGGCGGCGCCGGGCGCGAAGCAGGCGAGGGCGAGAAGCGCGAGGGGAAGGATGGTCTTCATGACAGCGGTGATGACGGGAGGGCGTGGCGCTGGGTGGCGCCGACGGCGGGGTGTGTCGCCACTCAACCGCTGCCGCGCCGAAGCGCGACCCGATTTCCGCGGGCGGCGTAATGCCGGGATGGGCGGCAGCGCCACGTGCGGCCGCGCCCGCCCTCGCGGCGCGGCGAACCCCTCAGCCGTGATCAGTGGAGCGTCGGGAGTCGAGCGACGAGAGCCCGATCACCGAGGAAGAACCGGAGCGGCCGAGCGACTGGGATGGTACACCGACGGTTCGGCGCTTGTCCCTTGCCACTCGACCCTCGTCTGCATGGGGGGAGGCTCAGTGGCCCGCGGTCGTGGCGGGCAGCTTGGCGCGCAGCCGCAGCAACGCCTCGAGGAAGTAGTAGTCGGCGTAGGCGAGCGGCGCGTCGATCTCGCGGCCCTGCGGGAACTGGCCGACGGAATGCAGGAGCAGGAAACCGCCGTTTTCGCCGACCGGCGCGCGGTAGGCCGGCGAGGAGAGTGCGCGGAGTTGGATTTCGGCGACGGCGAGGTACTCGCGGGCCGCGGCGGGTTCGGCGAATCCGCTGAGTTCGATCAGCGCCGAGGCGACGAGCGCGGCGGCGGAGGCGGCGCGCGGCGCGGCGGGGATGTCGGGTGCATCAAAGTCCCAATACGGAACCTTGTCGGCCGGGAGGCGCGGGTGGTCGAGGATGAAGCGGGCGATGCGATGGGCCTGGGCGAGGTAGGCGGGGCGGCGGGTCTCGCGGTACATCGCGGTGTAGCCGTAGAGCGCCCAGGCCTGGCCGCGGGCCCAGGCGGAGTCGTCGGAGCAGCCCTGCCACGTCTGCTTTTTGAGGACGGCGCCGGTCGCCGGATCGTAGTCGACGACATGGACGCTGGAGGCGTCGGGGCGGAAATGGTGGGCGAGGGTCTGGTCGGCGTGGCTCGTGGCGATGGTGTGCAGCCGGGTGTCGCCCCCTTCGCGGGCCGCCCAGGTGAGCAGCTCGAGGTTCATCATGTTGTCGATGATGACGGGGTATTTCCAGTCGCCGAAGTCCCAGGACCGGATGAGGCCGACCTCGGGGCGGTAGCGGGTGGCGAGCGCCTGGGCGCCATCGAGGAGGACGGCGCGGTAGTCGGCGCGGCCGGTGAGCCGCAGGCCCTGGCCGTAGCTGCAGCCGAGCATGAAGCCGATGTCGTGGTTGCCGGTGTAGTGCCGGATGCGTTCCAG
>JAHFTC010000030.1 GCA_023269585.1 Opitutaceae bacterium
CGGCTTCCTGCTCGGAACAGCCGCTGAGCAGGCCGTAGATGAAGCCGGCCGCATAGCCGTCGCCGCCGCCCACGCGGTCGATGACGTCGAGTTCGCACATCGGCGACTGGAAGGTCTGGCCGTTGATCCAGGCGACGGCGCCCCAGGTGTGGCGGTTGGTGGAGTGCACTTCGCGCAACGTGGTCGCGACGGCCTTCACGTTGGGGAACTTCTTCACGGCCTTGTCGATCACGGCGTAGAAGGCGGACGGATCGAGCTTCGACGCCGACTCGACATCCTGGCCCTCGATACCGAGGCCCTTCTGGAGATCCTCTTCGTTGCCGACGAGCACGTCGACGTGCTGGACGATGCGGCCGAGCACATCGAGCGCCTTGGACTGGCCGCCCCAGATATCCCAGAGCTTCTGGCGGTAGTTGAGGTCAAAAGACGTCACGGCGCCGGCCTTCTTCGCGGCCTGCATGGCCTCGACGATGAGTTCGCCGGTGGTCTCGGAAAGCGCGGCGAAGATGCCGCCGCTGTGGAACCAGCGCACGCCCGCGCCGAAGATCTGCGCCCAGTCGAAGTCGCCCTTCTTGAGCTGGCCGGCGGCCTCGTTGGAGCGGTTGTAGAACACCACCGGGGCGCGCACGCCCTGGCCGCGGTCGGAGTAGACGGTGGCCATGTTGGGGCCGCGCACGCCGTCGTGCTTGAACTTCTTGTAGAAGGGCTGGACGCCCATGGCGCGCACGCGCTCGGCGATGAGGTCGCCGATCGGGTAGTCGACCATCGCGGACGCCACGCCGGTCTTCAGGCGGAAGCAGTCGGCGAGGTTGGCCGCGACGTTGAACTCGCCGCCGCTGACGTGGATGTCGCAGTGGTTGGCCTTGCGGAAGGGGATCACGCCGGGGTCGAGGCGATGGACGAGGGCGCCGAGCGAGAGGAAATCAAGGGCGCCGTGGGCGGGAATGGAGAGACCGTTGTTCACGTTGGGATTCGGGTTGGGATTTTCGAGAAATGGATCAGCGGAAAGGGCGGTGGTAACGCAGGACCGCCCGCGGGGGGAGCGCGGAGTCGGGGGACGTTGAGCGGCGCAGGGGCCGAATCAGATCGGCACGCCGGCGTGGCCGAGCAACTCGGAGAGTTCGGCGGCGGCGGCCTGCACCTTGGCGGCCATCTCCGGAATGCGCTCCGGGGTGAAGCGCACGACCGACGCCGTGATGCCGAGCGCCGCCACGACCTGCCCGCCCGAGCCGAACACCGGCACGGCGAGGCAGCGCACGCCGGGGTGGTACTCCTCGTCGTCGAGGCTGTAGCCGCGGGCGCGCGTGAGCTCGGCCTCCTTGCGCAGCTTCGGCAACGTCGTGAGCGTGTGCGGCGTGCGACGCACGAGCGAATCGGCCGGCAACACCTCGGCGAGCCGGTGGCTGTGGAGGAATGCGAGGAAGACCTTGCCCGTGGACGAGCAATGCAACTCGGCGAGATAGCCCGGCCGCGAGGCGGCGCGCAACGGATGCGGGCTGTCCTGCACGGCGGCGATGAGCGAGCGGTCGTCGCAGGGGATGGCCAGGTGCGAGGTCTCGTCGGTGGCGGCGGTGAGGCGTTGCAGGACGGGCAACGCCAGCTCGCGGATCTCGGCGCCGGCCAGCGCGGCGGTGCCGAGTTGGATCAGCACCGGGCCGAGCTCGTAGCGGCCCTCGACCTTGCGGGCCAAGCCCTCCAGGTGCAGGGTCGCCATGATCCGCAGCGTGGTGGTAACGGGAATACCGAGGTCGCGCGCGAGATCGGCGGCCTTCAGGCCGTCGGGGTGCCGGCCGAGCAGCTTGAGGATGCGGCAGGCGTTGCGCAGGTTCGGGATGACGTAGCGCTCGTCGGGCAGGTCGGAACCGGCCGGGACGGCGGGGCGGCGGGAGGCGGAAGTGGGCATGGCGGGAAACCGGCGGAAGCCTTCGGACGGCGCGCGGCAACTGCAAGGTCGCCGCATTTTTGAGTTGCGAGAAAGCGTCTTAGTTCAAATATGAAAGGCAAGTTCATTAGTGAAATTTGCTTCCCCGGCGAGTTTCCTCGGCGAGCGTGCCCCGCCCGCCGGCCGAGCCCCCTCCCTAAACCCGCATCCCTCACCCCGATGAAACAACCCCGACCCGACCGCCGCCTCGCCCCCGCCTGCGCCGCCCTGCTCGCAGCCGCAGCCGCCCTCGCCCTCCCCGCCTCCCTTCCCGCCCAGGACACCGGCGGCACCCCCGCCGCCACGGCCCCCCAGGCCACCGGCAGCCTCACCGGCCTCGTGATCGACGCCGCCTCCGGCCGCTACCTCGAGGGCGCCGACATCGTCGTCGTCGGCACCGGCCTGAAGGCCAACGCCAGCCGCGACGGCTCGTTCGCCATCGCCGGCGTGCCGGCCGGCGAGCAGACCATCCTCGTCAACTACCTCGGTATGGAGGCCTTCAAGACAACCGTCACCGTGGAGCCCGGCACCGCCGCCCGCCTCGACGCCCGCCTCAACCCCGAGATCATCCGCCTCGAGGACTTCACCGTCTCCGGCACGCGCGAAGGCATGGCCCAGGCTGTCGTGCTCCAGAAGGTGTCCGTGCAGACCAAGCTCGTCGCCGCCGCCGACCAGTTCGGCCCGATCAGCGAGGGCAACGTCGGTGAATACCTCAAGTTCCTCCCCGGCGTCTCAATCGACTACAACGTCAACGACGCCCGCGGCGTCTCCCTGCGCGGCCTCTCCACCGCCTTCACCATCGTCTCCGTCGACGGCACCCCGATGGCCGGCGCCTCCTCGGTCGACCTCACGCGCCGCTTCGAGTTCGAGCAGATCGCGATGAACAACGTCGAGACCACCGAGCTGTTCAAGACCGTCACGCCCGACATCCCCGCCAGCGCCACCGGCGGCTTCGTGAACTTCGTCACCAAGAGCGCCTTCGACAACGACGAGGTCCAGCGCATCTCCTACGACATCTCCCTCGGCGGCCCGAGCTCCAACTACAAGCTCTTCAAGCAGACCGGCAGCATCTGGAGCTCCTCCAAGCACGCCACCGTGCGCCCGAGCTACGAGGTGAACGTGTCACGCAAGATCACCGACAAGGTCGGCATCAACCTCAACTACCGCTTCTCCGACAAGTACGACGACGCCCCGCGCACCATCGAGAACTGGACCCTCTCTGGCACCACCCCGACGCTCACCTACTACGACGTGGCGGACGAGCAGAAGCTCACCCACCGCGAGTCCCTCGGCGGCAAGGTCGACTTCAAGCTCTCCGAAAACACCAAGCTCTTCGTCGCCGGCAGCTGGAACAACTACGACCTGCTCTTCACCCAGCGCTACCTGCGCTTCAACCTCGGCTCCAATCCGACCCTCAGCGGCGACACCGTCACCTCCGGCACCTCCGGCACCCGCACCATCCAGAACGCCTTCCTCCAGCGCCGGAAGTACGGCAACACCTGGCACTTCAACGGCACCTTCGAGCACAAGTTCGGCGACGACTCCGTCCTGCGCATCACCCCGTATTGGTCCCGCGCCGACGGCTTCTACTCCGACACCGAGGACGGCTACGTCTCCGGCAACGCCACGTTCACCTACTCGGCCTCGTCCTCCCCGTTCAGCCAGATCGCCCTCGGCAACATCTACGATCTCACCAAGGCGCCCACGGTGACCCTCACCAAGGGCACGACCGCCACCTCCACCGACTTCGTCCGCGATCTCGGCAACTACAGCTTCACCAACTCCGGCACCTCCATCCAGTCCCGCCCGTGGCGCGCCCGCGACCTCAAGAGCGGCATCAACGGCAACTACACCCGCGACCTCCTCAAGGGCAGCATCCCCGTCAAGCTCGACGCCGGCTTCGCCTACGACGACACCTACCGCCGCATCTACAAGCCCGACTTCCGCGGCAGCACGACCGGTGCGACCACCGTCACCGGCACCGCGATCCGCGCGCTCGTCGACGCCAACTACGACCGTGACTCCGTCTTCGGCTTCGGTCCCTTCCAGGCGATGGATCCCTACAAGGTCTGGGCCGCCAACGCCGCCCGCGGTCTCGAGTTCAACAACTACGAGTCTTACCGCTTCACCGAGGACAACGTCGCCGGCTACGCCCGCTTCGACGCCAACGTCACCCCCGACCTGCTGCTCGTCGGCGGTGTCCGCTGGGAACAACGCGAGCTCGAGGCCATCACCGACCGCAAGACCGGCAACCGCCCCACCGCCGGCGTGACCAACCTCAAGTACGACGACTTCTACCCGTCGCTCACGTTCAAGTACACGCCGCACAAGACGCTCATCGTCCGCGGCGGCGTGTCCCAGACCGTCGGCCACCCCGACTACACCGACCTCGTCACCTCCGTGCAGAGCGAGTCGCTGCCCACCGCCAACGACGCCAGCATCACCCGCGCCGACCCGAACCTGGAGCCCTACCAGGCGCTCAACTTCGATCTCGGTGCCGACTACTACCTCGGCAGCACCGGTGTCTTCGGCGTCACGGTCTTCCACAAGAAGCTCGACAACTTCATCACCTCCCGGTCGATGACCGTCGATGAGCGCAACGCCGCCGTCACCGAACTCGGCTTCAACCCCGCCGACTTCAACGGCGGCACGACGACGGTCAACGGCAGCGCCGCCACCTACAAGGGCATCGAAGTCAGCTACGCGCAGAACCTCGCGTTCCTGCCCAAGCCCTTCGACGGCTTCGACATCCAGGCCAACTACAGCTACACGGACATCACCTCCCCCGACCTCGACACCGAGTACTCCGCCAAGCGCGCCGTCACCCCGCAGACGTTCAACCTCATCCTCGGTTACCGCATCGGCCGCTTCAAGGCCGCCGTCACCAATAACTGGGTGAGCGAGTCGCTCTACGGCGGCTTCGTGAACACCTCCTACTTCAGCGGCACCGGCGACAACCGCCTGCTCCGCATGAAGGACGAGAAGTGGACCACCGACGTGAAGCTCGAGTACAGCCTCACCAAGTACCTCTCGGTCTACGTGCTGGCCCGCAACGTCTTCAACACCGGCCGCGACGAGTTCTTCCAAGGCTACATCAAAGCGAAGGAGGACATCCGACTCCCGCAACGCTACGGCGAGTTCGGCGACCCCTACTTCACCTTCGGCCTCCGCGGCACCTTCTAATTGGTTGTTTGTACGCACGGCCCGGGGCCGCAATGCCCCGGGCCGTTTTTTCTCTCCCCTTGTAGCCGGGGGCGCCGACCCCGGTTCCCCGCTCCCCTTGTAGCCGGGGGCGCCGACCCCGGTTCCCACGAGCTGCTCGCAAACCATCTCTCCCGTCACTGGATCGCGTAGCGGTTCAGCCCGCCCGGCACCTGACCGCTCCTTTCTTGTCGGAGCCTGCTCGCAGGCGATCATCCTCCCGTCGCCTCCGAACAGTTTCCACTCCCCCGATGAACATCCCCGTCAATCCCCTCGCCCGCCTCGCCGCCGCGCTGCCGCCCGAGGAACTGCGCGCGCAGTTCCTCGTCACCGGGCTCTTCATACCCGGCGAACTCAACCTGCGCTGGTGGGAGACCGACCGCACCATCCTCGGCGGCATCGTGCCCACCACCGCACCGCTCACGTTGACCAATCCCGCCGAGCTGCGCGCCACCCATTTCCTCGAACGCCGCGAGGCCGGCGTGATCAACCTCGGCGGCCCCGGCACCATCACCGTCGACGGCGCCGCGTACCCGCTCGCCAAATGCGACGCCCTCTACCTCGGCCGCGGCGCCAAGGAGGTCGTCTTCGCCTCCACCGATGCCGCCGCGCCGGCCCAGTTCTACTTCCTCTCGTACTCGGCCCACACCGCGCACCCCACCAAGCTCGTGCCCTTCGCGGCGATGACGCCCACCAAGCTCGGCTCCCGCGAAAACGCCAACGAGCGCACCATCTACAAGGCGATCCACGCGCAGGCCGTCGACACCTGCCAGGTCGTGATGGGCTTCACCCGCATGGACACCGGCAGCGTGTGGAACACGATGCCGCCCCACACGCACTCCCGCCGCTCCGAGGTGTATCTGTATTTCGACATCCCGGCGGACCAGGCGGTCTTCCACTTCATGGGCGCGCCGCAGGCCACCCGCCACCTCGTGATGCGCAACCTCGACATCGCCCTCTCCCCGCCGTGGTCGATCCACTGCGGTGTCGGCACCGCCGCGTACACCTTCGTCTGGGGCATGGGCGGCGAGAACCGCGACTACGCCGACATGGATCCCGCCCCCGTCAAAACCCTAGTCTGATCCCGCCGCCTGTAGACCGGGTCGCCGACCCAGCCGCGTACCGCAGCGCAGCGAGGAACGCGGCGAGGGAGGCCAAGGGCCGACCCACTGTCCACAGTCCACTGTCCACAGTCCACCGTCCACCGTCCACCGACCACTGTCCACTGTCCACCGTCCACCGACCACTGTCCACTGTCCACCGTCTCCCCATGAGCACCATCCTCGATTCCTTCAAACTCGACGGCAAAGTCGCCCTCGTCACCGGCGCCGCCCGCGGCCTCGGTCAGGGCATGGCCCTCGCCCTGGCCGAAGCCGGTGCCGACATCGTCGCCGTCGACATCCTCCCCGCCGAGGACACCGTGAAACAAGTCCAGGCCTTCGGTCGCAAAGCCGTCGCCCTCGTCGGCAACCTCGGCGATCGCGACACCATCCCCCAGATCGTCGCCAACGCCCGCACACACTTCGACCACCTCGACATTCTCATCAACTGCGCCGGCATCATTCGCCGCGAGGACTTCGTCAAATTCTCCGCGAAGGACTGGGACGACGTGATGGGCATCAACATCGACGCCGTCTTCTTCCTCAGCCAGGCCTTCTGCAACGACGTCCTGTCCCGCGGCGCCAAGGGCAAGATCATCAACATCGCCTCGATGCTCTCCTTCCAGGGCGGCATCCGCGTGCCCTCCTACACCGCCTCGAAGAGCGCCGTGCAGGGCCTCACCCGCCTCATCGCCAACGAGCTCGCCGGCAAGGGCATCAACTGCAACGCCATCGCCCCCGGCTACATGGCCACCGACAACACCGCGCCCCTCCGCGCCGACGAGAAACGCTCCGCCGCCATCCTCGACCGCATCCCCGCCGGCCGCTGGGGCACCCCCGACGACCTCAAGGGCGCCGTCGTCTTCCTCGCGTCCTCCGCCTCCGACTACGTCAACGGCTACACCCTCGCCATCGACGGCGGCTGGCTCGCCCGCTAAAAGTCCGAGGTAGGGACGGCGCTCCGCCGCCGTCCGCTTCGGGCTCTCATCAATCTCAGCCAACGTTCACGGCGGTTTCGGAGAAACCGCCCTCCCGCCGCCCGCCATCCCTTTCCGATTCCGTTGTAGGAGCCTGCTTGCAGGCGATTCGCGTTCCGCCCACCACCGATCCAAGCCCTCGCCTGCAAGCAGGCTCCTACCTCCTCCCCCCGTCCTCCCCCTGTGGCGCTGCTCGCCCGAGCAGCGCTCCGAACTCCGCCCATGAACGCCCTTCGCCTCGCACCCCTCCTCGCCGCCGCGCTCCTCGCCCCGTTCGCCGTGGCCGCCGAGCAGCTCGTCATCACCGTCGCCCACGATCTCACGATCGCCCGGCCCTCCGAGACGATCACCATTCCCTGGGCCGAGGTGAACCGCGCCCTCCCCGGCGCCCTCCTGCAGAAGCTCGCCGTGAAGGACGCCGCCGGCCGCGTGCTGCCCTACCAGGTCACCAACATCGCCCCGCTCGCCAAGGACCCCGAGCAGAAGGGCGTCGCCTACGGCGAGTTGATCTTCCAATACGACTTCGCCGCCGGCGAGCAGTCCGCCACCATCACCGTCGAGAAGACCGAGGAACTCGCGCCCGTCTTCCCCGTGAAGGCCTTCGCGCGCGCCGTGCCCGAGCGCCTCGACGACTTCGCCTGGGAAAACGACCGCATCGCCCACCGCGTCTACGGCCCCGCCCTCGCCGCGCCCTCCGAGCCGCCCGGCGCCAAGGAGGTGCTCGTCACCAGCGGCATCGACGTCTGGTGCAAACGCGTGCGCTACCCGATCGTCGACCGCTGGTACAACAAAGGCCACGACCACTATCACACCGACGAGGGCGAAGGCATGGACATGTATTCCGTCGGCCCCTCACGCGGCTGCGGCGGCACCGGCGTCTGGGACGGCATACGCCTCCATGTCGGTCGCAACTACAAGACCGCGCGCGTTCTGGCCAACGGCCCCGTGCGCGCCGTCTTCGAGCTCACCTACGACACCTGGGCCGCCGGCGGCGTCTTCGTCTCCGAGACCAAACGTTTCACCGTCGATGCCGGCCACAACCTCGACCGCATCGAGAGCACCTTCGCCGCCTCCGGCAACACCCCCGAGCTCACCATCGCGATCGGCCTCCACAAAAATCCCGCCGACAAGGGCCAGAACCCGCAGATCGACGATATCCGCAACCCCGCCGACGGCTGGCTCGCGCAATGGGTCGCGCAACAGACCAACGGCGAACTCGGCACCGCCGTGCTCGTGCCCTCCGCCGCCTTCGCCGGTTTCGCCGAGGACGACCGCAACCTGCTTGTGCTCGCGAAGGTCGCGCCCGGCCGGCCGCTCACCTACTACGCCGGCGCCGCCTGGTCCCGTGCCGGAGATTTCACCACGAGCGAAGCCTGGCTGAGCCATCTCGAAGCCTGCACCGCCCGCGCCCGCCACCCCGTGAAGATCACCCTCGAGGCCGCCCAGTGATGCCGCGTTTCGCCCACACGCCCGCAAGTGGACCCGCTTCCGCCGTAGGTCGTCCCTTTAGGGCGACCCGCTTGATTCGATTCCCGCACTCATCGCGAGTTCACCATCGACCCGGGCGTGCTGAAGCAGCGCCCTACGTGACTGCGCCACGATCACCCGTGAACCGACTCCGCTCGCGTCTTTCCGCCTTCGCGCTCGCCCTCGCCGCCCTGCTGCTCGCTCCGCTCGCCCGCGCCGCCGCCGACGACGAAAAACCCTTCCGCATCGTCGGTCCCGCCGCCGGCGCCGACTGCCGTACCGTGCAGGAGGCGATCGACGCCGTCCCGGCCGACAACGCCGCGCCCAAGCTCATCCTCCTCCAGCCCGGCGTGTTCTTCGGCCACACCGTGCTCGACAAGCCCTTCGTCACGCTGCGCGGCTCGGGCCCGGCTTCACTTCTCACCTACAACCTCGGCCAGGCCATCCCCGGCGCCGACGGCCAGGAACTCACCTGGCGCGGCGCGGCCGCCCTGCTGATCACGCCTGCGGCGCACGACGCCGTCATCGAGCACCTCACCCTCGAGAACACCTACGGCAAGGGCATGCAGGCCCAGGCCTGTTCGGTCGAGGCCGACCGCGTGCTCTTCCGCCGCTGCCGCATTCTCGGCTGGCAGGACACGATCCGCCTCGAGACCGGCCGCCAGCTCTTCGAACAGTGCTACATTTCCGGACACGTCGACTTCATCTACGGCGGCGCCACCGCCTACTTCGAGAACTGCGAGATCCATTGCCGCGACCAGGGCTACATCACCGCGCCCGCCACCCCGGCCGGCCGCATCGGTTTCGTCTTCGCCGGCTGCCGCATCACTTTCCCCTATGGCAATCCACCGACCTACCTCGGACGCCCGTGGAAGGAGTCCCCTCAGGCGGTCTTCCTCGGCTGCGAACTCGGCGCCGGCGTGAAGCCGGAGGGCTGGAAGGAGTGGCGCGTCGGACCGCCACTCGTCCGGTTCGCCGAATACCAGAGCCGCGGCCCCGGCGCCGGCTCGGCGGAGCAAGCAACCCGCGTGGCGTGGGCCACGTTCTCCGCCGAGCCCGCCCCCGCCGCCTTCACCCGCACCGCCGTCCTCGGCGACTGGCAGCCGCCACCCGCCCAGCCATGATTCCCCACCAAGCAACCGCACCGATGCGTCGGTCGTCCCTTCAGGGCGACCCGCTCGACGCGATTCCCGCACCCGTCGCAAGTTCTCCATTCGCCAGGGCGTGCTGAAGCAACGCCCTACGCTCCCGCACCCCGTCCCGCCATGATCCGTCCCCTCCATCTTCTTTCCGCCGCCGCACTCGCCTCTCTCGGCGCCGCGCTCGCCGCCGTCGCCGCTCCCGCCGTCCCCGCTTCGCCCGCGGCCGACTCCGTCCCCACCTTCGCCGGCGCCACGCCGCTCGAATGGTCCATGCGCCTCGCGCGCTCCGAGCTCGACCGCCAGGCCGGCGCGCTCGAGGCCGGCGTCACGCCCAAGTCCCGCTGGGACTACACCTCCGGCCTTTTCGCCTTTTCACTCCAGCAACTCGCCGCCCGCACGAACGACCCCGCCCTGCTCGCCGCCGGCGACCGCATCGTCACCTCGTTCGTCGCCCCCGACGGCTCGATCGCCACGTACAATTTCGACGACTTCAACATCGACATGGTCACGCCGGGCCGCGCGTTGCTTGAAGTGTACGCGCGCCAGCCCGAGGAGCGGTTCCGCACCGCGCTCGCGACGCTGCGCCGCCAACTCACCGAGCAGCCGCGCACCAGCGAGGGCGGCTTCTGGCACAAGTTGCGTTACCCGCAGCAGATGTGGCTCGACGGCCTCTACATGGGTTCGCCGTTCCTCGCCGCCTACGGCAAGGCCTTCGCCGAACCCGCCGGCTTCGACGAGGTCGCCCACCAACTGATCCTCGTCGATCGCCACACCTACGACCCCGCCACCGGCCTGTATTACCACGCATGGGACGAGGCGCGGCAGCAGCCTTGGGCCGACAAATCCACCGGCCTCTCCCCCAACTTCTGGAGCCGCTCCATCGGCTGGTACGCCATGGCGATCGTCGACGTGCTCGACTCCCTCCCGCCCACGCAGCACGAGATCGAGGAGATCAACGCCGTGCTCCGCCGCGTGGCCGACGGCATCGTGCGCTGGCAGGATCCGGCGAGCGGCGTGTGGTGGCAGGTCACCGACCAGGGCGGCCGTGAGGGCAACTACCTCGAGTCCACCGCGTCCTCGATGTTCATTTACACCATGGCGAAGGCGATCAACCGCGGCTACCTGCCGCGCGAGAAATACCTCCCCGCCGTCCGCCGCGGCTACGAGGGCCTGATCCGCGAATTCCTCCGCACCGGCGCCGACGGCCGCACCAGCCTCACGCGTTGCTGCTCGGTCGCCGGCCTCGGCTACACCAACGCCGCCGGCCGCGTGCGCGACGGCAGTTTCGAGTACTACATCAGCGAGCCGATCATCGACAACGACCTCAAGGGTGTCGGTCCCTTCATCCTCGCCGGTCTGGAGATGCAGCAGCTCCTCTCCGCCAAAACCGCCGCGCCCGCCGTCGTGCGCGGCTGGGGCGACCTTCCCTCGATCCTGGCGCGTATCCGCGCCCCGGAGTTTCCCGCCCGGGATTTCCCGATCACCGCCTTCGGCGCGACGCCCGGAGCCGATGCCTCCGCTGCGCTGCGCGCCGCGATCGCCGCCTGCTCCGCCGCCGGCGGCGGCCGCGTGGTCGTGCCCGCCGGGGAGTGGCCCACCGGCCCCATCCATCTGCTCAGCCGCGTGAACCTCCACGTCGCGCGCGGCGCCACGCTGCGTTTCTCGACCGACCCCGCCGCCTACCTGCCGGCCGTGTTCACGCGCTGGGAAGGCGTGGAATGCTACAACTACTCGCCGCTCATCTACGCCTTCGAACAGACCGACATCGCCATCACGGGCGAGGGCACGCTCGATGGCGGCGCCTCGTCCGAGAACTGGTGGGCGTGGAACGACAAGTCGAAGAAGCCCACCCGGCAGGTCGCCGCCCGCAACCGCCTCTTCGACCTGGCCGAGCGCGGCATGCCGGTAACCGAGCGGCGTTTCGGCGATGGCGATTTCCTCCGGCCGAATTTCATCCAGCCCTACCGCTGCACCAACGTCCTCATCGAGGGCGTCACCATCCTGCGCTCGCCGATGTGGATCATCCACCCCGTGCTCTGCACCAACGTCACCGTGCGTGGCGTGACCGTTTCTTCCCACGGCTCCAACAACGACGGCTGCAATCCCGAATCCTCGCGCGACGTGCTCATCGAGGACAGCCTCTTCGACACCGGCGACGACTGCATCGCGATCAAGTCCGGCCGAAACAACGACGGCCGCCGCCTCGCCTCGCCAAGCGAAAACATCGTCGTGCGCCGTTGTGTCATGAAGGACGGCCACGGCGGCGTGGTGCTCGGCTCCGAGTGCAGCGGCGACATCCGCAACGTCTTCGTCGAGGATTGCACCATGGACAGCCCCAACCTCGACCGCGCCCTGCGTTTCAAGACCAACGCCGTGCGCGGCGGCACGCTGGAAAACGTCTTCCTGCGCCGCGTCGAGATCGGCCGCGTGGCCGAGGCCGTGCTCACCATCGATCTGCTCTACGAGGAGGGCGCGCAGGGTGCCTTCCGCCCGACCGTGCGCAACGTGCACCTGCAAGACGTTCGCTCCGCCTCCAGTCCGCGCGTGCTCTGGGTCGCCGGCTTTCCCGGCGCCACCATTGACGGCCTTCGTTTCCGCGACTGCACTTTCCGCGGCGTCGAGACCGCCGAGGTGCTCTCGGGCGTCGGCGACATCGTGTTCCACAACGTCACGATCGAACCGGCCGCCAAGTCCAAGGCCCTGAACTCCGTCCCCGCCCCGCCCGCGAAGTAATCTCTCACCCCAACTCCTCCGCCCGCCTCCCATCGCCCATGAGTGCCCTGAACACCCTCAACCAACACGTCGGCCGCTACCGTTGGCGCATCTGTGCCGTGCTCTTTCTGGCCACGACGATCAACTACATCGATCGCAACGTCTTCTCGTTCACGATGCTCGACCCGGTGTTTCGGCACCAGATGCTGGGCCTGCCGCTCGACCAACCGCTGACGGAAGCCGATATGGCCCTGTTCCGCGAGAAGATGAGCTTCCTCGATGCGATCTTCAAATACTGCTACGCGTTCGGCTTCCTCCTCGCGGGCTACATGATCGATCGCATCGGCGTCCGGCGGGGGTACTCGGTCGCCATCACGGGGTGGAGTTTGGCCGCCGTCATGCATGGTTTGGTCAGCTCGGTGCCAGGCATGGCTTGGGCGCGCGGGCTTCTCGGCATCGGCGAGGCCGCCAATTTCCCCGCCGCCATCAAGACTGTCTCCGAATGGTTCCCCAAGAAGGAGCGGAGTTTTGCCACGGGCATCTTCAACGCCGGAGCCAACGTCGGCATCATCCTCACGGCCCTCTGCGTGCCGTGGATCATCGCCCACTGGGGGTGGCGCGCCTCGTTTATCGTCACCGGTGGAATCGGCGTCTTCGTTCTCTTCTGGTGGCTCGCCGTCTACCGCACCCCGGAAAACCATCCGAAGCTCTCCCAAGAGGAGCTCGCCCATATCCGCCAGGACGGCCCGCCCGACAATCAGCTGCCCGTCAAGTGGCGTGAACTGGTGCGCTACCGCGCCACTTGGGCCTTCGCCATTCCGAAGTTCATGACCGACGCCATCTGGTGGTTCTACCTGACGTGGCTGCCGACGTTCTTCAACAGCAACCCCGCGTTCGACACCAAGCTCGACCTGAAACAAATCGGTATCCCCTTCCTCATTATCTATCTCGTCTCCGATGTCGGCAGCGTGTTCTTCGGCTGGCTCGCCACCCGCTTCATCGGTCTGGGCTGGTCCGTCAACAAGGCGCGCAAGGTGACCATGCTCATCTGCGCCCTCTGCGTGGTGCCGATCGTCTTCGCCTCGATGACCAGCAGCGTCGTCGTCGCCATCGCGTTGATCGCCCTCGCCACCGCGGCCCACCAGGGCTGGAGCGCGAACCTGTTCACCACGGTGTCCGACCAGTTCCCGCGCCGCGCTGTCGGCAGCGTGGTCGGCATCGGTGGCCTGATGGGCGGACTCGGCGGCGCCCTGCTTGCCGCCAAGGTCGGCTTCATCATCAACACGGGCGGCTACGCCCCGCTCTTCATCATCGCCGGCTCCGCCTACGTCGCCGCGCTCGTGGTCCTCCACACGCTCTCGCCGAAGTTGGCGACCGTCGAGATCAAGGCCGCCTGATGAACTGGCTGCGCGGCCTGGTCGTCGCCTCCGTCACCGTGCCGCTGCTCGTGGCGGCGGCTCCGGTGCGTTGGAGCGAGGTGACGCGCCAGCCCGCCGCTTGGCACGCCTCCGACGAGGCACGCACCATCGCCGCCGCCGTCCGCCTCTACCAGACCCCCGAAGGCGGCTGGCCGAAGAACCACGACATAACCGCGCCGCCTTCGGCCGCGTTTCTCGCCGAGACCGGGCTCGACCACCGCGCGCCCACCATCGACAACGGCGCCACCACCACGCAGATCCGCTTCCTCGCGGCGGTCGCCACCCACGAGCCGACCGACGCCGCCAACCGCGCCGCCGCCGTCCGCGGCCTCGAATACCTGCTCGCCGCGCAG
Source organism: Opitutaceae bacterium (assembly GCA_023269585.1). Lineage (GTDB taxonomy): Bacteria > Verrucomicrobiota > Verrucomicrobiia > Opitutales > Opitutaceae > CAJCBL01. Next base: position 14,292 of record JAHFTC010000030.1, read on the forward strand.
TACAAACACGGCGGCTGGCCCCAGTTTTTCCCGCTCCGCCCGGGCTACTACACCCGCATCACCTTCAACGACGACGCGATGGTGAACGTGCTCCGGCTCCTCCGCGAGGTCGCTGCCGGCCGCGAGCCCTTCGCCTGGATCGAACCGGCGCTGCGCACGCGTTGCGCGGCCGCCGTCGAGAAGGGCATCGCCTGCATCCTGCGCTGCCAGATCGTGGTCGCCGGCCGGAAGACCGCCTGGTGCGCGCAGCACGACGAGATCACCTTCGAACCCGTCCCCGCCCGCGCCTACGAACACACCTCGCTCTCCGGTAGCGAGACCGTCGAGATCGTCCGCTTCCTGATGAGCATCGAGCACCCCACACCGGAGATCGTCGCCGCCATCGAGGGCGCCGTCGCCTGGCTCGAGGCCGCGAAGCTCACCGGTATCCGCATTGACACGCCGCCCGCGCCTGAGCTCCCGCACAAGCACGACCGCATCGTCGTCGCCGACCCCGCGGCCCCGCCGCTCTGGGCGCGTTTCTACGAGATCGGCACCAACCGCCCGCTCTTCGGCGGACGCGACACCATCATCCGCTACAGTCTCGCCGAGGTGGAGCCCGAACGCCGCGGCGGCTACAACTGGTTCACCGACGAACCCGCCAAGCTCCTCGCCCGCGACTACCCGCGCTGGCGAAAGAAGCGGGCCGCGCAGCCGTGATGAGCTTCCTGGGACATCGGCGCCGCCGCAGGCGGGTAAACCTCGCGTCCGGACCGCTCCGCCCCTCCGTCGTAAGTCGTCCCTTCAGGGCGACACAGCCACCGCCAGCCTCTGCCCCTCGCCCAACCCGGCGGGCTGAAGCACCGCCCTGCGGTACGCCGGCGGGCGGCGACCCTCCCGCAGGCGCGCGACGGACGCCCCTTCGCCTCTTCACGTCGCTCGCCCTTCTCGCCCTCCCTCTGGCAACCTCCGCCACCGACTTCACCCGCGACTCCGCCCTCGCCCGCGCCCGTGAAACCCATCCCGCCGCCGCCCTCCCCGCGGACCTCCTGCCCGCCGGCGTGATCGCCGCGGAGAATCTCGTCTACGCCTCGCCGGGCGGCACGCCGCTCGCGCTCGATCTCTACCGCCCCGCCGCCGCCGGCCCGCACCCGGCTGTGCTTGTCGTCCACGGTGGCGGCTGGGATGCCGGCGATCGCACAATGGAACGACCGTTTGCGAAGCGCCTCGCCGCCGAGGGTTTCGTCGCCGTCCCGGTTTCGTATCGGCTCGGTGAAGCCGGCCGTTTCCCCGCCGCGCTCCACGACCTCCAATCCGCCGTCCGCTGGCTGCGCACCCACGCCGCCGAACATGGCATCGATCCCGCGCGCATCGGCGTCGTTGGCGGTTCCGCCGGCGGCCACCTCGCCGCCCTGCTCGGCGCCAGCAACGGCGTCGCCGCACTCGAGGGCGACGCCGCCAAAGAGGCTCCCTCCAGCGCCGTCCAAGCCGTCGTCGACATCGACGGCCTCGCCGATTTCACCGCTCGCGCGCTCGTCGCCCAGCAGGACGCCCAGCCCAGCGCGCCCTCGCGTTTCCTCGGCGGCTCCTTCGCCGAGCGTGGCGCGACCTGGCGGGCCGCGTCACCGATTACCCACGTCGGCCCCGCCAGCGCCCCCACGCTCTTCCTCAACAGCACCGCGCCGTCGCCGCTCCTGCCCGGCCGCGAGGAGATGGCGAGGAAGCTTCGCTCGCTCGGCATCGGCGCCGAGGTCGCGGTCGTGCGCGACACACCGCACACCTTCTGGCTGCTCGACCCGTGGTTCACCGGCGTCGTCACCACCACCGCCGCGTTTCTCCACCGCGAGCTCCCGCCGCCCGGCCCCACGTTGCATCTCGCCGGCGACTCCACCATGGCCGACAAGGCGATCCTCGGTTTCCCCGAGCGCGGGTGGGGCCAGCTCTTCCGCCCGTGGCTGCGCCCGCCCTGGCACCTCGCCAACCACGCCGTGAACGGCCGCAGCACAAGCTCCTTCCGCGACCGCGGCCACTGGCAGCGCGTGCTCGACCGCCTCCACGCCGGCGACGTCGTCCTGATCCAGTTCGGCCACAACGACGCCAAACAGGACGACCCCGAACGCTACGCCGACCTCGTCACCACGTTTCCGGACAACCTCCGCCGCTTCGTCCGCGAGGTGCGCGAGCGCCACGCGACTCCCGTGCTCGCCACGCCGGTCGTCCGCCGCTGGTTCAACGCCGACGGTTCCCTCCAGGACATGCACGCGCCCTACGTCGCCGCGCTGCGCGCCGTCGCCGCCGAGGAACAGGTGCCGCTCCTCGAACTCGAGGCGCTCACGCGGCAACTTCTCGTCACACTCGGCCCCGATGCCTCGCTCGGCCTCTTCGTCGGCGACGCCGCCACCACCGCGACCGGCAAGACCGACAACACCCATTTCAACGAGGAGGGCGCCCGCCGCGTGGCCGCGCTCGCCGCCGCCGAACTGCGCCGCCTCGCGCTACCGCTCGCCCGTTCCCTCGTCGAACCTTTGAATAGTGGTGCGGCCCCCTCCTCCACCCTCAAGCACTAGTTCTCCGCTTCCGTCCTCCGACCACCGCCCACGGTCCACCGTCCACCGCCCTCCGTCTTCTCCCTTTCATGAATCCTGAATCCTACCTCTCCTCCGTCTTCGGACTCACCGGTCGCGTTGCCGTCGTCATCGGCGGCACGGGTGAACTGTGCGGCGCCATGGCCGAAGGCCTCGCGGGCGCCGGCGCCGAGGTCGTGCTCGTGGGTCGCAACGTCGAGAAGGCACAGGTCCGCCTCGACAAAATCACCGCCGCCGGCGGCAAGGCCTGGTTCCACGCCGCCGAGGCCACCAGCAAGGCCGAACTCGAGGCGCTGCGCGACGCCGTGCTCCAGCGCTCCGGCCGCATCGACATCGTCGTCAACGGGGCCGGCGTGAACTCCGCCACGCCATTCTTCGACATCACCGAGGAGGAGTTCGACCGCATTGTGCGCGTGAACCTCAAGGGCGTGTTCCTCGGCTGCCAAGTCTTCGGCAAGTACCTCGTCGACCGCGGCCAGGGCGGCTCGATCATCAACCTCGGCTCGATGTCCGGTGTCGTCCCGCTCTCGCGCGTGTTCACCTACTCCGCGACCAAGGGCGCCGTGCACAACCTCTCCCTCAACCTCGCCCGCGAATGGGCCCCGGCGAAGGTGCGCGTCAACGTCCTCGTCCCCGGCTTCTTCCCCGCCGAGCAGAACCGCAAAGTCCTCACCCCCGAGCGCGTCACCAACATCATGGGGCACACCCCAATGAAACGTTTCGGCGAGGCGCGCGAACTCATCGGCGCCACGCTCCTGCTTGCCAGCGACGCCGCCGGCTCCTTCATCACCGGCGAGGAGCTCATCGTCGACGGCGGCTACCACGCCATGACGATCTGAAGGTAGGGACGACGCTCCGCCGCCGTCCGTCACCAGTGCCGCCGCCGCCGTCCGTCCTCCTCCCCTTCGACCCATCGGACCCACTCGACCTATCCTCCTCTGAACTCTCCGGTCTCCGCTCTCCGGTTTCCGGTTTCCACTCTCCGGTCTCCTTCCCATGAAGCCCATCAACGCCTTCCTCCTCGCGCACAACCTGCGCATCGCGCAGAACCCCTGCATCAGCCCCGACTTCTGCCTCGACTGGCCCTCGCTCCAGCAGCGGTTCGCCGATCGTTCCGCCTCGGGCCTGAAGTTCCACGACAAGTCCGGCTTCGCCACCGTCGCCGGCAACTGGACACTCGTTGAGGACCTCGCCACCGGCGACTGCGCCTGGCGCCTCGAGGCCGCGAAGATCGCCGACCCCAGCGCCGTGCTCGACGACGGCGTCTGCACCAAGCCCGGCCGCGCCATCTTCCCGGCCACCTGGGAAAACCTCCTCCTCCTGAAGAACCTCGTCCAGGAGCACGACGCCGACTCCACCATCTTCCCCACCGCGACCGAGCAGCTGGGCCGCAGCACCCTCGGCGTGGGCGCGCGCTTCACCACCCTGCACTGGCCCGCCGTCGAGTGGGCGATGGGCGCGCTCGAGATCGGCCTCACCGCCAACCAGAACTCGATCCCGCGCGAGCTCGTCTACGATGTCGACGCCATGCTGGCCGGGAAACTGGATACCGTGCCGTTCCCCTTCATCGGCGCCAATGTCCCCGAGGGCCACCAGGGCCAGAGCGTCGAGGGCATGAGCCACGGCTGCGTGCTCTCCAAGCTCAAGACCGGCTTCCACCGCCGCCGCATCGCCTGGAGCTTCAACGCCGACCACCAGCCCATCGGCGGCAAGTTCGACAGCCGCGAGGACGCCCTCGTGCGCGGCTGCCTGCTCGCCAGCTACATCACCTTCGATCTCTCGCCCGAGCTCGCGCTCAACCAGCCCGCCCCGGCCGGCGCCGTCCCCGCCGCGCTGCTCGCGCAGGTCCGCGCCCGCGTCGCCGCCGCCGGGCTCAAGCTCGACGAGGCCGCGTTCGCCGCGCTCGTCGGCACCGTGTGGCCCTCGCTCCAGAAGATGAAGCGCCGCGACGAGAAATACGCCGCCGCCCGCGCCGCCGCGTTCACCACCGAGGCCGGCCGCAAGTACCTGCGCGAACTCTCGATCGACGAACTCCCCGGCCTCACCACGCCCGAGACCACCGCCGTGATGCTCGCGTTCTGCGAGGCGCTCGGCATGCCGGTCAACTTCGTCGCCCCCGCCTTCGGTTTCCAAAAGAACTGCCCGTATCCGGACAACACCGCCCTGCGCGCGCTCATCGCCAAGCAGTGGGCCGTGTGCGAGAAGTTCGGTGTCAGCATCGGCTTCCACTCCGGCTCCGGCAAATCCGCCGAGAACTACCAGATCATGGGCGAGGTCACCGGCAGCCGCCTCGAGATCAAGACCAGCGGCCGCTACACCTACGAGATGGGACTCGCCGTCGCCGCGTCGAAGAACGCCGCCGACCAAAAGCTCTGGTCCGACTGGTACCGCTTCACCCTCGAGCTCGCCCTGCTCGGCGCCTTCAGCACCGACGCCACCGAGCAGAAGATGGCGCGGATCTTCATCACCACCGCGCTCGCCTCCTGCGGCAAACCTGTCGACGTCTTCGCCGATGCCGCCACGACCCGCGCCGCACTCGAGGCGCTCCCGGCCAGCCCCGACCACATGTTCTTCTTCGAATACAACTTTCTCCACGTGCTCGCCGCCGACGGCCGCGCCGAGAAGGCCGCGCTCGGCGACCACACTGCCGCCGGCTACGGCCAGCGCGCGCGGTTCTACGCGATCAGCCCCGAGGCCCGCCTGCTCTACGCCAAGGGCGTCGCGAGCTATCTCGTGTTCCTCGCCGAGAACACCAAGCTCGCCTCCGCCGAGACTTGCGCCGCCGCCCGCGGCCGGCTCGCTTCCTACGCCAGCTACGAAGAACTTCTCAACGACATCGCCTGATGAAACCGTTCATCCACGAGAACTTTCTCCTCAACAACGAGGCCGCGCGCGACCTCTACCATACCTTCGCGAAGGACGAGCCGATCTACGACTACCACTGCCACCTCCCGCAGAAGCTCATCCTCGAGAACCACCGCTTCGCCGACCTCGCCGAAGTCTGGCTCGGCGGCGACCACTACAAGTGGCGCGCGATGCGGTACAACGGCATCAACGAGCGCTTCGTCACCGGCAACGCCACCCCGCGCGAGAAGTTCGACGCCTGGTGTGCCACCGTGCCGAACACCCTGCGCAACCCGCTCTACCACTGGTCGCACCTCGAGCTGAAGCGCTACTTCGGCCTCGACTGCCTCATCAACCCCACCAACGCCGACCGCATCTGGCAGGTCGCCAACGAGCGCCTCGCGACGTTGCGCATCCACGACATCCTCGCCGCCGACCAGGTCGCCGTCATCTGCACGACCGACGACCCCGCCGACCCGCTCGCCACGCACGAGCAGATCCGCGCCTCCGGGCTCAAGACCCGCGTGTATCCGACTTTTCGGCCCGACAAGGCCCTCATCGTCGACCAGCCCGCGGCCTTCAACGCGTGGCTGGAGAAACTCGCCGCCGCCGCGAAGTTGCCCGTCGCCACCTTCGACAACTTCCTCGCCGCCCTCGACCGGCGCCACGCCGACTTCCACGCCGTCGGCGCCCGCGTCTCCGACCACGGCATGGAGCAGTGCTTCGCCGAGCCCTGCACCGCCGCCGAGGCCAAGGCGATCTTCAACGCCGCCCGCGCCGGCCAGGCCGCCAACCGCGAACAGGTCGCGAAGTTCATTTCCTTCATGATGCTTGAGTTCGGCCGCTGGGACGCCAAGCGCGGCTGGACCAAGCAGCTCCACCTCGGCGCGCTGCGCAACAACAACACCCGCCTGCTCTCCACGCTCGGGCCCGACACCGGCTTCGACTCCATCGGCGACTTCCCGCAGACCGTCGCCCTCTCGCGCTACCTCAACACGCTCGACTCCACCAACGAGCTCCCGCGCACCGTCCTCTACAACCTCAACCCGGCCGACAACTACGCCTTCGCCTGCATGATCGGCAACTTCCAGGACGGCACCGTGCCCGGAAAGATCCAATACGGCAGCGGCTGGTGGTTCCTCGACCAGAAGGAGGCGATGGAGTGGCAGCTCAACGCCCTCTCCAACCTCGGCCTGCTCAGCCGGTTCGTCGGCATGCTCACCGACTCGCGCAGCTTCATCAGCTACGCGCGCCACGAGTATTTCCGCCGCGTGCTCTGCAACCTGCTCGGCGCCGAGATGGAGCGCGGTGAGATCCCGTACGACCGCGAACTCGTCGGCGGCATGGTGCGCAACATCTGCTTCGCCAACGCCCGCGAGTACTTCCGGCTCGATCTCGACCCCGCCTACGCCGCCAAGGCGTGACCTGGAGGGCCGCGCGCCATCGCGGCCGCTTCTTCCGCTCCGGGCGCCGCTCCACCGCGGCGCCCTTTTTCTTGGCCGAAGCCGCAGCGGCGTCGCTCGCCGGTACCCTGCGCGTCCGTCCTTCGCAGATTCGCGGCGGCCACGCGCGCGCGTAGTTTCCTGCTCGCCGACAACGCACGATCGGCCTCCCTCCCTCCTTCCGTCATGAACGCCTCTTTCGCTTCCCGCCTGCGCCGGCGCCGCCGTCCCCTTCTCTGGCTGGCCGGACTCTTCACCGCCTACTCGCTCGCCGGCTTCTTCGTCGCGCCGCTCATCGTGAAGCAGCAACTGGTCAAACAGGGCACCGCCGCCCTGCGGCGCCCCGTCGCCGTGGCTCAGGTACGCGTCAATCCCTGGACCTTCTCGGCCACCATCCGCGGGCTGACGGTCGCCGCCCACGACGGCGCCGAGTTCGCCGGCTGGGACGAGCTCCACCTCAACTTCGCGCCCGCGACCTCGCTCTTCCGCCTCGCCTGGAGTTTCGACGAGATCGCCCTCACCCATCCCCGCGCCCGCCTCTACCGCGAACCCGACGGCGCGCTCAACATCGCCGATCTCCTCGCGCCCGCCGCCCCCGCCCAACCCGAAACTCGAAACCCGAAACTCGAAACCCTGCCCCCAAAACCCGCCACCGCCGTGCCCGCGCTGGCGATCGCCCACCTGCGCGTCGACCGCGGCGAGTTCACCTACGCCGACAAGGCCCGCAGCGCGCCGTTCTCCACGACCTTCGGCCCCACGTCATTCGAGTTGCGCAACTTCACCACACAACCGAATCGCTCCGGCGCCTACACCTTCGCCGCCGCCACCGAGGCGGGCGAGCAGTTCGCCTGGCAGGGTACTCTCACCTTCGCGCCACTCGGCTCCGCCGGCCGCCTCGCCGTTACTGCGATCAACCTGCCCAAGTACGCCGCCTTTCACCGCGACCTCCATCAGCTCGACGTACTCTCCGGCCGCCTCGGCGTCGCCCTCGACTACGAGCTCGACCTCGCCGCCGCCACCCCGGTCCTCCGCCTCCGCAACGGCCGCGTGACCATCGCTGATCTCGCGCTCGCCGCCCGCGGCACCACCACGCCGTTGGCTACCCTCCCGCTCGTCGAGCTCACCGGACTCGTCGCCGACTCCGCCAAACAGGAAGCCTCGGTCGCCACCGTCCTGGTACGCGATGCCGACCTCTCCGCCACCCGCCGCGCCGACGGCACCACCGATTGGCTCGCCCTCCTCCAGCCTGCCGCCGCGTCCTCGCCGGTATCCGCGACACCTCCGGCGTCCACCGCGTCCACTCCGTCCACAAAGTCCACCGCCGCCACCACGCCGCCCTTCTCCGCCACCCTCGGCAGCCTCGAGATCGCCAACGCCACGCTGCGCCTGCACGACCTCACCACCCCGCGCCCCGTCGCCCTCACGATCGACCAGTTCGGCCTCAAACTCACCGGCGCCAGCACGACGCTCGACCGCCCCGTCACCGTCGCCACCGCGCTGCGCTGGAACGGCGCCGGCCATATCGCCGTCGACGGCACCGTCACCCCGCAGCCGCTCGCGGCCGACCTCCAGGTTGACGTCGCCGAAATCGCGCTACGTCCGCTCGACCCGTACCTCGCGCCCTTCCTTGATGTCCTGCTCACCAGCGGCTCCGCCCGCGCCAAGGGCCATCTCACCTTCGCCCTCGCGGCCGACGGCGCCCCCGACCTCCGCTTCACCGGCGACGCCGGCCTCGCCGCCTTCACCGCTGTCGACGCCGAGTTCTCCGAGCCGCTCCTGGGTTTCACCGATCTCGCGTTCCTCAACCTCCGCGCCACCACCCAGCCCCTCGCCATTGCACTCGACGAGGTCGCCGTGAAGGAGCCGTTCGCCCGCGCCATCGTCTTCGCCGACAAGCGCCTCAACTTCACCACAATCCTCAAAAACTCCGCATCCGTGGCGCAGGCGTCCCTGCCTGCGATCTCCCAGCCCGCCGGCACGGAGACCGGCGCCACACCCGCATCGCCTCCGCAACCCGAAACCCCAAACCCGAAACCCGCCCGCCCCGCGGCCGCCGCCCTCTCGCCTCAGGCCTCTCGCCTCTCGCCTCAAATCACCATCGCCCGCGTCACGCTCTCCGGCGGGCGCTTCATCGCCACCGATCGTTCGGTCTCGCCCGCGTTCACCACCGAACTCACCGACTTCGGCGGCACGATCTCCGGCCTCTCCTCCGCGCAACTGGCGCGTGCCGACGTCGACCTATCCGGCCGCCTCGGCCTCGCGCCGCTCAAGATCAGCGGCCAGATCAACCCGCTCAGCGGCGACGCCTTCACCGACCTCAAGGTCACTTTCACCGGCATCGAACTGCCGACCTTCACGCCGTACGCCGGCAAGTTCGCCGGTTACACCATCGACAAGGGCAAGCTCAGCCTCGACCTCGCCTACCGCCTCTCCGCCCGCGAACTCATCGCCGAGAACAAGGTCGCCCTCGACCAGTTCTACCTCGGCCAACCCGTCGAGAGCCCCGACGCCGTCAAACTCCCGCTCAAGCTCGCCCTCGGCCTCCTGCGCGACCGCGAGGGCCGCATCCCGATCGACCTGCCCATCCGCGGCAACCTCGACGATCCAGACTTCAAGTACGGCAACGCCGTCTGGCGCGCGCTGGGCAACCTGATCGTGAAGGCCGCCACCGCGCCGTTTTCGCTGCTCGGCGGCCTCTTCGGCGGCGGCCGCGATCTCAGTGCAGTCGACTTCGCCACCGGTTCCGCCGCCCTCGACCCCGAGGCCCTCGCCCGCCTCGACGGCCTCGCCACCGCCCTCACCGAACGCCCCGGCCTCACCCTTGAGATCTCCAGCCCGCCGCAACGCGAACTCGATCTCGCCGGCCTGCGCGCCGTGCAGCTCGATGCCCTGCTCCGCGCCCGGAAGCTGCGCGAACTCGCTGCCACCACCACCGCGGCGATCGATCCCGCCACCCTCCAGCTCACGCCCGAGGAAAGCACCCGCTTCCTCGCCGCCCTCCACACCGAACGCTGCCCGCCGGCCACCCCTTCTCCCAGCACCAATAACCTATCACCCAGCACCGATCACTCCGCGCCTTTTGCCTCGCGCCCCTCGCCTCGCGCCTCTTCGCCCAACCTCGTCGTCCGCACCGTCCGCCGCTTCTTCGGCGGCGGGACACCCGCCTCTGCTCCGGCCGCAGCCGGGCAGCGCACCGCCTCCTCCGCTAAGGCCACCCCGCCCAGCGTCTCCACTTCTCAAACACCACTTGCCGCCCTCACCCCCGAGGAACACCGCGAGCAGGTCCTCGCCACGCTCACACCGAGCGATTCCGCTTTCGCCGACCTCGCCGCCGAGCGCGCCCGGCGCATCCATGACTACCTGCTCGCGAAAGGCGGGATCGACTCCGCGCGCATCTTCCTCGCCCCCGCCGGCGTCCCACCCGCCACCGGCGCCACCCCCGCCCCGCGCGTCGTCTTCAACCTGCAATAACCCGCCCGCGCCTTCGCGGAACGGGGAAGAAAACCCGGTAGCAAACCGCTAAAGGACCCCGCGCCCTTCCGCCCACCAAGCGCTCCTCAGGCCCTGAGCTGTGTTGCGCCCTTGTAATACAATAGATTACAAGCCAACTGTTCCCACGGGGCACTCCCGTCCGCCGGCGCCATCGCCGCCCACCGCCCATCCAACACGCCCCCTTCCGAGCCCGAGACCATCGCCCATCCGCCACCGAACTCTTGTAATACAATAGATTACAAGGCCCCTGCGTCGCCCCGTGGCGGCCGTGCGTGCGCGGGGGCCACCGATCCAAACCACGGAGCTTTCGAGGCTCGTAGCCGTATTCGTCGCCGTCCTGGGCGGTCAATCGCGCTCCGCCGGTCTCGAGCCGCACTCGCGCCCCCTCCAACACAAACACGAGGAACCCGCCGCGCGCCCCCGCGCAAATCGTCCTCGCGCCTCGCTGCGCCGCCCGCCAAACCGGAGGCGTGATGACGTCCGCCCCCCTCTTCCGCTCCCTGGTTCTCCTCGCCCTGCTCGGCACCGCCGTCGTCGCCGCGGCCAAGTCCGATTCCGCCGCGAGCGCGACGCCCGTCCTCTTCAAGCGCGAGGCGCGCTTCAACCAACGGTTCCCGGCCGATCTCACGCCGGATCGTCCCGCCGTCCCCGTCAGCCCGATCATCATCAACTATCCCGAGCAGTGGCGGCAGTGGGGCCAGCCCGGTTACGCCGTGCTCGAGTTCGTCGTCAAGGCCACCGGGTACCCGGCGGAGGTGCAGTGCACCGAGGCCACCGACCGCGCCTTCGCCAAGGCGGCCATCACCGGGATCGAGAACACGTTCTTCATGCCCGCGCTCAAGCGCCAGCAGGGCGTGGCCTCGAAAGTCGTGCGGCGCTTCGAGATCGTCCTCGATGCCCCAACGCTTCCCCCGGTTCCGCCCAAGGCGCCGGCCCCCGCCAGCCCCGCGCCCTGAACCCGACGCCACCCGTCCCCGCACCCTCCTTCCATGGCCACCATCTACGAGCAACTCCGCGCCGACATCGTCACCGCCCTCAAGGCCCGCGACTCCGTCACCGCGCTCACCCTCCGCACCACCGACGCCGCCATCCAGCGCGCCGCGATGGACCAGAACAAGCCGATCGACGATGCCCTCGTCACCGCCGTGCTCCGGAAGTCCGTGAAGACGCTCACCGAGGCCAAGGCGGAGTTCGAGAAGGGCGGCCGCGCCGATCTCGCCGCCACCAACACCAACGAGATCCGGATCATCGAGAAATACCTCCCGCAGGGTCTCGACGAGACGACGCTCGCCGGGATCGTCGACGAGGTGATTCGCGAGACTGGTGCCGCCTCGCGCAAGGAGATGGGCAAGGTCATGGGCGCGCTCAAGAAGCACCCGCAGGCCGGCCTCATCGACTTCGGCTCCGTCAGCAAGCTCATCCAGGCCAAGCTGCCCTGAGGCGCGTCGAGGTAGACGCGGGACGAGCGCCGAACGGTCGCAACCACAGAGGCGCAAAGGCGCAGAGCTCGGCAGGGAACCTTACGATCCGACCGCAGAGGGCACCGAGGCGGAGGAGGGCACAGAGAGAACCCAGGAAGCAGCGGAGCGGGGAGATGTTTAACCGCAGAGAACGCAAAGACCGCAGCGGAACGAACGCATCGCCTCCCGCCTGCGCATGGGGCGGTGTTTCAGCTCGCCTAGGCCGTAGCTGGACGACGGAGTCGTTCAGCCCGATGCCCGGGCCGGGCCGCTCTCTTCCCGTCCGGAGCGAACCGCGTTTTGCAGCGGGGACGGCCTGATCACAGCCGGACCGGTGGCACAACCGGGCCGAACGCCGGCCCTCCACCGATGGCGCACGGCCCCGGCTTTTCACAAATCCCGAGCACTTGCCGCCTTGCCTGACCCAAGTCCTCCACTACGGTCCGCCGCCATACCCCTTGGCGCGCCCCTGCGCCCCACCCTCGGGACCCAACAAGCCAAACCTGAAGCCGCCCGAAAAGACATGAACTGTATCAGAATGATCAGAACTCTCGTCGCCGCTGTCGCCGTGATCGCGACCGCCGCCCAACTCGCCGCGCAAACCCGCTATGTGCTCGTGTCGAATCTCACCCAAAAGGTGCTGACCGTCGACGCCGCCACCCCGGCGGAAACCGTCTACCAGGCGGACTACACCGCCGGCCGCAACCAGCACTGGATCGTCTCGCGACCCGCCGCCGATGGCACCGTCCAGATCCGCAACGTGGCCACCGGCCGGGTGCTGGAGTACGCGGACACCGCCAACGGCCCGGCGCCGAAAGCGCGACGTCTTGTCAACGGGCGCCTGCAGCAACAGTGGCGAATCGAGTCCCTCGGCGACGATGCCGCAGCGATTGTGAATGAATACAGCGGACTCGAGTTGACCATCTACCACTGGTTCCTCGATGAGAAGGCTCCGATCATCCTCGCCGACACCTGGGGCAGCGAGATGTACAGCAAGTGGTTGCTTGTGCCCGCCTACTCGACACCGACTCCGGCGACCCTGGACTGGAGCGTGTCCCCTGTGGACGACGTCTCGGCCCGCGGGACCCGCAACGCGATCCGAGTGATGTTCAAAATGACGTCCGCGCCCAATGGGCAAGGCAGCGTCGTCTGGATTGAGGGGCTGTATCTGGCGAGCACAGACCGTTGGATTTCTGGGGACCCGCTCCCGGTTTACCGTGGCGATGTGGCGCTGAACTGGCCCGTCGAGGCCTACGCCTTGGGGGTGGACAACGCGTGGCATCTGATCGGCTCCACCACGTTCGTTGCCCCGCCCCTGCCCCCGCCTGGCGGCGGCCAGCCGCCGATGCGGGGGAAATAGCTCTCAGCGCCGTGCTGCCCGCCGGTTCCCTCGCCGTCCACACGCCCACGGCCGGAGCCGGCGGAGTCGGAATGACTCTCCTCGGAAGACCCGCGCGCAAGCCCGGCGTCCTCCTCGGCCAGGCGGAAAGCCCGCACAGCCTCCGCCCTCCCCGTAGCGGCGCGGTCTCCGCGCCGATCGCAGCGCGGAGCCGCGCCTCCGGCGCCCGCGCTCCGGCCGACCGCCCTCACCTTGGGCATCGGGCCCGTCTGGCGGGGCGTTGCAGGCAACGCTCCCGCCCTACCCCCCGCTGGATCGGCTTCCGGCCAACGCCTGATCCCACCGCAACGCGAAACCCACTACCGCCCGCTGCGCTCCCGCCGCTGCATGGTCCCGCTTCGTTCCCTTCGTTACCTTCTGTCGTCTTCCGAGTCCGGAATCGAACTGCCCTCCGCTGCACCGCGGTTGCGCCGCCCCGTTTGCCGCCGCGGGGCAGACGGTTACCCTGTGGCGTTCGCGCACCGCCAACCCCGCTACCCCGGAGGAGTCCACATGCACTCGATCAAGCTTCACCTCGAACTCGAGGAGTTCCAGCCGCTCGCCCGCCTCGCCGAACAGCTCAAGATCGACCCGGCCGACATCATCTACGCCGGACTCAACCGCGTGATGCAGCAGGCCGGCGAAACCGCGATGCAGCAGGAGATCGTGCTCCTCAAATCCGCCCGTCAGACCCAGCTGCCCAACTGGGCCGACCGCGCCCGCGAAATCCACGCCTACGAGAGCATGACGTAGGGCGGGCCTTCAGGCCGCCCCGGCGGGCACCGCTCGCTCACAGGGTCGCGAATCATGGCCACCGGGTCGCCCTGAAGGGACGACCTACGAGCCGACCGTCCACGGTCCACAGTCCACCGTCGACCGTCCACCGCCCACCGCCTTTCCGTTTGACGGCCCCACCCCGCCGCCAACCGTGGCGCGCGCTACCCGTCCGTTCATGAACCGCGCCCACTCCAGTCCTCCGTCGCACGCCTTCTCTCCGCAGGAACGACGCGCCAACCGCAGTTGCGCCCCTCTGGCATGAACCGCGTCCACCTCAAGACCTACGGCTGCCAGATGAACGAGCGCGACAGCGAGGCCGTCGCGGCGATGTTGCGCGCCCGCGGCTACCGCATCGTGGACGACGAACACGACTGCGACATTCTCCTGCTCAACACCTGCTCCGTGCGCGACCTCGCCGAGCAGAAGGCCATCGCGAAGGCCGAGAACGTGGCCGTGCGCAAACGCAGCCGGCCGGAGTTCGTGCTCGGGATCCTCGGCTGCATGGCGCAGAACCGCGGCGCCGAACTGCTCGACCGCCTGCCCGACCTCGACCTCATCGTCGGTACCCAGAAGTTTCACACCGTCCCCGGCTACCTCGACAACCTGCGCGCCGCCCGCGAGGCCGGCCTCCCGCTCGCGCAGCCGATCGTCGACATCGCCGAGGAGACCGGTTCGCAGAACGCCATCCGTGACCACGTGCTCGGCGAGCACCAGGTCACCGCCTTCGTCTCGATCCAGCAGGGCTGCAACATGGAGTGCGCCTTCTGCATCGTCCCAAAGACCCGCGGCGACGAGCGCTCCCGCCCGATGGAAGAGATCGTCGAGGAGTGCCGCGCCCTCGCCGCGCGCGGCGTGCGCGAGGTCACGCTGCTCGGCCAGATCGTCACCAGCTACGGGCGACGCGACTACGCGCATACGGGCGGCATCTCGCCGTTCGTGCAGCTGCTCGAGCGTGTGAGCGCCGTCGAGGGCATCGAGCGCATCCGGTTCACCTCGCCGCACCCGCGCGGTTTCAAGGACGACCTCGTCGCCGCCTTCGCGCGCCTGCCCAAGCTCTGCGAACACGTGCACCTGCCCGTGCAGTCCGGCAGCAACCGCCTGCTCGCCGCGATGAACCGGCCCTACTCCCGCGAGCGCTACCTCGAGATCGTCGCCGCGCTCAAGGCCGCCCGCCCCGGCATCGCCATCTCCACCGACATCATCGTCGGCTTCCCCGGGGAGACCGAGGAGGACTTCGCGCAGACCGCCGCGCTCTTCGCCGAGGCCGACTACGACATGGCCTACGTGTTCAAATACTCGGTGCGCACCGGCACGCCCGCCGCCGCGCTCGGCGACCCGGTCGACGAGGCCGTGAAGGAGCAGCGCAACCAGGAGCTGCTCCGCCGCCTCGAGGAAAACTCCCGCCGCCGCACCGCCGCGATGGTCGGCACCGTGCAGGAGGTCCTCGTCGAAGGCCCCGACAAGGCCGGCCGCCGCTTCATGGGCCGCACGCGCATCAACCGCGTCGTCCACTTTCCCGCCGACGAATCGCACATCGGCCGTCTCGTCTCCGTGCGCATCGATCGCGCCACCCCCGCCGCCCTCTACGGCGAGATTGTGGCGTGAATGTCAGCAACGCGCCTTCCGCTCACAGTCCCGGCGGGAGCGGCGCGCCGCGCGTGGCGAGGAACTCGCGCACCTGCTCGAGCGTAGGCGGGTTCACGCAGCCGGGCGCCGTCGTGCAGATGAGCGCCGCCACCGCGCAGGCAAAACGCACCGTGTGCTCGTCGCTCCAGCCGCGCAGCATCCCGTAGATCAACCCGCCGCGGAAGCTGTCGCCGGCACCCGCGCTGTCGACCACCTCCACCGGAAACGGCGGCAACTCGCAGCGCGCCCCGGGCGCCGCCTGCCCCGGCTGCGCCACCGCCGCGCGGCCGCGGCCGTACCAGAGCGGTCGCGAACCGGCGGTGAACACGACAAGACCCGGACAGCGTTCGAGGTATTCGGCGAAGAGCGCCTCGCGGGCCGCGGGGTCCGTCAGCGCCGCCGGATACTCACGCGCCAGCATCTCACCGGAAACCGCGACGACATCCGCCAGCCGCGCGAGCTCGCTGTCGGCGAGGGCATCGCAGGTCACGAGCGGCTTGCCGGCGGCCTTGGCGGTGCGGGCCACGAACAGGGTCGTGTCGCCAAAAGCCGGATCCACGCACACCACTCGGGCGGCGCGGATCCGCTCCGCACTCGGCGGGTTCCATTGCGGCGTGGTGAAGAGCAGGTCGCAGTAGCGGCCGAAGACAGTGCGCGTGTCGCCATCCGACACCACGATCTCGTTCACGCCTTGGTAACCGGGTTGCACGACCAGCCCGGAGCAGTCGATGCCGCGCGAGCCGAGAAACTCCAGCGTGCGGCGGCACGGCGGCGTGTCGCCGATCCAGTTGCCCTCGAGCGTCACCGCGGCGCCGAAGCGCGCGAGCACCAGCGCGCTGCCGGTGGCCTCGCCGGAATGGTTCTCGAGCGTGGCGACGACCTCGCCGTAGCCGTCGGGCGCGGGAAACCGGTCGCGCAGCCGCAGGATCACACCGGTGGAAACATGGCCGAAGCAGTAGACGTCGCTCATGGGGGCAGGCCGGAAAACTATCGCCCTGCCGCCGGCCCCACAAGGCCACGCCTCCGCCTCTGCATTATCGAGACCAGCGGGATCGGCGAACGGGGCCGTCTCCCGCAGGGCGAACCACCGGTCAGGCCCCCCAAGCCAACAATTCAATTGCCGCGTCGTTCAGCGAGCTCGCGGATTCGCCCACCTTGAGCGGGCCGAAGGGCTCGCGCTTCGAAAAGCGCGTGCAAGCACGCGGCCCTACAGTTTCACCATCGGTGCGCACCCTTTCGCACGTGGGCTCGCGGCAATTGCATGATCCAGAATTCCGTAGTTCGGCTTAACCGCAAAGATCGCAAAGAACACAAGAATAGCCTCTTCCAACAGAATTGGCACCAATGGATCGCTTACCCGCTGGGTGAAGCCCCCAATGGCAGAGCCTCAATGAATTCTCTCTCTGTGATCTTTGCGTTCTTTGCGGTTCAATTGCGGTTTTAAGGATGATCACAGCCGAGCTCCGCGCTCTCCGCGCCTCCGCGTGAGGACCATTCCGCAGCCAGATCCGATCCGGCCTCACGCGGAGTCGCGGAGAACGCGGAGGTGTCTCCCCGACGGCTCAGGCGATCGGCACCGTGGCCACCCCGTCCTCAAAATTATACTTCAACACCGAGCCGACGGGGGCGCCGAGCTCCCAGAGCTTGCGGCGAGTGAACTGCAGGGCCCGCCCGGCGTCCACGAGCTGGATATCGAGGCTGACCCATTCGATGCGGCCGTCGGTGCCCTGGACCGAGCCGCCCCCGGTCACGCGGCCGAGCTTCGCCCGCACCAGCGCCTCGTTGAGGGGCTCCTCGTATTTGAGTCCACGTTGCAGCGGCATCAGCCGTTCCTCGATGCGCGCGAACACGACGCACGGCGGCGTCTGCTCCACCACGGCCGCCCGGGCGCCCAGACCGAGCGCGCCCGCCACCCGTTCGAGCAGGCGGCTCATGACGCCGCCTCCGCAACCGGGGTTCCGGGGAAGGCACGACGCAGCGGTTGCGTCACCAGGATCGCTGGGCTCCATCCATTCATAAGAAAGCGCGTTGTTGGCTGCTACTACCGGGAGAACGGCGCGCGGGGGACCGCCGATTGCGCCCGACTGTGTCCTCCGCCCGCGGAGACGCCAGCCGAAACTCGCCCGGGATCGAACGGCACCAACCGGGCGCCCGGAACAGCGCGTCCGAGCGTGGGCGAAGCCGCTGCCGAGCTGAGGCAGCGCAAGGGCCCGAACCGCTCGCCCTCCCGCGCCACGAGGTCGCCGCCCTGGCCCGCCTGCGCGGGAAAGCGGCGCCTCCCTAAAACAAAAGGCCAGGTCGGCAGCGACCTGGCCTTGGGGGATCAATCATGTTGGCCTCGCCTGCGGAGGCCGGACGTTTCCGCCACCGTCACTTCGTCGGTTCGACGAAAGCGGCGAGAGCGTAGATGAGCGAGGCGTTCCAGTTGATCGCGATCTCGTTGCGCGACGGATCCTCGGTCACATCGAAATAGATGCGGGCGTCCGGGTGCGGGCCGCCCACGAGGTAGCCCGGCCAGGCCGGGTCGCCCCGGCGGTCGTGCATGTGCTGCGGCGGGTTGGCGCCGAGGCCGGAAACGTAGGAGCGCCCGTGGTAGTTTCGCCCGAACAGGTGGGCGAGGGCCTCCTGCGCGGTCTGGCGGTAGCGCGGATCGGGCTTCTCGCTGAGGCGGTCGGCCAGCTGGAGCAGGTACGTCTGGCCGGCGACGGAGCCGTTGCACCCCCAGAAGAAGTCGCCTTTGGTGGCGCCCAACGGCCGACCGTGCGGGTTGACGCGGCAGTTTTCCACGATGCGACCCGCCTGTTCGAGCAGGCTGCGCGTGAGGCGCGTCACGAGGGCCTTCTTGCGGGCGTCCTTGCGGCTGGCCTCCAGATACGTGCCGAGCGCGAGGTCGCGCACGTTGGCCCAGTCCGGGCCGGAGAGGGTGAACTCCGCCACTTGCGCCCGCTGCTCGAACTCCTTCAGGAAGGCCTCTTCACCAGTGGTCTCCCACAATTCGGCCACCGCCCACAGGCGATGCACGCTGTCGTGCGCCTGGTAGGCGCCGGTGCGGAAACCGGTGAGGTCGGCGTCGTGGTGTTCCGGGTGTGCCACGAGGAACGCCCAGCTCTTGCGCGCCGCCGCCAGGCAACGGTCGGCATAGGCGGGATCGAACTCGCGGAAGTGGCGCGCCCCGAGCGCCATCATCGCGACGAAATCAGCCGTGGCGGTCGTGCCCCACGGGGTGAAGAAGCGCGGGCTCTTGTCGTTCTCCG
This sequence comes from Opitutaceae bacterium, assembly GCA_023269585.1. Lineage (GTDB taxonomy): Bacteria > Verrucomicrobiota > Verrucomicrobiia > Opitutales > Opitutaceae > CAJCBL01. Next base: position 33,129 of record JAHFTC010000030.1, read on the forward strand.
CCGGGCCCCAGTAGCTGAAATCGCGGGCGGTGAGCTTGTGGTACACGCTGCCGTCGTCGGCCTGCATGGTGAAGATCCAGTCGAACTCGTACTTCAGCTCGGCGAGCAGGTCGGGCAGCCCCTTGCCGCTCTCGGGCAGGCCGATCGGCACCGGCGCGATGCGGGAGCGGAAATGCTCCCACGCCTTGAACATCAGGCCCACCGAGACACCGGCGTTGACGATGTACTTGTTGTAGTCGCCGGCATCATGCCAGCCGCCCGTGCCCTGCCGAGTCGCCCCGGCGGGACCACCCACGGCGTCGAGCAGGCCGTCGCCGAGATGGCAGGGCGCTTGATAAAACTTCTGGCCCTTCCACTCACCGCTCACCTCCATGCCGCAGCGCCAAAGATACATCGCCCGGGTGGCGAGCTGGTACGGTTCGTTCCACACCTGCGCGTCGATGACAAACGGCGCGGAACGGCCGACCCCGGCCACATCCAGCACGTAGCGGCCGGGCGTCTGCAGGGCGGAGAAATCAACGACGCGCACCGCCTCGTCGGTATCGGTGGGCGCGGTGCGGACCGGCGGCGACACCGGCCCGGCGAAGACGACCGCACCGGTGGCGGCATCGAGGATGCGAAACGCCGAAGCCTCGGCGGCGATCGTGGCGCGCTTCACCGCCGCAGGCAGGAAGCCGACGGTGTTGACGCGGACGGCCGCTCCCGGCGGCGGCGCGAGATCGGGTTTGCGCCACCAGGGCACCTGCTGAGGCGCCGGCACAGGCGCCGCGGCGGGCGCGGGGGCGGCAGCAGGGGTTTGGGCAGGGGCGAGCGAGCCAAGGGCCAGCGCAGAAGCGACGAACAGGAGGCGGGTAGGAGGCATGGTGGAGGAGGTAGTGAACGGCAGGTAGGGATGTAGCGGCCGGGGGTTCAGCGATTGGGCGAATTCATCCGCGGCACAAGGGACAAGCGCCGAGGCGGGCCAGAACGGTCCGGGATTAAAGCATCCGGCCAAAGTCGCATCGGTCGCCCCCGGGTGCGCCCCTCACTCCGTGAAATGCACCGCGACCGCCGCGCGCTCGAACCCCTCGGCCTGCCAGAGCGCCCGCGGCTTCAGCCCGGCCAGCGCCGCCAACCACCGGTCCGGCACGATGTCGATCCGGGTGTTCAGGTGCGTGGCGATCTCGTTGTGGTAGTCGCGGGCCAATGCCACGCGCGTCTCGGTGTCCGCCAGCTCGCGTTGCAGGGCGAGGAAGGCCGTGTCGCTCTTCAGCGCGGGATAACGCTCGCTCACGACCTGCGCCGTGAGCGCCGTGCCGGCGAGGTCCGGCCCCGGCTGGCCGACCGGCGTCGCCTGACTCTGGGCACGCAGGGTGGCCAGCTCGGTCTGCACGGTGCGCTCGTGGCCGCGCAGGCCGTCGACCACCGCCACCAGCCGCGGGATGAGATCCGCCCGGCGCTTGAGCTGCACGTCGATGAGCGAGGCGGCCTGCGCCACGCGGTTGCGCAGCTGCACCAGGCTGTTGAACGCCATCCAGCACCAGCCCAACAGCAACGCCAGCAACAGCCCGCCGGCCAGCGCCGCCGCCGGCCCGGCGACCGGCAGGCCACTCCCTTGATTGGCCTGCACCAGCCACGCCACCGGCAGCGGAAGCGGGCAGAGCAGGCCGCAGCCCCAGAAACCCCAGCGGTAGCCGCGTTGCACGCGCCCCTCCCCGCGCCGACTGATCAGAAAGAGCTCCTGCTCGTCAGCGGCCGCGATCTCCGCCGCCACCACGTCGGACCGCTCCCGCGCCCGGCCGGCGACGAACACCGTGCCGCCCAACGGCAGCGCCTCCTCGACAAACCGCCGGTGCCCGGTCGAGTCGCTCACCCCACCCGCCGGCCCCTTGCCGTAATACAGCGGATCGCCACGCCCCACCGTGCGCTCGAAAACCGTGTCCGCCTCCAGCTCCGCCCCCTCGGGCCGCACCAGCACCGCACCGGTCTCGTCCTCGACGAAGAACGGCGGCTGCGCCCCGCCCGCGTCGACCTGCGTCCAGCCGGTCTTGCGCACCTGCCGGGTCTTCTGTTTGCCGTCGTTGTCGGTGTACGTCTCCGTCTCCCAGCGGGCCCACTCCTCGGCGACGCGGTAGTGGAACCACACGCACTCCGCGGCGGCGAGGTAGCTGCGTTCCGGCCGGGCGGTCGTGGCCGCGCCGACGAGCTCCACCTGGCCGATGAACACGCCCTTCGCCTTTGAGGTCGGCGTATCCAGCAATAATCGCAGCCGGCGCCCCGCGCGCAGCGTGAGCGAGAAGAACAGCACCGTGAGCGGGGTCGCGATCAGCCAGGCCGGCCAGACGATCTCGTGGTTCATCGGTGCGGAGCCTGTCCGCCCGTCCCCGCGACGCCAAGCCCGCACCGCGCGCCCGGACACGACCAGCACCCGTCAGGCCCGCGACCTTCATCCGTCGACACTACCCTCGCCCGGATCGATCCGCTCAGCTCGCTGCCGCGAGGAGGGCGTCGGCTTTGGCGAGCCCGGCGTACATCTCGGTCACGATTCCGGGCAGATCCGCTTCGTGGAGCCCGAGCTCATCCCACACCTCGGGAAGCGTGGTTGCGGGCTTGTAGGCGGTGCCATGATGCACCGCATGCTGGTTGCAGATGGCGTCGGCCAGATGCACGAGGTGCGCCGCGGGGCTGTCGGCCACGAGCGGCGCATGATGGCCGGCGACCGCCTGCGTGAGCGCGGTGGGCATCCGCCAGACCTCGAGCAGCCGGCCGCCCACGTCGGCGTGGTCGGTGCCGAACGTCTCCCGTTCGATCTCGAAGAGCGGTCGGCCTTGCTCGCGGGCATTGGCCAGGATGGTGCCGTAGCCCGCGCCCAAGGTTCGATCCAGCACGAGCATGCCGATGTCGTGCAACAATCCGGCCGCGTACGCCTCCGGGATCGGCGTGGAGATGTTGAGCGCGCGCTGCTGCAGCACGAGGACGGTCTGCGCCACCCCGAGGCTGTGCCGCCAGAACGTGTGGTAGTTGAAATGCAGGGGCTTGAACGCCCGCAGCAGCGACAGCGCGAACACCACGTCGCGCACGCCGTCCACGCCCACCCGCAACACCGCCTCCTCGACCGACCGCACGCCCTGGCCGCGGAAATACACGGAATTGGCCAGCCGCAGCACCCGCGCCGAGATGCCGGCGTCGAGCGCCATGACCTCCGAGAGCTGCTCGCCCGTGACCCATTCCTCCGACAACAGGCGGGACAGACGGACAATCACCTCCGGCGCGGCGGGAAAATCCACCGAGTCGAGGCGCTTCACGAAATCGGAGCCGGAAGGCATATGGCGGGGGAAAGCGCTCAGGTCGCGGCGAGCACCGCTTCGGCCCGGGCCAGCTCGGACTGTACCTCGGTGATGATCTGCGGGAGCTCCCCCGCAGCGATCCCGAGCTCGTCCCAAACCCGCGGATCACAGCGCTCCGGAAAGTAGCCGGTGCCGTGGTGGATGCCCTGGTGGTTGCAGGCGAAATCGGCGAGATGGACCAGCCGGGTGACGACCTGCCCGGAAACCCATGGGCGATGGTGATGGGTCACGGCATCCACTAGGATCTGGGGAAAGCGCCAAACCTGCAGCATGCGCCCGCCGGCTTGGGCGTGGTCGGTGCCGAGCATCTCATGCTCCACGTCGAGCAACGGCCGCGAAGTCGTGCGCGCGACGTCGAGCACTTCGCGATAGCGGTCGCCCAGCGCGCGATCCAGCACGAGCATGCCGAGATCGTGCAACAGACCGCCCGCATAGGTCTCCGGGAACGGCTCGGTGAGCTTGAGCGCCCGGGCCTGAAGCGCCTGGGCCGTGAACGCCACGGCCAGGGAGTGCCGCCAAAACGGCCGGTAATCGAAATGTGCCGGGCGCATCGCGCCGACCATCGCCAGCGCAAACACGATGTCACGCACCCCGTCCACGCCCACCCGCAGCACCGCCTCCGGGATGGATTCGACCTGGGTGCTGCCGCCCACCGCGACCGAGTTGGCCAGATGCAGGACACGCGCCGCCATGCTGGCATCGAGCGCCATCGCGGCACCGATCTCTTCGGACGTGATATTGTCCTGGGCCAACAGCTGGACCATCCGCACGACAATCACGGGCGGAGTCGGGAAATTCACCGTCTCGAGCTGCTGCGTCACCTGTTCGTTAACGGTCATGGAAAAACGGGGTCAAAGGGCCAACGCGCCACGGTTGCCAGGCCAGCCGGCCGGCACCCTCGGCGCCTGAGGGAAACACCCGCTACATCGCCCGTTTCGGGCAAAGACTGAGCCCAAAATGCACCCCGCCGCGCCGGCCGCTCACGCCGCCGCCAACAACCGCTCGACCCGGTCCATGCCCTTGCGCACCTCGACCGCGATCGTGGGCAGCGCCGTCACTTCCAAGCCCAGCCGGGCCCAGCCGTCGGCGGCGAACAGCGCCGGCAGGAAACCGGTGCCGTGATGGTAGCCGAGGTTGTTGCAGATCAGGTCCGCCAAATTGACCAGATGCGCCACCCGCTCCTCCGACTCCCCGGGGCGGTGGTGCAGCCGCGCCGCCTCGACCAGCGGCGTCGGCATCGCCCAAGCGGTGAGCATCCGTGCGCCCGCCTCCGCGTGGTCGATCCCGAGCAGCTCGGTCTCCACCTCCCACAGCGGCCGCCCTCGGGCGCGGGCTTTCGCGAGCACGGTCTTGTACCGCGAACCCAGTGCCCGGTCGAACACCAGCATGCCGATGTCGTGCAACAACCCGGCCGCATAGGCCTCCGGGTGCTCCTGCCCGGCCTTGCCCGTCCGCTCCTGCAACAGCCGCGTCGCATGCGCCACCGTCAGGCAATGTTTCCAGAAGGGGCGGTACTCGAAAGTGATCGGCTGCAACACCCCCATCATCGACAGCGCATAGACGATGTCGCGGATCGTCTCCACCCCCACCCGCAGCACCGCATCGCTCACCGAATGGACGTTGCCGTCGCCCCCCAGCGCCACCGAGTTGGCCAGCCGCAGCACCCGGGCCGCCATCGTCGCATCGAGCTCCAGCGCGGCCGAGATCTCCGCCGCCGTCGTCTGCTCCTGGTTGAGCAACTGCGACAACCGGCCCACCACCGCGGGCGGAGACGGGAATTCGACCGCGTCGAGGCGCTGCAGGACGTCTGTGTTGATGCGCATGCGAACAGGAGCGGGACACGCCGCCGCGTTCGTCGACGAATTCGCGCGAGCCCCGGAAGCGAGGCCGAGCTTATCGGCCCGTCCCCGCCCCACTTGACCGCGGCGCGGCACTTTCGCGCCAACAGGGGTGGGCGCTCGTCCCTCGACG
>JAHFTC010000131.1 GCA_023269585.1 Opitutaceae bacterium
TCGCGCACAATCTCGGCGAACCTAAATTTGAATTCGCCAGCGCCGGCCTCGACCCGCGGCCCATGCCCGCCACCACCGCGGCCTTCCTGCGCGCCAAGGGTTGTGATCCGGCGGCGTTGATCCCGCGCTCGCTCCAGCAGGTGCCGAACATCGACCATTTCAGCCTCATCGTCGTGCTCTCACCGGCAGTACGCCGCTTCTTTCCCCGCCGCCCGAACAAGGGCATCCTCCTCGAGTGGATCGTCGAGGACCCCGCCAAGGCCAACGCCTCGCCGGAACAGAACGCCGCCGCCCACGAGGCCGCCTACAATGCCCTCAAGGGCAGCATCACCGCTCTCGTCCAAGCCATCCTCAAAAACTGACCGTCCCGCCATGTCCCCCTGTCCCCTCCGCCTTCTCGGCCTCGCCACCCTCGCCGCCGCCGCGCTCACCCTCGGCTGCAAACCCAAGGACGCTGCGGATGGCACGCCCGCGAGCACGACCATCCAGAACAAGGGCTCGGACACCATGGTGAACGTCGCCCAAGTCTGGGCCGAAGAATACAAGAAGGCGCACCCCACGGTCGACGTCGAGGTCTCCGGCGGCGGCACCGGCGTCGGCATCGCCGCCCTCATCCGCGGCACCATCGACATCGCCACCGCCAGCCGCAACATGAAGGCGGAGGAGATCGCCCAAGCCGTGAAGAACACGGGCAAGAATCCCAAGGAGATCATCGTCGGCTACGACGCGCTCGCCGTCTACGTCCACAAGGACAACCCGCTCGAGGAAATCTCCACCGAACAGCTTTCGGCGATCTACGAGGAAGGCGGCACCGTCTCCAAGTGGTCCGAGCTCGGGATCACGCTCCCGAGCGGCCAGGACGAGATCGTGCGCGTCAGCCGCCAGTCCAGCTCCGGCACCTACGAATTCTTCCGCGAACACGTGCTCCACAAGCGGGACTTCAAGCTGGGCTCGCGCGACATGAACGGCTCCAAAGAGGTCGTGGAACTCGTCGGCACCACCGTTTCGGCCATCGGCTACAGCGGCATGGGCTACCACGACCCGCGCCACGTGAAGATGCTCAAGGTGCGCACCCACCCCGACCGCCCCGCCATCGCCCCCTGTGTGGCCACCACCATCGCCCACGAATACCCCATCGCCCGCTCGCTGCTGCTCTACACCCTCGGTGAACCCCAAGGCGAACTGAAGGCCTACATCGAGTGGATCCTGAGCCCGGCCGGCCAGCACATCGTCGAACAAAGCGGCTACGTGCCGGTCCCGCCCGCCAAGTAAGCCGCCCCACCCGCTCGCGCCCCATGGAGCCCACCCGCCCCGACTCCGGACACTTTCCGGTCCGCGCCGCCCGGCGCGCCCGCTGGGCCGTCGCCGGCGAGCGCGCCCTCGAGCTCTTCATCCGGCTGTGCGGATACAGCGCGATCGTCTTCGTGCTGGGCATCTTCCTCTTCGTCTTCAAGGAAGCGCTACCGATCCTGACCAAGGAGGAGTTCACCCTCGGCGAGTTCCTCTTCAGCGACCAGTGGTACCCCACGTCCGAGCTGAACAAACGCTACGGCGTGCTCGCGATGATCGCCGGCACCTTCAGCGTCACCGCGCTGGCCATGGTCATCGCGGTGCCCTTCGGCCTCGGCGCCGCGATCTACCTCTCCGAGTTCTGCCCGCCCAAGCTGAAGGAGACGCTCAAGATCGTCATCGAGCTGCTCGCCGCCATCCCGAGCGTGGTCTGGGGCTTCATCGGCCTCACCGTGATGAGCAAGCTCATCACCCAGTACACCGGCGCGCCGGTCGGCGTGAACATCCTCAACGGCGGCATCATCCTCGCCCTCATGAGCGTGCCGATCATCGTCTCCATCGGCGAGGACGCCCTCAAGGCCGTGCCCGACTCCTACCGCGAGGCCGGTATCGCCCTCGGCACGACGAAGTGGCAGCTCGTGTTCCGCGTGCTGCTCCCCGCCGCCAAGAACGGTCTGCTCGCCGCCGTCCTGCTCGGCGTCGGCCGCGGGGTGGGCGAGACGATGGCCGTGCTCATGGCCACCGGCCACGCCGTCCACATCCCCGGCGGCATCCTCGACTCCGTCCGCACCCTCACCGCCAACATCGCCGCCGAACTCGGCGAGGCCCCCGCCGGCTCCGACCACTACCGCGTGCTCTTCCTCACCGGCGTGCTGCTCTTCACCCTCACCTTCGTCGTCAATCTCGTGGCCGACCTCGTCGTCCGCGGCATCCGCAAGAAATGAACGCCGACGCCCAGACCCGCTTCACCGAGACGCCCCGGGTGCGCCGCAAGCTCCGGCAGGAGGCGCTGGCCCAGTGGATCTTCGCCACCATGGCCGCCGCCATGATCGTGCCGCTGCTGCTCATCGTCGGCTACCTGGTCGTCCGCGCCGCCCCCTCCCTCAGCCTCGAATTCATCCTCGATGTCCCCCGCCGCGGCATGACCGACGGCGGCATCTGGCCCGCGCTGATCGGCACGATCTACCTCGTCTTCCTCTCGCTGGCCGTCTCCGCCCCCGTCGGCATCCTCGCCGCCGTCTACCTCAACGAATACGCGCAGGACAACTGGTTCAACCGCCTCATCAACCTCGCGGTCATCAATCTCGCCGGTGTCCCCAGCATCGTCCACGCCCTCTTCGGCCTCGGCGCCTTCGTCTACGCCGCCCGCTTCGGCTACTCCATCATCGCCGCCTCGCTCACCCTCGCGATCATGACCCTGCCGGTCATCATCGCCAGCACCCGCGAGGCGCTCGCGAGCGTGCCGCGCCCCTTCCGCGAAGCCTGCTGGAACGTCGGCGCCACCCGCTGGCAGACCATCCGCGCCGTCGTGCTGCCCAACTCCGTCAGCGGCATCCTCACCGGCGTCATCCTCCAGGTCAGCCGCGCCGCCGGCGAGACCGCCCCGGTCATGTTCACCGGCGCCGTCTTCTTCAAGGCCGTCCAGCGCGGCGACCTCCTGCCCTACTACCTCGACGAGCAATGCATGGCGCTCTCCATGCACCTCTACACCATCTCCACCCAGGTGCCCGGCGTGAAGGAATCCATCCCCTTCGCCACCGCCGTCGTGCTCCTCGGCCTCGTCCTCACCGTCAACGCCGCCGCCATCGCCCTGCGCGTGCGCCTGCGCTCCCGCAAAAAATGGTGACCCCCATGCCCGCCGCCGACCTGCACATTGAGATCCGCGACCTGCGCCTGGCCTACGGGACCAAGGAGGTCATCCACGGCGTCTCCTTCGACATCCACCGCCACGAGATCCTCGGCGTCATCGGCCCGGCCCAGTCCGGCAAGACCTCCCTGCTGCGCTGCCTCAACCGCACCATCGACTTCACGCCCGGCACCCACGTCTCCGGCACCGTGAAGGTGGACGGCCAGGACGTGCGCAAGATGCGCAACGTCTTCGAGCTGCGCCGCAAGATCGGCATGGTCGCCCCCCTCCCCGTCGGCCTTCCCCTGAGCATCTACGACAACGTGGCCTTCGCCCCCCGCGCCGCCGGCCTCACCCGCCGCGCCGAGCTCGACGCCCTCGTCGAGCAATGCCTCCGCCAGGCCGCCCTCTGGGACGAGGTCAAGGACCGTCTCAACAGTCTGGGCACGAAGCTTTCCGGCGGCCAGCAGCAGCGCCTCACCATCGCCCGCGCGCTCTCGCACCAGCCCGAGATCCTCTGCCTCGACGAGTTCAGCATCGCCATCGACCCCGTGACCACCATGCGCATCGAGGAGGTCCTCAAGGAGCTGCGCAAATCGATGACGATCGTCCTCGTCACCAACCTCACCCAGCAGGCCCGCCGCCTCGCCGACCGCACCGTGTTCCTCTGGAACGGCGACCTCGTCGAGCTCGGGCCCACCGAGGTGCTCTTCGGCGATCACCCCAAGGACCGCCGCACCTACGAATACGTCCAGGGCATTTTCGGATGAGCGCCGCCGACCAGTTCAGCATCACCACCCGCGACCTCAACCTCTGGTACGCGAAGTTCCAGGCGCTCAAGGGCATCAACGTCGCCATCAAGCATGGCCTGACCACCTCGCTCATCGGCCCGTCCGGCTGCGGCAAGACCACGCTCCTGCGCTGCTTCAACCGCGTCAACGAGCGCTACGGCTACGTCTCCACCACCGGGCAGATCGTCCTGCTCGGGAAGAACATCTACGACGCCGACGTCTCGCTCATCGAGCTGCGCAAATCCATCGGCATGGTCTTCCAGCGGCCCAACCCGCTGCCCATCTCCGTCTACGAAAACGTCGTCTTCGGTCTGCGGATTCACCAGGAGCGCGCCGAGTTGAAGCGCGCCCTCCTCGACGAGGCCGTCGAGAAGGCGCTCACCGAGGTCGGGCTCTGGAACGACCTCAAGGACCACCTCGACCGCAAGGCCACCACCCTCCAGCTCGAGCAACAACAGAAGCTCTGCATCGCCCGGCTGCTCCCGCTCAAGCCCGAGATCATCCTGATGGACGAGCCCTGTTCCGCGCTCGATGTCGACGGCACGCGCGCGATCGAGGAGCTCATGGCCGCGCTCAAGGGCCGCTACACGATCGTCATCGTCACGCACAACATGGCCCAAGCCCGCCGCGCCAGCGACGAATGCATCTTCATGCTCATGGGCGAGTTGGTCGAACACCGCCGCACCGAGGACCTCTTCCTCAGCCCGAGCGACCGGCGCACGGCTGACTACATCGAAGGCCGTTACGGCTAAGTTGCCGGCCCTTTCCGCCGCGGAATGGTGCTTTCGAACCGCGAAGCGTTCCACCACCCGCTAGGCGTATCGTCCGATGCGTAGCGGAACCGTTCCACGTTCCGTCCGATCCGATCCACGGAACGCCAGGCGTTCCCCTACACTCGGTCCTCGCACTCCGTTCCTCGGAACGCGAAGTGACCGCTCCGCCCTCCCCTCACTCCGCCTTCGGGGCCTTCTTCAACCCGTCCAAGTGCCGGATGTCCTCGCCCTTCGCGAGGTACACCATCTCCTCGGCAATGTTCGTGGCGTGATCGGCGATGCGCTCGATCGACTTCGAGATGAACATCAGCTCCAGCGCGCGCGAAATCGTATCCGGATTCTCCGCCATGTAGCGGGAGAGCTCGCGGTAGATCTGCTTGTGGAGGTCGTCGACCTCCTGATCGCGGCGGATCACGGCGATGGCCTTCTCGTTGTCGTGCTGGAGGAAGCAGTCGAGGGCGTCGCGCAGCATGCCCAGCGCGATGTCGGCCATGCGCGGCAGATCGACGAGCGGTTTCACCGGCGGCTCGTGCGCGAGGCGGAGGGCGCGCTTGGCGATGTTGTTGGCCTCGTCGCCCACGCGCTCGAGGTCGTGCCCGGCCTTCATGCCCACGACCACCAGCCGCAGATCGGAGGCGAGCGGGTTGCGCAGCGACATGTAGCGCATGCCCTCCTCATCGATCTGCACCTCGAGATGATCGAGCGCGTCGTCCCCGGCGCGCACCTCGCGGGCGATCTCGGGGTCGCGCTCGACCACCGCGCGCACCGCCAGGCGGACCTGCTCGATGGACTTCTCGCCCATCTGCACGAGATGCGAGCGGAGGGCTTCAAGTTCGACGTCGAAAAAGCGTTTCATGGGGAGGAAATCTCAAAGGCCAAGGTTCCAAACGCCAGAGCAGCGTGCCCCGATGGGCCGGTTGGAGCGTGGCGCGATTTTGGTGTTTGGCGCTTGGAGGTTTGGAGTTTTCTCAACCGAAGTGTCCCGAGACGTAGGCTTCCGTCTGCGGGTTGGAAGGTTTCATGAAGATCTTCTGGGTGCCGGCAAACTCGATCAGCTTGCCCAGGTAGAAAAACGCCGTGAGGTCCGAGACGCGTGCGGCCTGCTGCATGTTGTGCGTCACGATCACGATCGTGTACTTGTTTTTCAATTCGTGGATGAGCTCCTCGACCTTGGCGGTCGCGATCGGGTCCAGCGCCGAGCAGGGCTCGTCCATGAGGATGACGTCCGGCTCCACCGCGATCGCGCGCGCGATGCAGAGGCGCTGCTGCTGGCCGCCGGAGAGGCCCATGCCGCTGTCGTGCAGGCGGTCCTTCACCTCGTCCCAGAGGGCCGCGCCGCGCAGGCTCTTCTCGACCACCTCGTCGAGCTTGGACTTGTGCGTGATGCCGTGCAGCCGCAGGCCGTAGGCGATGTTCTCGTAGATCGACTTGGGGAACGGGTTCGATTTCTGGAAGACCATGCCCACGCGTTTGCGCAGCTCGATCACGTCGACGCGCGGGTCGTAGATGTTGATGCCGTCGATGCGGATCTCGCCGCCGCCGATGCGGGCGACGTCAACCAGGTCGTTCATGCGGTTCAAGCAGCGCAGCAGCGTGGTCTTGCCGCAGCCGGAAGGGCCGATGAACGCCGTGACCTGCTTCTCCGGGATGCCGAGGGTCACATCGAACAGCGCCTGTTTGTCGCCGTAGAAGAAATCGAGCTTGTCGATCTCGACGATGGGCGGGGTCGCGGGGGCCGGGGCGGCGGGCGGCGGCACGGTCGGGGCGGCGGTGAGCGGTTGCGCGGTGGACATGGTGGAGGCGAAAGGCGGAGCGGGGATTACCAGCGGTATTGTTTGCGCAGGCGGGCGCGCAGGAGGATGGCGCTGAGCGCGATGGCGGCGACGGTGAAGAGGAAGACGAACGCGGTGCCGTACTGCACATCCCGCGTGTATTCGTTCTGCGGAATCTTGGAGGCCACCACGTAGATGTGGTACGGGAGCGCCATCACCCCCTGGAAGACGAAGTCGGTCCACTTCGCCACATCCCACGGCATCTGGTCGCGCACCACGTAGGCGGCGGTGAACATGATCGGCGCGGTCTCGCCGGCGACGCGCGCGACGGCCAGCACCGACGAGGTGAGGATGCCCGGCAGCGCGTAGGGCAGCACATTGGTGCGGATCGTCTGGAACTTCGTGGCCCCCAGCGCGAGCGCGCCTTCGCGCAGGCCCTTCGGCACCGCGCGCAACGACTCCTCGCTGGCGGTGATGATGATCGGCAGGACCATGAACGCCAACGTGAACCAGCCCGCCAGCAGCGAGACGTTCCAGCCCAGCGCCACGACGAACAGGCCGAAGCCGAAGAGGCCGAACACGATCGACGGCACACCGGCGAGATTGGCGATCGACAGGCGCACGAGCCGCACCAGCGGCCCCTCCTTCGCGTATTCGCTCAGGTAGACGGCGCTGCACACGCCGAGCACGAGCGCGATGGTCATCGAGCCGAGCACGAGCAGCACGGTGCCGACGATGTTCGGGAAGATGCCGCCGGCCGAATAGACGTAGTTCTCCGCCCGCGCGGCCTTCACCTGCTCGGGATGGGCCTCGTTGAAGGCGCGGTACTCGCGGTCGCCCATCTTGAGCGTCGTCCCGTCCGGCATCTTGAGCACATGCAGCGATTCGGGCGCCTCGGTGAGGAACGGCACGTTGATGAACGGCGCCTCGGCGCGGAACACCACCCGGCCGCCCTTCCAGCCGATGTCGATGAAGATCACCGCCGCAGCCAGCAGCACGCCATAGGTGCCGAGGCGCAGGAGGAGGAAGAGCAGCTGTTCCTGCCGCGCCGCCCACGAGGGCTGGCGGAGGATCGAGCGACGGGCGGGAAAATCGGGACGCGTGCTCATGGGGGGATCAGCTTTGCGGCAGGCGGTAACGGGTGACGATCTTCTGGGCGCCGTAGTTCACCGCGAGCGAGAGCAGGAAAAGCAGGCTGCCGACCATGAACAGCGCGCGGTAGTGCAGGCTGCCGCGCACCACCTCGCCCATCTCCTGGGCCACGATGCCGGTCATCGTGTGCACGGGCTGGAAGGCCACCCCGAGGCCGGCGGAGAAATCCGGGATCGCGATCCGGTTGCCCGCGCAGAGCAGCACGACCATCGTCTCGCCGATCACGCGGCCGAAACCGAGCAGGATCGCGGCGGTGATGCCGGAGAGCGCGGCGGGCAGGATGATCCGGACGATCGTCTGCAGGCGCGAGGCGCCGAGCGCGAACGAGGCCTCGCGCAGGGCCTTGGGCACGTTCTGCAATGCGTCCTCGGCGAGGGTGAAGATCGTGGGGATCGCCATGAGCGCGAGCAACGTGGCGGCGGTGAAGGCGTTGAGCCGCTCCTGCATCGGAAAACCGGGCACCCACGAGAGCCACGGCACCTGCGAGACGAGCCGGAGCGTCTCACCGAGCATCGCGATGCCGAAGAAGCCGAGCACCACGCTGGGGATGGCCGCGATGAACTCGATGTACGGCTTGATGAAGCGCTGCTCGGCCGGCCGCGCCACCTGGTTCACGTACAGGGCCGCGCACACGCCGAGCGGGATCGCGATGGCGAGCGCGAGCACCGAGATGAAGAATGAGCCGAAAAAAAGCGGCAACACGCCGTACCAGTCCTGCCAGAAGCTGGCCGTCACCCAGGTGCGGCCGAAGAGGAAGGCGTTGAAGGACTCGAACGCCCCAACGGGCTCGTCGGCGCGCCAGCGCACCAGTTCGCCCTCGACGCGGGGGATGCCGACGCGGAACTCCTCGAGTGCCTGCGCGAACCGCTGCAACCGCTTGGAGACGGCCGGGATGTCGCTTCGCGGCAAGGCGGCGGCGAGGGCCCCGAGTTCGGCGGACAACGCGCGGTTGGCGGCCTGGATCTCGGGCAGGCGGGAAGTCAGCGCCACGATCTCCGTCGCATAGTCGATCTCCTCGATCTCGACGGCCGCGGCCTGCGACTCGAGGGAGGCGGCGCGCTGCGAATCCGCGCCTTTGATACCGGAGCGCAGGTTCTGCCGCACCTCCTTCATGTCCTCGGCCACGTTGGCGCGCTCCTTCACCGACGCCGCATGGTCGGTCATCTCGGAAACGATGTCGCGCAGCGGCCCGGTGGCATCGGCCAGGCGGGTGTCGATCTCGTCGAGCGGGGCGAGCCGCTCGTTGGCGGTCTCGCTGGTCAGTCCCTCGGCGCGCAGCGCCTCGAACCAGGCGAGCCGCGTGGCGGAAAGCTCGCGGCCGAGCGCGGCAGCGGAATTGGTCTCGCGCTTGACGATGTCGACATACTCGAGACCGGCGAGACGGTAGACCTCGAGATTGTGGCGGTTGCCGGGCATGAAGCCGGCCGCCTCGCGGAAAAGGGTGAAGACGATGAGCAGCAGAACGATGATCGAGAGCGCCGCGTTGCCCTCGAAGAACTGCTTGATCCACCAGTCGCGATTCTTGCCGAAGAGCCGGAACTTGCCGGGGGCCAGCAGCTGCTTGCGCACGGAGTGGGTGACGGCGATGGGCTCCTGGGTGTCGTTGGCCATGAGAGTCGCGAGGGCGGAGAGGAGAAGTCGGAGGAAGGGGGAAACTGCTTCAACAAAAAACCCGGAGGGCGTCGAAAAACACCCTCCGGGCGGAAGGGAGAAGCGAGCGGGCGGGTTACCGTTTCGCGACCGGCACGAACCCGACCTTCTTGGCGATGGCCTGGCCCTCTTCGCCGAGCATGAACTCCATGAACTGCGCGGTCAGACCCATCGGTTCGCCGTTGGTGTAGAAGAACGTCGGGCGGGCGTAGGGATAGGCCTTGGCCTGCACGGTCTCGTCGCTCGGAAGCACGGCCTGGCCGTTCTTGCCCACGATGGAGACGACGCGGATGCCGGGCACGTGAATGTAGGCGAGGCCCACGTAGCCGATGCCGTTCGGGTTCTTGGCGACCTCGGCGGCGATCTGCTCGTTGCCGGCCATCTTCTGGGAGGACCCGGCGTAGTCGCGCTTCTTCATCGCGAGTTCCTTCCAGTCGGAGTACGTGCCCGAGGAGGTGTTACGCGTGTAGATCGAGAACTTGCCGGGGTTGCCGCCCACGGCGCTCCAGTCGGTGACATCACCGGTGAAGATCTGCTCGACCTGACGGACCGTGAGCTGGGCCACCGGGCTGGCCTCGTTGACGATGACGGCCATGCCGTCGTAGGCGACGATCGTGGGCTTCATGCTCACGCCCTTGGCCAGCGCGGCCGAGAGCTCGGTCGGTTTGGCGCGGCGGGACGACATGCCGATCTGGGCGGTGCTGTCGGTGATGGCGGCGATGCCGGTGGTGGAACCTTCAGCGGCGATCTCGAACGCCACCTCGGGATGGGCGGCCTTGAAGGCCTCGGCGACGAGCGGCACGAGCTTGGCGCCGAGGGTGTCGGAACCTTTGATGACGAGCTTGTCGGCGGCGGAGACGGAGCCGGTGAGGAGCGCGGCGGAGACGAGGGCGAAAACGATTTTCTTCATGATACAGACTTTTTGAGCGGTTGAGGGATGGTGCGGGTCGCGCTCAGAACTTCGTCACGAGGTCGACCTGAAGGATGCTCGACTTGTCGAGCTTCGCGACCGCCGCCTGCTTGAGGTTCTCGCGGATGTCGGAGGTGAGGAAGTAGGTCACATTGACGGAGCAGAAATCGACCAGGTTGTAGCTGAACGAGGCCTTGTAGCCGGACTGGTTGAGGTTGCCGAAGGCGAAGTCGGAGTCGTTGAGGTTGGGATCGACCGAGCCGACGCCCACGCGACGGTAGTCGAGCTTCACGCCCCAGTCGCCCTGCAGCTTGCCGCTGCCGTGGTTGTAGCCGACGCCGAGCAGCCAGGCGGTCGGGTCCTTTTTCCACAGCGCCTTGGACAGGCCGTAGACGCGGTGAACGCGGGAGCCCGCCTCGAAGTTGTAGGAGGAATCCCAGTAGAGCTTCACGCTGTTGGCACCGCCGCCGACATTGGCAAAATCGAGTTCACCGGCGAAGGTGGCCAGCGAGAGGCCGATGGTGTCGCCGTTGAAGGGCGTCTCGTTGGTCAAGCCGCCCATGTTCGAGGTCGTGTAGGCCATGTAGCCGGGCGCGGCGACGAGCTTGGTGGTGCCAAAGTACTTCGTGAGCACGACCTGCTGGGCAAAGAGCCAGGCGTC
>JAHFTC010000132.1 GCA_023269585.1 Opitutaceae bacterium
GGGCGCCGGCCTTCACCGCCGCCGGCTGGCTGCCGGGCGTGATCGATCAGTACCAGATGGAATTCATCCCGAGGCCGTGACCGTCCGGGCCCCGCGCGACAGCGCTTCGTTTTCCTGATTTCCTGATTTCCACCTTCCCGTTTCCCCCTCTCCCTCTTTCCCTCAGTCCCTTTCCCGCCCATGTCCACCGAGCCCACCACGCCCGCCCCCGAATCCCAGCCCGGCGACGCCGCCGACGAGACCGTGATCTCCTCCGACACGTTCCAGGCCGCGGTCCGCCGCAGCGAGGCGCTCTGGAAGGACATCCCGGCCCACCCGCACAAGTACCGCGTGCTCACCGGCGACCGTCCCACCGGCAGCCTCCACATCGGCCACCTCTTCGGTTCCCTCCAGAACCGCGTGCGCATCCAAAATCTGGGCGTCACGACCTTCATCGTCATCGCCGACTACCAGGTGCTCACCGACCGCGACACGGCCGACAACGTCGCCGCCAACGTGCGCGAGATCGTGCTCGACTACCTCGCCGCCGGCCTCGACCCGGAGAACGGCCGCACGTTCATCTTCCCGCACTCGCACGTCCCCGCGCTCAATCAGCTCCTCCTGCCCTTCCTCACCTTCGTCTCGCTGCCCGAGCTCGACCGCAACCCCACCGTGAAGGAGGAGATCCGCGCCGCCAGCCTGCGCCAGATCAACGCCTTGATGTACACGTATCCAGTGCACCAGGCCGCCGACATCCTCTCGGTGAAGGGCAACATCATCCCCGTGGGCAAGGACCAGCTCCCCCACCTCGAGCTCACCCGCAAGCTCGCCCGCCGCTTCAACACCCGCTTCCCCTCCGAGCCCGCCGTCTTCCCCGAGCCCGACGCCCTGCTCTCCGAGACGCCCGTCATCCTCGGCCTCGACGGCGGCCAGAAGATGAGCAAGAGCCGCGGCAACGCCATCATGCTCAAGGCCACCGCCGAGGAGACCGCCAAGCTCCTCAAGAGCGCGAAGACCGACAGCAACCGACAGATCACGTTCGAGCCCGAGACGCGCCCCGAGGTCGCCAATCTTCTGCGACTCGTCTCCCTCTGCACCGGTCGCGCCCCCGAGACCATCGCCGCCGAGATCGGCGACGGCGGCTCCGGCAAGTTGAAGGCACTCCTCACCGAGACGCTCAACGCCACCCTCGCCCCGCTCCGCGCCCGCCGCGTCGAATTGGCGAAGGATCCCGGCTACGTCGCCGGCGTGATCAAGCGCGGCACCGAACGCGCCAACGCCGAGGCCGAGTCCACCCTCGCCGCCGTGCGCCAGGCAATGGGCATGGTGTATTGCTAAGCCAACCCCGCGTGGCGCGCGCCCTAGGCTTGCCCCGAAAAGGTGGGGGGGGTTCGAAGAACACCGGGGAGCGATAGTCGAGGGCGCTATGGCGCCGCCGTCTGTTGTGGACGTGATGGTAATCAAAGACGGCATGCGGGCCTGACGGCCGGTAGCGAAGGCGATGCATCTGGAACTCAGGTAAGCCGAAACGAACCATTCACTGTACCCGCGGGTCGATGATCCGGCCCATGAACAGGATCGCGCCGGTGCGCGTCTCGCGGATGAGGAAGAGGAAAGGGTGATCGACCTTGAAGGGCTTCGGCGTGGGCAATTTCGGTTCACCACCACCGAGGGCAAGGCAGACAACATAACCCTCCGCCACCGCCTCGGTCCCCTGTTCGTTCACGTCGATCACCGACTTCTGCAACACCTCCCCGACGGCCAATCCAGGGTCACTCGAAATCCCTGAGAAATCGGCCGCGTTCCGATCGAACGCTGCCGTCACGCCGTTCTGCTTCAGCGCCTTCATGCAGTCGGGCTGCGCCGAAGTTTTGAACTTGGGCAATTCCAGTGCGAGGTAGTCCGTAGTGGCCGAATCGATCGCCCCCAGCCACTCGGCCAGCTTCTCGGCGCTCAACGTCCGCTCCAGTTCCGCAAGGCCGGCTGTTCGTCGCGGCAACACGACCACCATCTCAAAGCCGCCAGCATAGGGTAGCCGCAGCAAGCGGCAGCCCGCCGCCTTGGCCACCGGAAACCACGCGGTCTGCCGCATCATTGGCACTTGGATGCGCTGCCGGTCGAGGAGCGTGAACGCGGCGGGCTTCGTCTTCTCTTCCGCGAAATCCTGCGCCCACGTCGCCTTGAAGTGCACCGCGTTGCAGAGTGTGAGGCGCGTCTGCGGCGTCAGAGCGACGGGCGAGATCACATCGGAGATCAGCCCCGCGGTCTTGGTCTTGATCCAAGCGTTGATCTGGTCCGCAGCGGCATCTGGACGCGCGTAGTCGAGCGGCAGCACCTCGGCGGCAAACTGGTCGCGGGCCGCGGTGAGAAAATCCGGTCGCAGTGAGCAGCCCTGCCGGGGCCAGAGCGAGTTCGCGACCGTGAGCTCCGCGAGATCCTCCCGCACCGCCCGACGAAACGCCTGCGCCATTCCCGCGTACCCCAGCGCCACCGTTTCGCGCGGGAGGTCGAGGTGCAGCGCCCGCCACAATTCCCTCTCGGTCTCGCCGCGGGCGCCGCTCGCCGTGAGCGCCAACGCACTCGACAGGCTGAAGGGCGAGAACACGAGGTTGCCCTTTTCCTCCTTCGCGAACTCGCGGTACAGCGCCACGCCGAACGCGTTGTTCGCCCCCGCCACCTTGCGCGCCAAAGCGAGATCGTCATGCGCCTGCGCCGGCGAGTCCGACCTCGCGTCCTTCGACTCCGCGAGCAGAAAATTCACATCAACGACCGCCCCGTGCTTGGTCATATCCTCGATCTTCCCGATCCACCCCTTCTCCAGTCGGCACGCCGGGCTCCGCAGAATCGCGGCACCGCCTGATTCCGGGAGCAACGTGAATTCGATCGCGTCGGCCCCCACGCGCTCGACAGCAACCCGGTATCGAGAGGCGTTCAGTCCGTTCATCGGAATCCGCCATTGGAGCGACGCCCCGCGACACTCGCCGGTCTTCGCGTCGGGCACCGTGGTCCAGTGCAACCCGAGGCTTAAGACGTGAGTCGCCGTGTCCTCCAGGATGAAGTCGGCGATCCAACCCGATGACTCAGAACATGGAGCGGCGGTATGGGTCTCCCAAACGAGCCGCCCCCCGGCGGCGTCGCGCACGAGGGCGAACTCCGGCCGGGCCCAGCCGGAAGCGGCGAGCGCAAACGTGAACAGGAGCAGGCCGGCGAAGAGCAGTTTGGGGCGCATGGGGTTTCTCTGTCACCAGACCCTAGGCACGGGTTCCCGCCGCGGGAAGAGCTTTCTTCCCTGATCGCTGCGCCCACGCCCGATCCGCGCCCCGCCCTCGCCTCACCCGAGCAGCTTCGCCTGGGCGTCGAGGTGCTTCTTGATGCTGCCGCAGACGGTGTCGCACATCGCGAAAATGCCCGGGTCGGCGATCGCGTAGAGCACGTTCAACCCCTGCTTGCGGCGTTTCAGCAGTCCGCTGGCCACGAGCACCTGGAGGTGCTTGGAGATGTTCGCCTGACTCGTCTCCTGCTGCTCGACGAGCTCCGTCACGGTCATTTCGCCGCCGCGCAACGCCATCAGGATGCGCAGCCGCATCGGCTCCCCCATCGCGCGGAAACGCTGGGCGATGAGTTCGATCGTTTCCGGCGGGAGCTCCTTGGGCATGCCCCACACCACACCGGGAGGCCCGCCCGCGCGCGAGCTTTAATCCACCATTAACCATGTGGCTATGCAGGTGCGCCGGCGCGGCCAGCTTCGACGCCGCCCTGGCGCGGCACCGGCTTCACTCGCGGTTTGGCGCCCGCCCCTCGGCACCCAAACACCCGTCCACCCCGCCACCGCTGACTGACCGCGCGATTTGCCGGTTGCCGATTTTCCAATACCATCGGTGGCACCCGCAGCCGGCCCGCCCCCCCATCCATGCCCCCCGGCCCGACGATCCACGACACCCTCCTCGCCCAGAGCCTCCTGCCTGCTGCCGAGCTCGAGGCCGGTTCCGAGACAATCCGCCGCGGCAACGCCGCGCTGGCCAACCTGCTCGATCGCACGCCGGTCTCGCTCGCCGGCCAGCCGTTCTCCCTCCTCGTGGACCCGGCCGAACGCACCGCCGTGCGCGCCCACCTCTTCGCCGGGGCCGACGCCACCCCGCTGCCCTGCCACCTCGTTCCGGACACCGGTCGGCCGCACCCCGTGTCGCTCACGCTCCACAGCCGGCCGCCCACCCGCCGCCGCGGACCACCAGCCGGCCGATTGGTGTTGATCCTGCCATCGCCCCCCGAGCTGCCGGCCGCGTGCGCCGAGGCCGCGCTGCCCGCGCCGGAGCAGGGCAACATCTTCCGCCACATCGTGCTCAGCGCCAACGAGGGCATCTGGACCATCGACGCCGACCAGCGCACCACCTTCGTCAACCCGCGCATGGCCGAGATGCTCGGCTACCCCGAGGAGGCGTTGCGGGGCCGCCCCATCACCGACTACATCCTGCCCGAGGACCTCGCCGCTCACGCCGACCAGCTCGCGCGGCGCCGCGGCGGGCTCGCCGATCGCTACGAACGCCGCTTCCGGCGCCACGACGGCACCGTCCTCTGGACCCTCGTCGCCGGCACTCCCCTACACGACGCCGACGGCCGTTACCAAGGCTCCTTCGGCCTCTTCTCCGACATCACCGAGCGCAAACGCTCCGACCACGCCCTCCAGCTCAGTGAGGAACGCTACCGCAGCCTCCTCGCCGCCGCCACCGACTACGTTTTCACGGTTCCGTACCACGACGGCCAGCCCGGTGTCACCCTGCATGGTCCCGGCTGCGTCAAGGTCACCGGCTACGAACCGCACGATTACACCTCCGATCCCTTCCTGTGGTACCGGATGATCGCCCCCGACGACCGCTCCGTCGTCGAGCAGCACATCCAGCGGGCGACGGGCGGCGAACGCGCCGACACCATCGAACACCGCCTTCTCCATCGCGACGGCTCCGTGCGCTGGGTCCGCAACACCCTCGTCCCCCGCCGCGATTCCGCCGGGCGTCTCGTCGCGCTCGACGGCCTCGTCACGGACATCACCGAGCGTACCGCGGCCCTCCGCCAACTCCGCGAGCGCGAGAGCCTTTACCGCGCCGTCATCGAGACCTCGGTCGACGGTTTCTGGATCACCGATTTCGAGGGCCGGCTCCTGGAGGTCAACGACGCCTACGTTCGCCGTTCCGGCTACACCCGCGCCGAACTCCTCGATCTTCGCGTCTCCACGCTCGAGGCCGCCGAGTCCGCGACCGAGACCGCCGCGCACATCGCCCGCGTCCGGCGCGACGGCTACGATCTGTTCGAGTCCCGCCATCGCACCAAGGACGGCACCATCTGGCAGGTCGAGGTCAACGCCACCTACTGGCCCATCGGCGACGGCCGCCTCTTCGTCTTCATCCGCGACATCAACCGCCGCAAGCGCTCCGAAGCGCTCCTGCGCGCCCGTCTCCAATTTTCCGAGCTCAGCCGGCGCCACGACATCGACAGCATCCTGCAGGCCGCCCTCGACCACGCCGAGCTCCACACCGGCAGCTCCCTCGGCTTCTTCCATTTCGTCGACCCGGACCAGGAGAACCTCACCCTCCAGACTTGGTCGACCAGCACCCTGCGCGACCACTGCCGCGCCGAGGGCAAGGGCCGCCACTATCCCGTCGCCCAGGCTGGCATCTGGGTCGACTGCCTCCGCCAGCGCACCGCGGTGATCCACAACGACTACGCGGCGCACCCCGCCAAGAAAGGCCTGCCGCCCGGGCATGCACCCCTCGTCCGCGTGCTCACCGTCCCGCTGCTCCGCGACGACCGCGTGATCGCCGTCATCGGTGTCGGCAACAAGACCACCGACTACACCGCCGACGACATCGAGATCGTCCGGGAACTCGCCGATGTCGCCATGGACTTCGTGCAGCGTCTGCACGCCGTACAATCCCTGCGTCGCAGCGAACACCAGCTCCGGCTCATCATCGACTCGGTCCCCGCGCTCATCGCCTACGTCGACACCGCCCTCCGCTACCGCCTGCTCAACCGGACCTTCCACCTGTGGTTCGGCGAGCCGCTCGCCGCGATCCTCGGCCGCACGGTGTCGGAGCAGGTGGGCCCCGAGGCTTGGACGGAGCTCGCGCCACTCTTCGCGCGCGCCCTCGCCGGCGAAACCGTTGTCTTCGAAAAACAAATCCAGCTCTCGAAAGCCGGCCTGCGCTGGCTCCACGGCTCCTACACCCCCGACCACGGCCCCGATGGTCAGGTCCGCGGCGTGGTCGAACTCGTCCACGACGTCAGCGCGCACAAGCAGCTTGAGGCGCAGCTCCTCCGCGCCCAGCGGCTCGAGGTCGTCGGCCGGCTCGCCAGCGGCGTGGCCCACGACCTCAACAACATCCTCCAGCCCGTCCTCATGGCCCCGCGCCTCCTGCGCCCGGCCATCTCCGATCCGGATACGCTCGCGCTGGTCGACACCATCGAGGGCAGCGTCCGCCGCGGCGCCGAAATCATCAAACAGCTCCTCGCCTTCGGCCGCGGCACCGAGGTCCGGCGCGTCCCGCTCCAGCTCGAACCACTTGTTGCCGACCTCGTGCGCATGCTCCGGGAGACGCTGCCCAAGGACATCGTGCTGCGCTGCGAACTGCCGCCCCTGCCCCACCGCGTCCTCGCCGATCCCACCCAGGTTCACCAGGTGCTCATGAACCTCTGCGTCAACGCCCGCGACGCCATGCCCGAGGGCGGCACCCTCACCATCCGCGTCGAGCAGGCGGCCTTTGCGCAGCCGCTGGCGGAGGCCATCCCGGCCGGACGCACCGGCCGTTTCCAGGTGCTCGTGGTCTCGGATACAGGGACCGGCATCGCTCCCGAGGATTTCCCGAAGCTCTTCGATCCGTTCTTCACCACCAAGGATGTAGGGGAGGGCACCGGGCTCGGCCTGCCCACCGTCCTGGGCATCGTCCGCAGCCACGAGGGGTTCGTGCATGTCGCCAGCACGCCCGGCCGCGGGAGTGTCTTCCGCGTCTTCCTGCCCGAGAACGACCACCCGGCAGGCCCGCCCGCTCCCGCCGCCGCCGCCGGCGAAGCCGCCGTCGCAGCCGGGCGGCAGGTGCTCGTCGTCGACGACGAGGAACCCGTTCGCGCCCTCATCCGCCAGACACTCGTCGCGCACGGTTTCCGCATCCGCGAAGCCGCCAACGGCGCCGAGGCCCTCGTCCTGCTCGCGCAACGCGAATCCGGCATCGACCTCGTCATCGCCGATCTGCTGATGCCGGTGATGGACGGCGCCAGCCTCATCCACGAACTGCACCGCCGCCGCCCCAAACTGCCGGTCATCGCCATGAGCGGCCACCTCGGGCACTCGCAGGTGGCCCCCGCCCTGCGCCCCGCGATCCGCGCCCTGCTGCCCAAACCGTTCGACGCCGCCCAACTGCTCGCCGCCATCCACCACGCGACAGCGGCTTGAAACCTCGCATCCTCCCCTAAACACTCTTTCTCTTGATGATGGGCATTCCCTCCACCGCCGACCCGGTTCCGGCCGCGCCCACGCGCCTGTTCCTGGTCGACGACCACCGCATCCTCCGCGACGGCCTGCGCGCCCTGCTCGCCCGGCACCGCGAGTTTCTCGTCATCGGCGAGGCGGGCGATGGCGCCTCGGCGCTCCGGGCCGTGCGCTCCCAGACGCCCGACATCGTGATCCTCGATGTCCACCTTCCGGATATGAGCGGCATCGAGATCGCGCGCCGCATCCTGGCCGTGTTCTCCGAGGTGAAGGTCGTCGTGCTCTCCTCCGACCACAGCCACGGCTGCGTGCACGAGGCGCTGCTCGCCGGCGTCTCCGGCTTTGTCCTCAAGGACAACGCCACCGACGAACTCATCCGCGCCCTCCACAGCGTCGTCGCCGGCCAGCTCTACCTCTGCCCCGAGGTCAGCACCGACATCGTCGCCAACTACCGCAGCGGCCTGATGCCCAACGTCACCCCGCCCCAACCCCTGCTCTCCTCCCGCGAACTGCAGGTGCTCAAGCTCCTCGCCGACGGTCTGCGCACCAAGGAAATCGCCGACCGCCTCGGCGTCGGCGCCAAGACCGTGGAGACGTACCGCGCCCGCCTGATGGAGAAACTCAAGCTCACCTCCATCGCCGAGCTCACCCGCTACGCCGTCCGCGAAGGCATCGTCGCCCCGTAGCGGAACCGCTCCGCGCCCGGTCCCGGGCGATCCCGTCGCCCCGAACTGGAAGAGTGATCACTCCGCCCCGCGGCCGTCGGGAACGCCAACAAACAGCCCGGTCGGCTTGCGCCGACCGGGCTGTTCGCTGGCGGGAAAGGAGCGGAGCCGGTCCGCTCAGTCTGGCGGATGGCTCAGAACGAGTACACGAGCTCGGTGCGCACGAAGGTCATCTCATCGGTGTGCTTGTAGTAGCTGCCCATCGGACACCACTCGGCGAGGAGCAGGCCGTTGAGCTTCTTGGTGAACTTGTGTTTCACCACGAGTTGGAAGAGGTGGCCGCGGAAACTCCCGTCGCGGGAGAACAACGCGCTGGCCGCGTTGCGGGTCGCGAGTTCCTCGGGCGCGAAGAGCGCATTGTAGGTGCCTGTGACCGTGGTGTTCTTGGTCGGCGCAAAACCCCAGGTCGCGCCCACGCGGAAGAGGTTTTGGTACTGGGCATTGCGGCCGGTGTCCTGGCCGAGCGCCACCGCCCACACCTCGCTGATGCGCGGCGTGCGGCCCCAGAGGACGTCGAACATCTCGTCCTTGCCCGTGCTGCCGGGCTTGTCACCCGAGAGATACTCCATCGCGAATGTCACCTGGTTCTTCAGCTCGTCCTTGAAGTTGTAGGTGAGCTTCAGGTTGGCGCCGTAGGCCGAGACGTCGCGTTCCGTCACGAACACCGAATCCCGCCGGTCGCCCCACTGGTACGCGGCTTCCGCGGAGTACTGCCAATGATCGGTCGGGGTGCCCGCGATGCGGCCGCCGAGGGTGTAGAGGTCGGCGTCGTAACCGCGAGCGCCCACGCGATCATCGCCCTTGTACATGAAGTAGCCGTCGAGCTGGAGGTTCTTCTGCGACTTGTTGGACGCGTAGAGGATGAGGCCGGTCTCGTCCTGCTCCATGAGGGCGGCCGCCTTGGCGTCGCTGCCGAGGATCGGCATGCGATCGCCCGGGCGGGCCTGCTGGTTGAAGACGATGACGTCGAACTTCGTCTTCATCTCCTTCGCATCAGCGGTGAGGCGCACGCCGTCGAAATGGTTCGTCCAGGAACCATCCAGCGGGGTGCCGTCGGTGACCAGCCACTGATCACCGAGCTGGATGTCCTGCCGACCGAACACGACCGTGAGGGGGGTGCCATCGGCCTCGGTGGTCCACTTGGCGTTCATGTTGTCGAGAATCGCGTACTTCCACTCCGTGCCCTCGGCGGCCTTCGTGGCGGCGTTGAACCAATAGCGCGGCTCGGCCGAAACGCGGCCGAAGAGCGTGAGGCTCGGGAACGGATTGGTGGTCTCCCAAAGGCGGAGTCGCGCCCGGAGATAGTCACGATCATGCGCGCCGAAATTCCGGAGCGTGTGCGCGTTGTTGTAGCCCTCGAAGCGGAAGCGGAAATCGCCGCCCCACTGGAAGACCGGCTTGTCGGCCGCGGAAGAGCCCGGGTTCTGAGCGAACGCACCGGTCGCGCCGGCGGCAATGATGAGGGAGGCGCTGAGACTGCAGCGGAGTAGTTTTGACATAACAGTAGGTTGCTTCGGCGGGGGGGCAGGTCGCGAGGCCTCTTATCGGCCCGCGACAGGCGGGCAACAAAACAACCCCTCCGACTTGCTCCCGCTCAAGACTATACGCGAGCGCCGGGCCCGCTGCGCCCCGCTGGGACCGCGCCCGTGCAGCCGTGGCCGGTCGGCCGAGCGACGGGAATCGGAGGTCGAGAACCTTGTTTTCGGCGGCGGAGTCGAGCGACTCGCTTGCCGCCGGCCTGTTCACCGCTGGTCAGGCGCTCGTCCCTCGACGCGCGCCTCTCGACTGCTTGATCACGTCTCGGCCACGCCGGCGTTCTGCGCCTCGCCGAGCGACATCTCCCGCGCCCGCGCCCGACTACGCTCGGCGTGCGGCAGCCATTTCCATTTCCTCCAGCGCCAGTACATGAGCAGGCCGCGCGTCCACTCGTCGCACGCCATCGCGATCCAGATGCCCGGCATACCCCAGCCGAGCTTCAATCCGAGGAACCACGAGAGGAACACCCAGACGCTCCACATCACGATCAGGCCCACGATCACCGGGAAACGCGCATCGCCGGTGGCGCGCAGCGAATTGATCACCACGACGTTGAAGACACGTCCCGGTTCGATCAACAGCCCCATGCGCAGCAGGATCACGCCCGCGGCGATGATCGCCGGATCACTGGTAAACCAACCCAAAATCCAAGGCGCGCCCACGGCCAGCACGACCGCGCCGATCAACGCGCAGCGCATCCCCAGCCGCACGCTGCGCAACAGACCGTCGTACGCCTCCTGGAACCGTCCCGCCCCGATCAGCAAGCCCGTGAGGATCTCGGTACCCAGTCCGATCGAGACATTCATGAGGATCACCCAGCGCACGATCGTCATCACATACTGCTGCGTCGCGAGCGCACCGTCGCCCATCTCCGCGCAGAACCGCGTGATCACCATGTAGGCGACCCACCAGCTCGTGTGTTCACCGGCCGCCGGCAGCCCGATGTGCAGGATCGCGCCGAGCTTGCCGCGCTCGAACTTGAAGAAGTCCTTGAACCGCACCTTCAGCCGCGTGCGCCACTCGAGCAGGAACCACAGGGCCAGGGTCGCCGCCGCCCGGCTCACGATGCCCGAGATCGCCACCCCCA
>JAHFTC010000133.1 GCA_023269585.1 Opitutaceae bacterium
TTAACGGTGTGAACGTCGCGTGGGACTTCGTCGAGCTGCCCTCGCAGATCATGGAAAACTGGTGCTGGGAGCCGGAGGGGCTGGACCTTTTCGCCCGCCACTTCGAGACCGGGGCGCCGATCCCGGCCGAGCTCTTCGCCAAGATGAAGGCGGCGCGAAACTTCCGCGCGGCCACGGTCACGCTGCGCCAGCTCGCGTTCGGCAAGATGGATCTCGAGCTCCACCTGCACCCCGCGCGCTACGCCGAGGGTGATCTCGACGCCGCGATCAAGACGACGCTGGCGGGCTATCTGATTCCGACGGAGCCGCCGGCGCCCACGATGGTGCGGCGTTTCGGTCACCTCTTCTCGGGGTCGGTCGGCTACGCGGCCGGCTACTACTCGTACAAGTGGGCGGAGGTGCTCGATGCCGACGCGTTCACGCGGTTCCAGCGGGAGGGGACCTTCAACGCCACCACCGGCGCGGAGTTCCGCCGGCATGTGCTCAGCCGCGGCAACGCCGAACCGCCGATGGAGCTGTTCAAACGCTTCATGGGCCGTGAGCCGGACCTGACGGCGCTGCTTGAGCGCGCCGGGCTCGTGAGCTGAGCGGGCTGGGCGCCGCGTTGGCGCGGCCGCGCGTCGCCGGCGCGCCAACGTTGCGCATTACACGTTGCCGCCGATTTTCCGGTTGGTGGGCGTCTTCCAGCGCAAGTCGCGACCCACGAATGGGAAGAGAGCCTTCTTCGGGCGTGTCCCCGCTGGCGAAAATAGTGGGACAGAAGTTGCTCTCCGAGGTCGCACTCACAACCTCCGCCACCGCAACCCTCCAACACCCTCCTACCATGATGTATTGGCTCCTCCTCATTGGCGTTCCGCTTCTGCTCGGCTTGTACGCGCAGTTCAAAATCTCGAGCGCCTATCAGAAGAACGTGCAGCTCGGTTCGCGCAGCCGGATCACCGGCCGTGAGGCGGCCGAGGCTGTGATGGCGAGCGCGGGGATCAGCGACGTGGAGATCGTCGAGGTCGACGGGCATCTGACCGACCACTACGATCCGCTCAACAAGCGGCTCGCGCTCTCGGCTCCCAACTACCGGGGCGCCAGCCTCGCCGCCCTCGGGGTGGCGGCGCACGAAGCCGGTCACGCGATCCAGCACAAGCAGGGCTACGCGATGATGAAGTTCCGGCAGGTGATGGTGCCGGCGGTGCAGATTGCGGCGCCGATCACCTATATCTTCCTCGGCTTCGGTTTCTTCTTCCTCGGTTCGATGTTCAAGGTGCTGCTGCCGATCGCCATCGCTGCTTTGATGGTGATGGTGCTCTTCCAGCTGGTGACCTTGCCGGTGGAGTTCGACGCCAGCCGGCGCGCCAAGTTGCAGCTCGTCAACCTCGGCATCCTCGGCCGCGACGAGATGGTCGGTGTCGATGAGACGCTCAACGCCGCGGCGCTGACCTACGTGGCGGCGTTTGTCTCCTCGCTGGGCAACCTGCTCTACCTGCTGCTCGCCTTCACGGGCGGCTCGCGCAACGAAGAGTGAGCGGGCCGGCGTAGACGCCTTGTTCCGCCAAACGAAAGCGGCCCGGATGCGGGCCGCTTTTTTGCTTTAGCAACGGGAGCAACGCGCGTTCAGCGCGTGGCGCTCTTGGTCTCCTCGACCCAGCGCACGCACCACTGGACGAGCTGGGTGGCGTTGGTGAGGCTGAGCTTGTCCTTGATGTGGGCGCGGTGGGACTCGACGGTCTTGATCGAGATGCTCAAACGCTTGGCGATCTCGCGGGTGGCGGTGCCGTTGCCGATCATGGTGACGATCTCGAGTTCGCGATCGCTGAGTGAGTCGACCGGGGAGTTGCGCGAGGGGTCGTTGCCGTCGACGACTTGGCTGAGCATCTGGGCGGCGACGCGTTCGCTGACGAAGACTTTGCCGGCGCGGATGCGGCGGATGGCCTCCATGACCTTGTCGACGACCTCCTGCTTCATCACGTAGGCCTTCGCGCCGGCCTTGAGGACGCGGAGCGCGTAGATCGACTCGTCGTGCATCGAGAGGACGAGGATCTGGATGGAGGGGTTCACCGCCTTGATGTTCTTGATGAGCTCGATGCCGTTCTGGCTCTTAAGCGAGATGTCGACGATGACGAGGTCGGGGCGGATCTGGCAGACCGCCTTGAGGGCTTCGGGGGCATCCTCGGCTTCGCCGCAGATGGTCATGTCGAGTTGCTGGTTGATCAGCTCGCCGAGGCCTTTGCGCAGGAGCGGATGGTCGTCGACGATGAAGACCCGCGTCTTCGTGTTGACGGGCGTTGGGAGCTGAACGGGGAGTTCCCGACCTTTTTTCATAGCAGTGCGAGAGGTTGGTAGCAGAGCACAACCGATGCCCCGCGGTCTGGCGCGTTGCCGAATTGGATCTTGGCCCCGAGTTGATCGGCCCGGTGCCGCATGATCTGGAGGCCGATCCCCGGGGTCGCGCCGGCGGCGGTGCGAAATCCGGTGCCGTTGTCCTGGACGCGCAGGCACATGGCTTCGTCTTTCCGTTCGAGGGAAAGGTCGATGCGGTCGGCGCGGCCGTGGCGGATGGCATTGCTGATCGCCTCCTGCGCGATGCGGTAGACGTGCAGGATCTCGTGCGCGGCGTGGGCGGGGAAACGGCCGCGGAAATCGGTGTGCACCTCCACGCCGAAACGCACCGCCACCTGTTTGGCCAGTTCCTGCAACGCCGGGCGGGCATCGCCGGAGCGCATCTTCGCCGGGTAGAGCCCATGGGTGAGGGCCCGGGTGCGGTCCATGGCGTCGACTAGCTGCCGGTTGATCTCCCGCAGGTTGTCCACCTCGTGGGGCAGTTGTGGGGCGAGGCGGTTTTCGAGCACGCGGGTGAGGCAGCTCAGGCCGGCGAGCACCTGGCAGAGATCGTCGTGGAGGTCCTGCCCAATCCGGTTCTGTTCGCGCTCGCTGATTTGGAGGAGCTCGTCCTCGAGCTGTTTCAACG
The DNA here is from genome assembly GCA_023269585.1 of Opitutaceae bacterium. GTDB lineage: Bacteria > Verrucomicrobiota > Verrucomicrobiia > Opitutales > Opitutaceae > CAJCBL01. The sequence goes on from JAHFTC010000133.1 coordinate 2,960, forward strand.
GCGAAATGTCGGTGACGATTCCCGCGTAGCGACGGGTGCGGGCCGGTCCTGACCGGGTGAGAACCGTGAGACGGATCCAAGTCGGTGTCGCCGAGTCCTGAACGCGGCAGTCGATCGCGCAGGGCAGGGCGGCGGTGGGCAGGGCGGCGAGATACGCCGCCACGCGACGCACATCGGCGACGGCCACGCGGGCGGCCCCGGTGCCGTCGGCGGTGGGCGGCATCAGGAACACCGGCTGTTTGGCCTCGGCGTGCGCGTGGAGTCGGTCGATCTCGGCCTGGGTGCAGCCCCACCAGCGCGACCGTGTCGCGGCCAAGACGGACGCGAGGGTTTCCTCGCTCCCGGCCGGGAGCACGGGAACGGACGCGGAGGCGCCATGGGCCACAACCGGCCGACGGCGAGTTCGTGCGGTACGTTGAGTCATCGGGACTGCAGGATGGGTAGGTATGCGTCCGACGGTGTTTTGCGAATTTCCGACGCATCGTGCAAGCCGGGGTTTCGTTCATGCGGACATGAACTCGTGGGCACGGTGCATCACCCCACGGCGGGTTCAGGCCCGTCCGTAGAGGGCAAAGAGGGAAACCCCGATAGGATTCTGCCCCCGGATCGCCGATGGTAGAGACGTAACGTGATTATCCCCCCTCAACTCCGCGGAGTCGTTCTCGCCTCCCCTCACGACAGGAACGTCGTTGCCCCCGTCGTTGATCCTCCAACTCGGCGCAAACGCGTGTACATCGTCGACGACCACCGGTTTTTCGTCGCCGGTCTGAGTTCGTTGATCAATCACGCGGCCGATCTCGAGGTTTGCGGCAGCTCTCCCGATGGCACCCACGTGGTGCGGGATGTGCGCCGGCTCCACCCCGACCTCGTCCTGATGGACATCAAGCTGCCCGGCCCGAACGGGCTGGAGGTCGCCCGCAGCCTGCGCCGGATCCTGGGGAACATCCCGATCCTCTTCATCTCGAGTTTGGCGGAGCCGCGGCTGCGCGAGCGGGCCGCCCGGCTCGGCGCGCTGGGCTTTCTGGAGAAAACCCAGGAGCCGTCGCGGATCCTCGAGGGCATCCGGCGTGCACTCGGCCTTTGAATTCGCCCGCGCCGCCTTGCTGAGTTCGCGCTTGTCGATACTCGTGCGGCTGTTTTGCTCACCACGCATTCGCTCCCGTTCTCGTCCGCTTCCCAATCATGACGAAAAAGGCCACCATTCTGGTCGTCGATGACGAAGAGTCCGCCCTGCAATTGATCCAGGAGGCCTTGGTCGCCGCCGGCTATGAAGTATTCACGGCGGGCGACGGGGCGGAGGCTTGGGCGACGTTGCAGTCCGGTGCGGTGAAGGACCTCGCGCTCCTGCTCACCGATCTGGTCATGCCGAAGATGGACGGGATGGAACTCGCGAGGAAGGTCACCGCGGCGTTTCCGCAGGTCCGGATCCTCTTCATCTCCGGCTATGCCGACGACATCGTCTACGACCACCAAGATCTCGCCGGCGTCTCCACGTTTCTCCCGAAACCGTTCGATGTGTTCGGGCTGCAGAAACGGGTGAAGGAAATCATCGGCCGCTGAAGCGGCCCGCCCCGGGCGCCACCGCGCGGGGCTCTTCGCGCTTGCCGCGCCGGCCGTTCGCCGGGTTACCTCCGCCATGCGTGTTTACTTCATGGACATCCGGTGGTACTCCTATGGTGCTTGAGAAAGTTATACCACTGACGCATACCAAAACGGGCCATGGACACGAAGGAGAAGCTGGGTGGCTGGGACTGCGGGACCGGTGTCCCGAACTTGCTGCGCAACCGGAAATCCGGGCGCTACTACACGCGAGTGCAGGTCGGCGGTCGTCGCCGTATGCAATCGCTGAAGACGGACGTCTGGAGCGTGGCGAAGTTGCGGCACGCTGACGCCATCGCCAAGGTCGCGCGGCAGCGGCTCAGTCGCCAGCGGCTTGAGATCGGCAACGGTCTGATGGGGGATCTGATCGACCGCCACTTGGCGGACTATCTGGCCAACACGGCGAAGGCGGCGAAGAGCAAGGCTTCGATGAAAGCGTCGACGGCTCGCCTGCTCAAACAGTGGACGAAGTGTTTCGGAACCGATCTGCGCAAGGCCAAGCCATACAAGATCACCGTCGAACAGGCCCGACGCTTTGCGAATTTCCTGCACGGCGAGGCACGGTTCCAACAGCGCAACACCCGTCGGGCCAAGCTCGGGTACAAGGCGGTCACGGTCAACACGACCATCGAACTGCTGTACCGCATCCTCCGGATGGGGGTCGAATCAGGGGCAATACCGATGGTTCCGTTCGATTTGAACCCGATCATCGGAGGGCCGATCCGGAAGCCCGAGACCCAGAAGAAACTGAGGCTTCCCTCGACCGCCCAGATGCGGGAGCTCTTCGCGGAAATGCGCCGCGTTCCCGACGCGCCCAATCTTGTCGAGATGCGCGGTTATCTCGCCGAGCGCTGCGAGGCGTCGACCGAGCTTGCCGAGTTCATGGCCTACAGCGGGGCGCGCCTGAACGAGGCGGTGAGCTTCGATTGGGCCGACGACTTGGGCAACTCGGTCATTTTGAGGGGCACGAAGACCGAAGGATCCCGGGACCGTGAGGTTCCGAAAATCGCCGCGTTGCGGGATCTACTGAACCGGATGCGGGCGCGGAGAACCAAAGCCGGCCGAAAGATCACCGGACGGGCGTTCAGCATCCGGCAGTGCCGTGAGGCCTTGGATGGTGCGTGCAAGCGGGCAGGCGTTGAGCGCCTGACGCATCATTCGCTCCGGCATTTCTTCGCCACGATCTGCATCGAGGCTGGCGTGGATATTCCGACGATCAGCCGCTGGCTTGGCCATGCCGATGGCGGCGTGCTCGCGATGAAGACCTACGGTCACTTGCGGATGGAACACAGCTTCGCGGCAGCGGCGAAGGTCACGCTTCAGACTGCCGGTCCGGCGAAGTGAGAGCCGGCCTCCGATCAGCCGAAAGATCGATCGGAAAGTGCGGGCTTCCATTCTCAGGAAAACATGCTAGTTTTTCTGAGTAAATAAGAGGCTGGAATTGATGAATGAGCATTGAACAACAGATAGTTAGTCGGATCTATGGCCGTGGAAGGGGTGCCGTCTTCACCCCATTCGACTTCGCCGATGTCGGCAGCCGGGATGCCGTCGACTTCTCGCTCTCCCAATTGGCGAAGCGTGGCGTTATCCGCCGGCTGCGCCGTGGGCTTTACGACTACCCCAAGACGCACCCGGAGATCGGTCTGCTCAGTCCCGAGCCGACATTGGTGGCCCAGGCTTTGGCGCGGAACTCCGGCCTTCGTATCCAGCCGTCGGGGGCATTTGCCGCCAATCTGCTCGGGCTGTCGGAACAGGTGCCGGCCCGGGTCGTCTTTTTGACCGATGGCACAAGTCGCAAGGTCCCCATCGGCCGTCTTGTCGTCGAATTGCGGAAGGCCGCACCGCGCCACTTGGCGTTGGCCGGTCAGATGAGCGGCACGGTCATTCAGGCATTGCGATATCTTGGGAAGGACCATGTCACGTCGGCGCGCGTTGCCACCCTGCGACGTGTGTTGAACGCAACGGATCGACAGCGCTTGGGACGCGATGCCCGGTTCGCGCCGGCGTGGATGCGCCCGCATCTCCACGCTGTCGCCGAGGAGTCGAGCCATGCGTGATTTTGCCCGCCGGGCCGTCGATGATCGGGCGGCATTTTTCACTGAGGCCGCCGCTCGCCGCAGCGTTCCCGCCTGGATGATGGAAAAGGACTTCTGGGTTTGTTTCCTGCTCGGTGAACTTTTCCAACTCCAGCCATGGCGGGATCATCTGGTATTCAAGGGTGGAACGTCGCTCTCCAAGGTCTTCGGTGTCATTCAGCGCTTCTCCGAGGACGTCGATCTTTCCGTGAGCCCGCAATTCCTCGGCATGGTTGAAAGCCGGCTCGAGGACGCACCATCCCCGACCCAACGCCTGAAGCGGCACAAAGAATTGGAGGCGGCGTGCGCCGCGGCCGTTCAAGATCGGTTCGCGCCGCTGCTGGCCGAGGCTTTGGCGCCGCTGTTGGGCGAGTCGGAAAGGGCAGGGTGGAACCTCATCGCACGGGTGGACGAATCATCGAAATCGCCGGTGGTGTTGTTCCGGTATCCGGCTGCGACGGCCTATTCTGGCTACATCCGGGCGGAAGTGAAAATCGAGTTCGGATCGCTCACCGACCAGCGCCCGGTTGGCGATCATGCGATCACGCCGATGGTGGCGGAGGAATTTCCGCGCACGTTCACCCAATCCTCTGCCCGGGTGGTGGCGCTGGAAGTCGAGCGGACGTTTTGGGAGAAGGCGACCATTCTGCACGCTGAGTATCACCGGAGGCCCGACTTGCCGATGCGCGACCGCTATTCGCGTCACTACTCCGACCTGGCGGCGCTGATCCGGCATCCGTTCGGAGAGCGATCCATGCGACGGCTCGATTTGTTGGAAAGTGTGGTGCGCCACAAGAGCCGTTTCTTTGCCTCGTCTTGGGCCAGCTACGAGACGGCCAAACCGGGGACCATCCGCCTCGCGCCGCCTGATTTCCGGCTCAGGGAGCTTGAAGCCGACTACGCGAAGATGGCGGAAATGTTCCTCAACCTGCCTCCCGCCTTTTCGGAGATTCTGGCAACCCTTCGGGCTGCGGAAGCCGCGATCAACGCGGCTTAATGGCCCCATCAATAGTGCTCTTGTTGCGGTGGGGTGTTGGGGACGCGAACAGCGATACGCTTGACCAACGGCCTGAGGTTCGGCGGTCGCGTATGGCGGTCCGGAGGCGAGACGTTTACGGAGACGAGGCTGCCATCGGCGACCGCGCTCAGGATTGGCATGAGCCGGGTGCCTTGGATCACGACTTCGGCGTTGGAGAACGTGATCTGTAATGTTTCGCTCGCCGGCTCCTCGTAGTGTTCCGCAGCGATGAAGTGAGCCCACGGGAGAACCGAAATCGTTCCGGTGCCAGCGTGGACCTCCAGCGACTTGGCACCGTGGTGTAGCACCCGGTGACAGTCCGAGCCGATGTGAGAGATCGGATTGAAGGTGTGCGGAGTGCTCATAAGGCGATGCGCTGATGGTGGTTGGTCCGAGCGGTGATCTGCTGGGCTTGTTGCTGCCGATGGGTGTTCCTGGCGTGGCTGACGACGTTTCGCCGCTTCTGGAATCGTCGAACGCTGGCACTGTCGTTCAGGTCCATGGCGAGGTCGCGGTCGCCAGTGCGGTCGATGTTCGCCCGCAGTTCCGTCTTGTTCTCGGTGAACACGGTCACGCGCTTCCGCCCTCGGGAGATGGCGACGTACCATTGGTTGGCGTTCGTCGCCGCCCGGCAGGCGGAATCGGCGATGAGTACTGTGTCCACGGTTTTCCCCTGCGATGCATACGAGGTCACCGCGTAGCCACGGTGGAAAAGCCGTTGGTTCGGCGAGAGTGTTTTTATCGTTCCGACGTCGGTCTCGACGGCGATTGAGCCGTCGCAATTGACCTGCCGAACCGTAACCAACTCTCCGTTGGCGATGCGTTGGCCATCGCGCGACCGACCATTGAACTTCAGTTGCAGCCGGTCGCCGGTGGCGACCTCCATTTCGTGTTCGGTGGCGATGGTGATTCGGTCGGTGCGTTGGTAGATGAGCGTGGACCGCCGGCCGTTCTTCAACAGCACAAGGCCGCGTTCGCTGGCAGTGACGACAGGGTACGACTCACCGCGTTTGAACCGGCCGTAGCCTTTCCGGAAGACGACGTACGCTCCCTCCGGAATGAACCGAGCATCCCGCTTCTGCGCCTCCGATAGATCGAGTGGTTGAAGAACCTTGAGTGTCATGCCCGCACCGATTGCACCCCGCGCCCGCAGTGCTTGGCGGATTGCGTCGTTGGCGCGATTCACCTCGTCCCAGGTTTGGGCGACGACCAGCGTTCGCTCGCCGCGGTCGACACTGGCCAGGTATTCTGCCGCCAGCGTTGCCGGCCGTTCCGCCGCTGCCGTTTCGCGGATGCAGCCGATTCGGTCCAGTCGATCAAACGATTCCTCGATTCGCCCATCGGCAGCCGCTTTCACCGCCTTGCGATACCTGGAAATGAAAACCCGCTCGGCCGCTGTTCTTGCCAGCCCCGGATCCTGCCGTCTGATCTCTTGCAGGACCGCTGGCTTCACACCGGCCTTTGTCTCGATGGCGCGCAGGATATCCGAGGCCTCGACTGCGCCGTGCTGCCGAGTGTCGCCTGAAAGAATCAACCGGCCGCCGTGAGCCTGCACCAATCCGACCAATTCGAACATCTGTCGCGCTCCCACTTGTCCGGCTTCGTCGAGAAGGACGACGGGGTGTGGCGGCAACTCCATCCCCTGCAAGCAACGTGCGAGCGTCGTTGCGGAGAGCCCGTCCGCCGACAAGTCCGCGGCCTGCTGCCGCTGCGGCGTCAGCACGACGACCGGGCGTCCGCCCACCTTCAATCCGTCTGCCACGGCTCGCAGGGTGTGGCTTTTCCCGGTGCCTGCCGCACCGCGGAACAGCGTAACGAAGTCCTCGCTTTCCAAGATCTGCTCCACGGCCTGCCGTTGTTCGACCGACAACGTCTCCGGCGGCCGGTAGTCCGAATTCAACGGGCTGAACATCCGAATCCCGTTGTGCACCGCTGTCACCACTGCGATCTCCCGCCTTAACGTCTCACGGGACGCAATCCGCCGCGTGCCGTCCTCATGGACATATCCCCGTCGGTCGATCTCTGCGCGGATGGTCGCCAAGTCGAGATCCTGCCCTCGTCCGCGGGAAAGCGCCGCCGCCATGAGTTCGTGATCCTGCACGACGGCCCGCCGCTCGAAAAGATGCGCATCAGCCCAGGCGACGATTTCCTGCGCGTTGGCCCTGACGGGACAACCCGGCGGTCGGATTCTGATTCCCTCCAGCGCTGTCTTCTCCTCGCGCGTCATCTCTTCGCCCCACGTCGCCCGCAATCGCCCCGCCGTCGCATTGCTCTGTTTGCGGCGCCGTTTCTCCTGTGCCACCCGTTCGCGCAGTTCCGCGACATTTGCCGGTTGGCCGTTCTCCGCGATCCGTTTGCCGGTCTCCTCATCGATCTGCCGGTGTCGCTTTGAAAAGCGTTCGATCACGGATTTCGGCACGTTCCGGATCTCGAAATTGCGACTGTTGTTCTCGATCTCGTAGCCGATGGCCCGCAGTCCCTTGGCCATTTCGTGAAAGTACAGGTTCTCCGCGAACTTCTGTGCCCGGTACATTCCTGACGCGTGCAGTGCCTTCCACCGCTTCTCGACCGGATCGTGCGTCGCATTGAACACTACGCAATGGGTGTGCAAGTGGGGATCGAGTTCCCGACTCGTCTCATGCCGGAAGAAGGCGGCCACCAGGTTCCCGGTCACTCGCTCGCCGTTCTGTTTGGCCGTCCGCACTCTGGTCTCCGCGAAGGCCTCCAGTTCGGTCATGGCCATCCGCACGGCCCGGTTGTGCAGCTCCACAATCCGGGGATCCTGGTACAGCGCGACCACCGAGACGCTCTTCGGTGGACTGATCACGAAGTCATAGAAGATGCGCCGATTTGGCTCCTCTCTCCCTGCTTCCTTCCGCGTCGAATTCATCCGCTGTGTCAGCCGCCTTCCCGTCGTCGGATCGATTCCGCTGCATAGATCCAGGAACGCCTTCTCCTCGACCTTGCCGCTCAGCCCGAGACTGCCGGCCCCCTTGCCGATCCACTCGCCCATGACGGTCCGGTCTTCTGCGTAGTAGTCACCGACCCTCAGATGCTCCCGGAAATACTCCCGTGCATTCTTCAGGCTCAATTGT
>JAHFTC010000134.1 GCA_023269585.1 Opitutaceae bacterium
GCGGTGCCGGCGAACCTCGTGTTCGGCGTCGCCGCCGCGTGGGCGATTGCGAAGTTCAACTTCCGCGGCAAGAGCGTGCTGCTCACGCTCATCGACCTGCCCTTCGCCGTCTCGCCGGTGATCTCCGGCCTGATCTACGTGCTGCTGTTCGGCCTGCAGGGGTGGTTCGGCCCGTACCTCGCCGCCGGCGAGCACCCGTGGCTCGGCGCCTGGCTCAACGCCCGCGACATCCAGATCATCTTCGCCGTGCCCGGCATCGTGCTGGCGACGATCTTCGTCACGTTCCCGTTCGTCGCCCGCGAACTCATTCCGCTGATGCAGGCCCAGGGCACCGACGAGGAGTACGCCGCGATCACCCTCGGTGCGAGCGGTTGGCAGACCTTCCGCCGGGTGACGCTGCCCAACATCAAGTGGGGCCTCTTCTACGGCGTGATCCTCTGCAATGCCCGCGCGATGGGCGAGTTCGGTGCCGTATCGGTGGTTAGCGGACACATCCGCGGCGAGACCAACACCCTGCCGCTCCACGTCGAGATTCTCTACAACGAATACAACTTCGTCGCCGCCTTCGCCGTGGCCTCGCTGCTCGCGCTGCTGGCGCTGACCACGCTCATCCTCAAGAGCCTCGTCGAGTGGCAGCACACCCGCGCGCTCCGCGAACATTGAACAGCGAACAAGGAACAGCGAACGCTCAACGACAGCCCGACGGCTTAACCCGCAAACGAATCGAACACTGAGATGGAGGATCTCACCATGCCCGAACAACCCTACGACCTCGCGGAGCGATTGCTCGAGTACGCCGCCCGAGTCATCCGCCTAACCGAACAGATGCACCGCACCCCCGCCGGCGTACATGTGGCCGGGCAGTTGTTGCGTTCTGGTACGGCGCCGCTGCCGCAGCACGCCGAAGCGCAGGCGGCGGAGTCGCGGCGAGATTTTGTTCACAAGATGAAGATTGGCCTGAAGGAGCTGCGTGAGACTGACCGTTGGCTTCGTCTCACTCAGCGCGTCCCGCTCATCGACAAGCCTGAGCGCGTCGATCCTCTGATCCAAGAGACCGACGAACTCATCCGGATCTTCGTGTCCAGCGTCCGGACCGCCGCGGGCCGCAGTGCCCCCTGAGTGCCAGTTCCTTCCGTGTTAAAAGTTCCCTGTTCAATTGTTCAAAGTTCGTCCCGCCTTCCTCCTCGATGTCCATTTCCGCCACCAACATCACCAAACACTTTGGCGCTTACCGGGCGCTCGACGATGTCAGCCTCAACGTCGGCGCCGGCAAACTCGTCGCGCTGCTCGGGCCCTCCGGCTCCGGCAAGACGACGCTGTTGCGCATCATCGCGGGCCTCGAACATGCCGATCCGGGCGCGGGTCGCGTGGCGTTCCACGGCGAGGATGTCACGCACACGCCCGCCGGGCAGCGCCGTGTCGGCTTCGTTTTCCAGCACTACGCGCTCTTCCGCCACATGACCGTGAGCGAGAACGTGGCCTTCGGGCTCGATGTGCGCCCGCGCGCGCAGCGCCCGCCGAAATCCGAGATCGCCGATCGCGTGCAGGCGCTCCTGAAGCTCGTGCAGCTCGAGGACCTCGGGGGCCGTTTCCCCAGCCAGCTCTCCGGCGGCCAACGCCAGCGCGTGGCGCTCGCCCGTGCGCTCGCGGTCGAGCCGAAGGTGCTGCTGCTCGACGAGCCGTTCGGCGCGCTCGATGCCCGCGTGCGCAAGGAGCTCCGCCGCTGGCTGCGCCGCTTCCACGACGAGATCGGCCTCACCACGGTCTTCGTCACCCATGACCAGGAGGAGGCGCTCGAGATCGCCGACGAGGTCGTCGTGATGAACAACGCCCGCGTCGAGCAGGTCGGCACGCCCCAGATGGTCTACGACCGGCCGGCCACGCCATTCGTGTACCAGTTTCTTGGAAACGTGAACCGGCTCCGGCTGCCCTGGCACGGCTACGTGCCCGAGACCGCCCTCGCCACCCGCGCTGGCGGCGAGGCCGTCTTCGTGCGCCCGCATGATCTCGATCTCGTGCGCCGCCAATCCGGGCTCGATGGCGAGGCGGGGGTTGTGCTCAACATCCACACCGCCGGCGCCCGCGCCTGCCTCACCTGCGAACGCGCCAGCGATGGCGAGCACGTGGAGGTCGAACTCTCCCGCGCCGAATTCGACCGGCTGCAGCTGCGGGTCGACGACCCGGTGCTCCTGCGCATCCGCCACAGCCGCGCCCTGCGCGAGGAGTACGTCATCTGAGTCGAATCGGCGATCCGGCCTTTCCTTTTCACCGTAACCCATCACCAATAACCCAAAACCAACACTACCATGGCTCGCATCTACGACGACATCACCCAGACCATCGGCAACACTCCCTTGGTTCGCCTCAACCGCACGGCCGCCAAACACGGCGCGAAGGCTGAGATCCTCCTCAAACTCGAATTCTTCAACCCGCTCTCCAGCGTCAAGGACCGCATCGGCGCCGCCATGATCGAGGACGCCCTCGCGTCCGGGAAGATCAACCAGGCCACGGTTCTCATCGAGCCGACCTCGGGCAACACCGGCATCGCGCTGGCCTTTGTCGCCGCCGCCAAGGGCCTCAAGCTCGTGCTCACCATGCCCGAGACGATGAGTCTCGAACGCCGCAAGCTGCTCAAGATTCTCGGCGCCCGGCTCGTCCTCACCGAGGGCGCCAAGGGCATGAAGGGCGCCATCGCCCGCGCGGAGGAGCTGCAGAAGCAGATCCCCAACAGCGTCATCCTCCAGCAGTTCGCCAACCCCTCCAATCCCGCCGTCCACCGCCGCACCACCGCCGAGGAGATCTGGCGCGACACCGACGGCAAGGTCGACATCGTCGTCTCCGGTATCGGAACTGGTGGCACAATCACCGGCGTCGGCGAGGTGCTCAGGGAGCGCAAGCCCGGTGTGAAGATCGTGGCGGTCGAGCCCGACGCCTCGCCCGTGCTCTCCGGCGGCAACCCCGGCCCGCACAAGCTCCAGGGCATCGGCGCCGGCTTCGTGCCCGGCGTGCTCAACACCAAGGTCTACGACGAGGTGATCCGCGTGAAGGAGGTCGATTCCGGTCCGGTCTCCAAGCAGGTCACGACCCTCGACGGCATCCCGGTCGGCATCTCGTCCGGCGCCGCCATCTGGGCCGCCCTCCAACTCGCCCAGCGTCCGGAAAACGCGGGTAAGCAGATCGTGGTGATCGTGCCCTCAAGCACGGAGCGCTACCTCTCGACCTGGCTCTTCGCCGACGTCAACACCGACACCGACAGCATCGACGATCTTCTCGCCGCGAAGTGAACGCCCGCGGTGAACGCGCTGTTGGCTGACGCGTTCTTTCGACGCCCGCCGGACCGGAGGTTCGGCGGGCGTTTTTGTGCCCGGAACGTGGTTGCAGGCGGTGCGCGAACGGTTCGATCGCGTCGCACGGACCTGCGGGTTCCGCCGCGCCTCGAAGCGTGCGAAAACCCTTGGGCGGAACATTACCCTCGCCTCGTCCGGGGAGCGGCGGCTGACACGAGGATGCGGTTACGCCGAAACAGGCGCCTGGCGCCGCCGTCGGCGCGGCGTCGAACACCGGCGCGGCGGGCGCGTCAAGCGGCGCGACGGGCGAGGGGCAGGACCTTCTGCACCTTCTCGACCAGCGCCTCGTTCTGGAACGGCTTGGAGATGTAGTCGCTGATGCCGAGGTGGGTGGCTTTCTCCACGCTCGTGGATCCGCCCTCGGCGGTGAGCATGATGACCGGGGTCTTGTCGCCGCGCTCGCGCAGGAGCGTCAGCATCTGGATACCGTCCATCTGGGGCATCGTGATGTCGAGCAGGATGACATCCGGCTTCTGCTCGGCGGCGGCCTTGAGGCCTTCGTCGCCGTTGGCGGCTTCGATCATGGTGCAGTCGTACTCCTTGAACGCTCGCGCGAGGATGAGGCGGATGGTCTTGGAGTCGTCGATGGTGAGCAGCTTTGGCATGGCGGAAGATCAGTCGTTCTTGAACATCAGGTCGGCGATCACGCTGTGACCTTCGACACTGAAGATGTAGGTGCGGCGCACGGCGCCGCGGGGCGGCTGGATGGCGATGTCGCAACCCCACACCACCGTGGGAATCGTGAGCTTGCACGGGTAACCGAGATCGTGGATACGGTTTTTGAAGGTGCCGACGGTCATGTTGGTGAGTTCGCCGATGACGTCGGAGGCGACCTCGCGACCGGCCTCCTTGGCTTCCTGCTCGCTCATCCCGAGCATGCCTTGGACGATGGAGGCGACCAGGCTCTCGGACAGGTAGATGAAAACGAGGCCGCAGATGTCGCCGGCGAAACCCACGCTGCCCACGGCGATGACACCGTCGAGGTCGGTGGGGCGGACCCACGGCTCGGTGGTCGGCACGGGCGAAGAGCCGTGGACGGGCGTCGCCTTTCTCTGCAGCATGGTCTGGAACACCTTTGCGACGGCGTGCTCGATGCACTCCTTGAAAAGGTCCTCGGTGAGTTGGGTGGGCATGGGCGTTGGGCGGGAAAAGTCGGTGGGGTGGCCACCTCATCGGCTCTGTTGGCGCTGTCTTCAGCGGGTTTCGCGGATTTGCGCCGGAAATTTGCGCGGAAACGACGGGCCCGCCTGTACGGCCGGTGCGGAGGCTCGGATTGGCGCGGGGCAGGAACGCCGTGGCGACGGCAACCCCTGCCTCGCCGGCCACCGGGACACAGCATCAGTCCCTCTGCGACTTGGTGCGTCCCGCGCTGGCTCGAAACACAACCTCCGCCTTGCGCCGCGCTGGATGCTGGGCGGAGACTGGCCCACGTCTTCCCGATGACCCACGGCAAAGTCCCTGCAACGATCGCCACGCCGCTCGACGTCCGCCTCGACAAATGGCTCTGGTGTGTGCGCGTCTACAAGACGCGTGCGCAAGCGACCGAGGCGTGCCGCGGCGGCAAGGTCACGCTCGATGGACAGCCCGCCCGTCCGGCGCGGGAGATGCGGACCGGGCAGGTTGTCGCCATCAACCTCGGGGGTTGGACACGGACGCTGCGGGTCGGGCCGTTGCTGGAAAAACGCGTGTCGCATGCCGACCTGGGCCCGTACATCGAGGACATTACGCCGCCCCAGGAGCGCGAACGCGGCCGTGAGCGCCACACCCAGAACCTGCTGGCGCGCCCGCACGGCGAAGGACGGCCGACCAAGCGTGAGCGCCGGGCCTTCGACAAAGCGTTCGGCGGGCCGTTCGAGTACTGAGCTGCGTCGACGCAGACGAGGGTCGAGTGTTGAGGAGCGAACGCCGAACCGGCGGTGGCACAATCTGAGTGCTCGGCCGCGGTGGTTTTTCCTGGGTGATCTTGCTCTCGTCGCTCGTCCCTCGACGCTCGAGTGACTCCTCACGTTTTCCGCTTGCCGGCGGGGTGGGGGGCTGTGACTTTCCGCCCCTTCCGCGGCAGAAAGTCGTCCGTCCGGAGTATGCCGCACGCTCCCTCCGGCCGGTTGATAGTTAACATTCAACCCATCCGGTCCCGCCTTGCGGGACCGTTCACGGCCGGCGCCAGTGCGTGGAGCAACACGAGCGACGTCCGATTCATCGTCATGAGCAGCGTAATGCAAGAGTTGTTGGCGAACTCCGCCTTCGATAGCCTCAAGGAAGGCGCCATCGTCCCCGGTACCATCACCGAGATTCGCCAGAACGAGGTCGTCGTCGACATCGGCGGCAAATCCGAAGGCCTCATCCCGGCCCACGAATTCTTCGACCTCGGCGAGCTTCAGATCGGCTCCTCGATCGAGGTTTTCGTCATGAAGCTCGAGGACAAGGACGGCAGCCCGGTCCTGTCCTACGACATGGCCCAGCAGAAGAAGAACTGGGAAAACATCCTCCTCAAGTGCCAGGAAGGCACGATCGTCTCCGGACGCGTCAAGGGGAAGGTCAAGGGCGGCCTCATCGTCGGCATGGGCGTCGACGCGTTCCTGCCCAGCTCGCACATCGATGTGCAGCCCCCGAAGAATCTCGATCAGTATCTTGGCCAGACCTACGACTTCAAGGTCCTCAAGATCAACCTCGACCGGAAGAACATCGTTCTCTCCCGCCGCGAGCTCATCGAAGAGCAGCGCACCAGCAAGCGCCGCAACCTCCTCGACTCGATCCAGCCCGGCCAGCTCCGCAAGGGCGTGGTCAAGAACATCACCGACTTCGGCGCGTTCATCGACCTCGACGGCATGGACGGCCTGCTCCACATCACCGACATGTCCTGGGGTCGCATCTCGCACCCGTCCGAGCTGCTCAAGCAGGGCGAGGAGATCGAGGTCATGATCATCGAGGTCAACCGTGAGAAGGAGCGCGTCTCCCTCGGCCTCAAGCAGACCAAGAAGAATCCGTGGGACGACATCGACCACAAGTACCCGGTCGGCGCCAAGATCCGCGGCAAGGTCGTCAACCTCGTGCCGTACGGCGCGTTCGTCGAGATCGAGCCCGGTGTCGAAGGTCTCGTGCACGTCACCGAGATGTCCTGGACCAAGCGCATCGCGAAGCCCTCCGACATCCTCAAGGTCGGTCAGGAACTCGATGCCGTCATCCTCGGCCTCAACCGCGACGAGCAGAAGATCTCGCTCGGCATGCGCCAGCTCGACCCGAACCCGTGGGATATGGTCAAGCACAACTACCCGGTGGGCGCTCGCGTCCGCGGCAAGGTGCGCAACATGACCACCTACGGCGCCTTCATCGAACTCGAGGAAGGCATCGACGGCATGGTCCACGTCTCCGACATGTCCTGGACCCGCAAGGTCAACCATCCCTCCGAAGTCCTCAAGAAGGGCGACGAAGTGGATGCCGTCGTGCTCGACGTCGATCCGAACCAGCAGCGCATCAGCCTCGGCATGAAGCAGCTCGCCGATGATCCGTGGTCCGACATCGACCGCGTGTTCAAGATCGGCGACGTCGTGCAGGGCACCGTCACCAAGATCACCTCCTTCGGCGCCTTCGTGGAGCTCAAGGACGGCATCGACGGCCTGGTGCACATCTCGCAGATCCAGGAAGACCGCGTGGAGAAGATCAAGGACGTGCTCAAGCCCGGCCAGGTCGTCTCCGCCCGCGTCGTCAAGATCGACCGCGAAGAGCGCCGCCTCGGCCTCTCGATCAAGGCCGCCAACTACAGCATCGAGCAGATCCAGGCGGAAGCCTCGGCCTACGACTCGATGAAGACCGGCAACGAGCTCACGAACCTCGGCGACATCCTCGACGAGGCCACGAAGGGCTAACGTTCCCCGCCGGCCCCTGTAGGCCCGCAACTCTCAAGGCGCCCGGTGCAAACCGGGCGCCTTTTTTGTGCGCGCAGCATAGAGCGCGGTGTCCTGCTGGAAGCTCAACAAGCGGTAACACTGCCGCGATGCCCAACGCTATTCGGCGATGCTCGGATCGAGCCGGAAGGGGAAGGTCTGGCGCATGGTTGTCGCGACAGGCTTTCCGCCGTGAATGCCAGGCTGGAACATCCATTGTTTGACCGCGAGCACGACGCTGGCGCCGAATTCCTTGTGGGAGGCGGAGACCACCGTCACGTCCTGGATGGTTCCGTCGACCGCGACCACGAAGTCGACGGTGGCTTCGCCATTGATCTTCGCGAACCTCAGCTTCGTGGGATAGCGCGGTGCGATCTGCGAAATTGGGACGGGGCGTTTATCGAGGGAGTCGGCCGAGAAGACGAGTTCCTCGCGGGCGAGGAAACGTACCGGGATCCGCACCTGGGTCGTCACTTGGTTGCCATCCTTCTCGCCGGGCGTGAATACCGAGCGAAGAACGGTGCGCATGGCGGAGGCCGAGAGGCGGCAGTCCTCGCAGGTGGCGCGCGCGAAGATCGGTTTCCCGTCGCCAGCGATGATGGCGTCAACCATGACGGTTTCTCCTTTCAGGTCCGACTCGTTGGGATCCCGGGGATCCACTGGCGGCCGGATCTCGACGATCGCGGGGCGCTTCCCCAACTGCGAAGGAGGGATGACCTGCGCGGTAGGCGCATTCTCGCCGGCGGTATCCGCTCCCGCCGAGGTGAGTAGCGCGATGCAGTGGGTCGCTTTCATCGCCTTCGCAATTTGCAGCGCAGTCCAACCGGAACTGGTGCGGAAGTTCACGGCCATACCTGCCTTCAATGCCGCCGCCACGAACGCCTCCGAGTCGATGGTGAGTGCCCGGGAAATCAAGTTGTCAAAACCGGAGGCGGTCGGATCGATGCGCACGTTGCCGGAGAGGAGCGCATCGACTGTGGGCCGGGAGCCGGCTTCTAGCGCGAGACTCAGCGGGGTGGCACCGTCGGCTGCTGCGGCATCGATCGATGCGCCTGCCTTGAGCAGCGCTTGCACGGACTCGGCGGAGCCAGCGGCGCAGGCGACGTGAAGCGGGGTCCGCCCGAGATAGTCGGCAGCGTCGGGTTTGGCGCCTGCGGCGAGCAATTTGCGGATGGCATCCACTCGTCCGCGACTGGCCGCGGCGATTAGGGGAGTGCGATAACCTGTACCTGAGTGGTTGGGATTGGCCTTGGCCGCCAGAAGGTCATCGAGAATCTCCAGATGGCCTTCGCTCGCGGCTGCCACGAGGGCGGTCTGTCCTCGCCAATTCGTGCTGAGCTGGGTGGTGTGGGGCAGGAGAACTTGGACAAGTTCGCGCTGCCCCTGCCAGGCCTTGAGCACGAGTACTTGGCCAGCACCTTGGTCGGTGAAGTTGAAATCCGCGCCGTGCGCTTTCAGCAGTTTGATCGCCGGAACGCAGTTCGAATAGAGCGCGCATAGGATCGGCGAGTCTTTCTTGTTGGTGAAGACGGTCGGCGTTGCGCCGGCATCGAGCAGCATCTGGCAGGCGTCTACGTGCGCTCCCATGGCGGCGAGATGCAGCGCGGTCTGGCCGTCGTTGTTCGTCGCGTCGCAAGGAAACTTCGCCCGGATGAGCGTCGCGACGACATCCGGGCGCATGCAGCGAACGGCCAGGTGGAGAGCCGTGTTGCCGGTGGCGTCGCGAAGCGCGGGGCCACTCTGTATCTTGAGCAGTGCTTCGACGGAACGTTGCGCACCTGCCTGCGCAGCAACGTGGAGCAGGGAAGGCAGCGCGGCCGGGGCGGCTGGCAGTGGTGTCATGTGTTCGGTCCCGGCGGCGACCTCCGAATCGAGGCCGAGAGCCAACTTGGCTGCGAAACGGCTAAAGTCAGCGGTACCGGGAGCATCGTTCCGCGCGATGAAAGTGCCGTCCGCCAACACAAGCAGGAGCGGATTGCCGGCCGTCGCCGCTGCATCGACGGCGAGATCGAATTCTTCCATAACGTTCGTGCCTTCGGCGCGAAGCAGGAGGGGCTGTGTCTTGATCACGACGGGAACACCGCGGACCTGCCACACGCACAGGAGCAGGCTCCGGCGTGGATCCGACGTTTGGAACCGTGCGGTTCCGGCCGGCGATGCCACGTCGGAAAACACTGAACGAACTCCCATGGCCTTCCATTCGGGGGCTGTGACTGGGGACGGAACGGCCGTAATCTCATTGATCTCGAAGGACGTGACCGGCTCGATCAGATCGAGATTCGCGGCGAGGTCGCCGACAAGCCGCAGCTGAGCACTTCCCGGAATCGTGATCGGTTTGGTGGCGTCGCCGCCGATGAGGCGCCTGTCTGCCACCCCCAGAACTTTGACCCAGGAACCGGCGACCTGCGCCTCGAGGGTAAGCGGCGTTGAGGTGGTCTGCTGCGCGCAAAGGAAGTTCGCGGAGACGAGAAGGACGATCGCGGCGAGGCCGTTCCGGGCGCTGCGGAGCCATGGAGTATCCATGTCCCAAGGAGAGCAGCGCGGCGGTGGGGAGCAAGAACAACGACCGTTTGCGGGTGTCGCTGTTTCTCCAGCAGGAAGGCGGTAGCCTGCCGTGAAAACACGGGTTGAAAGCCGCCCCGGGAACGGACCGGCCTCGACGCGGCCGGCTACAACGGACCGGCGCTCACCTTTTCGTGTGGAAGGCGGCGTCGTCGGGCAGATCGAGCAGGACGAGCTCGGGGTTCTTCTCCTTGAAATAGTTCATCGTCCACTCGTTCGGGAAGAGCACGCACTGGTCGCCGTTCTTGTCGGTGGCGAAGGACACGCCGCTGGCGACAATGAGCGAGTGCAGGTCGGCGAGCGAGGGGTGCGGCGCGAGCCACTTCAGGAAGGCGAAGGGCGCGGCCTCGAGCTTCGACTCGGCGCCGTACTCGCTCTGTAACCGGTATTGCACGACTTCGAACTGCAGCGGGCCGACCGCGGCGAGGAAGGTGGCGCCGGTCGGGGCGCTGCGCACGTTGAAGGTCTGCACCACGCCCTCCTGCAGGAGCTGTTCGACGCCGGAGCGGTACTTCTTCGAGTCGGCGGGCGACGGGTTGAAGATGTACGCGAAGCACTCGGGCGGGAAGCGCGGGATCTCGTTGAAGACGATCGACGCGTCGGAGGCGAGGGTGTCGCCGATGCCGAATTCGTTGTGGCCGACGAGGCCGAGCACGTCGCCGGGGTAGGCGACGTCTACCGTCTCGCGGTCCTGCGCGAAAAGTTTCGAGGAGTTGGAGAGGCGGATCGTCTTCCCGGTGCGGCTGTGGCGCGCGAGCATGTCGCGCTCGAACTTGCCGGAGCAGACGCGGATGAAGGCGATGCGGTCGCGGTGTTTCGGATCCATGTTGGCCTGGATCTTGAAGACGAAGCCGGAGAAGCGCTCGTCGTCGATAGGCAGCAGCTCGTCGCCGAGGTAGCGCGGCGCGGGGCTGACGGAGTACTTCAGGAAGCTGTCGAGCATGAGCT
>JAHFTC010000135.1 GCA_023269585.1 Opitutaceae bacterium
CTGGCGTAGGTGCCCACCCACGCCAGCGCCGCCCCCTCGTCCCGCTTCAGCCAGCCCTGCACCATCCCGAGCCGCGCGGAACGCCGCCGACCCTCCGCCGGCACGCGCTCGAGCAGTGAATACGCCTCCGCCGGATCGCGCGCCGCCAGCTCGCGGAAAACGTCGGCAAACAGCAGCCCGCGCTGCGGATTCGCATCCGGCCCGGCCAGCAACAGGTCCAACGCCAGCCGCGGATCGTCGTTGCTGAGGGAACGGAGCAACGCCTGCTCCGCGGTGAAGCGCAACGGCCCCTCGGGTTGTCGCTGGAGCCACTCGACCGCACCGGCCGCGTCGGCCTTGTACCAACCGCGCACCACCGACGCCACGCTCGGCAGCTGCGCCCCCTCGCTGTAGGGCAACCCTTCCGCGTAGCGAAGCGCGCGTTCCGGCTCGAACTCCGCCCAACGGCGCAACACCGCATGCCGCATCCGCACCCGCACTTCGGTCTCGCGCTGTGCCTCGACCGCCGCGAGCACGGCCGGCACCCGCCCACGTTCGAGCCCGGCCACGAATCCCAGCCACGCCGGGCTGTTCGCCCAGTCGGGCGTCCGGGTGAAGGCGGCGAGCTCCGCCACCAGCGCGGACTCGGCCACCGCCAAGACCGCGGAAGCGGGCGCCGGGACGACGACCGGGACGGGCGGCGCGCCGGCCTCTTGCGTTCCCTCCGTCGACCGGGGCAGGAACCGCAAGACCACCGACGCCGCGAGAAACAGAACACCACCCCAAAGCATCACCCTGGAAAAGTTCATACGGAGGCGCACCAGTACGGCGCCCGGTTGTAGGTATGCCAATTGTTGCGACTCCGGCAAGCCCCCCCGGTCGCCGCCGCGCCGGGGCTGCTTGATTTCACAGGCCCATAACGGACCGCGCCCGCAGCACCGGGCAACGAGTAGTTGGGGCGGGCGGACCGAAGCTTCCGCCGCCCTGCGAAACCTCTGCCGCAACGGCTCGGATCACTCCGGCCGACGTGGCGCGCACCTCCGCCGGAAGGCTCCTCCCAGCAGGGCTCAGGCCGCCGGCCTTTCCCGGACGGACTAAAGCGGCGGACCGCCGGGCGTTTTCGCCCACGTTCTCCTCGTGGAAGTTCGTCAGGGCCTCTCCTGTTTCGCGACCGCGTCAGGAACGGTTCGCTCTGCAGTGGCTGCGCCCCCGCCGCCACGGGCACCGGCCAGCCGATCAACACCCAGCTCCCCGGTCTCGTGCTCCGCATCGAGAAACCCGTCGGCAGCCACGTGAAGACCGGCGATGCCATCCTCGTCTTCGAATCGATGAAGATGGAGACCGCCATCACCGCGACCCACGACGGTGTGGTCGCCGAGATCCGCGTCGCCCAGGGTACGCTGGTCCAGGCCGGCCAGACGCTCGCCATCATCCGCTGAGCGGCACCTCAGCTCGTTCTCCCCAGCCGGGCTCGTCCGCGAGCCCGGCTTGTTTTTCCTCCCATTTTCGAGGTCAAGTCGTTTGATCGCACCGATGCCCGTCTCCGGCTCCCCCTTTCGCCGCACCCTGCTCGTCGCCCTCGGCCTGTCCATCGGCACCCTGCTGCTGTTCGCCCGCTCCACGACCTTCGGCTTTCTCGATTACGACGACCCCCGCTACATCCTTGAGAACGCCGCCATCCAGGCCGGCTTCGACCGCGAAAGCCTCGCCTGGGCCTTCACCGGACACGGCGATATCTGGAACCCGCTCGTCCGGCTGACCCACATCCTCGATCTCCAACTCTTCGGCCTGCAGGCCGCCGGTCACCACCTCCACAACATTCTCTGGCACGCCGCCAACGCCGCCCTCGCGTTCCTGCTGCTGCGCCGGCTCACCGGGGCGTTCTGGACCAGCGCCGTCTGCGCTGCGCTCTTCGCCTGGCACCCGCTGCGCGTCGAGTCCGTCACTTGGATCAGCGAGCGCAAGGACGTCGTCAGCGTCTGTTTCGGCCTCCTCACCCTGCTGGCCTACACCGCCTACGCCGAACGCCGCGCCGCCGGCGCCCGCGCTCGTCGCGAATACTGTATTACACTGCTGGCGTTTGTCGGTGCGCTGCTGTCGAAACCCAGCATGGTCGTGCTGCCGGGCGTGTTCCTGCTGCTCGATTGCTGGCCGCTCGGCCGCTGGCGCCTCTCCCCGGCCGCCCCCACCGGCCGGACCAGTCGCCCCGAAACAACGAGCCGCCTGCTGCTGGAGAAGGTCCCGTTCGCGGTGCTGGCCGCGGTGTTGGCCTACGTGACCATCCACACCCAGACGTCAACCGGCTCCTTCGTGCTCGAGCTACCCCTCAGCGCGCGCCTGGCCAACGCCCTCGTCACCCTGCCCCGCTATGTCGGGATGTTCTTCTGGCCGTTCAACCTTTCGACCACCTACTCGCACCCCGGCTGGTGGCCCGCCCCGGTCGTCAGCGCCGCCGCACTCGCCGTCGCCGGCGCCGGAGCCGTCTCCTGGTTTCAACGACGCACGATGCCGTGGATTGCCGTCGGCTGCCTCTGGTACGTCGGCACCCTGCTGCCGATGATCGGCCTCGTGCAGGTCGGCTTCCAGTCGATGGCCGATCGCTACACCTACCTGCCGCTGCTCGGTTGGCAGCTGGCACTGCTCTGGAGCATCCGTGCGCTGGTGACAGACCGCGTGCCGCGCTGGCTGCCGGCTGCCGGCGCGAGTCTCATGCTGCTCGGCTGCGCCGCGCGCACTTGGCACCAGCAGGGCTATTGGCGCGACCCGCTCACCCTCACCCGCCACGGCGTCGCGGCCGATCCGAACGACCCCGTCGCCCGCGGCTTCCTCAGCTACACCCTCGCCAGCGCCGGGCAATTCGCCGAGGCGCGCACCGAGGCCGAACGCACCCTCGCGCTCGCCCCCCGCAACGCCGTCGCCCTCCAGGTCCTCGCCCAGCTCGACGCGATGGACGGCCACAGCGAGTCCGCCCTCGCCCGCCGCCGCACCCTCGTCGCCGTCGAACCCAACAATCCCGTGCATGCGCTCGGGTTGGCCAACAACCTCGTGCGCCTGCAACAGTTCGACGAGGCCGACGCACTCTACCGCGCCCTCCACGACCATCCCACCGCCGGCGGCGAGGCCCGCCTCGGCTCGGCCCTGATCGCCGGCGCCCGCCACGACGCGCCCGCCGCCGTCGAAATCCTCCGCGCCGCCCACGCCGCCTACCCGGACTACGTGCCCGTACTGGAACATCTGAGCGCCCACCTCCATCTCACCAACCGCACCGACGAGGCGGACGCCCTGTTCGCCCGTGCGCTCGCCCGCCGTCCGCGCGACGCCGAACTGCTGCGGGCCCACTCCGCCCTCCTCCGCGCCGCCGGGCGCACCGACGAGGCGCTCGCCGCGCTCGGTCGCGCCATCGCCCGCCGGCCCCACGATCCCGCGCTCCGCGAAGAACGCGCCCTCCTCCTCGCCTCCTCGGGCCGCACCAGCGAGGCTATGACCGCCCTCGCCGCCCTCATGGACCAGTTTCCCGAATACGCCCCGGCGCCCTACCACCTCGGGGCGCTCCACGAACAGTCCGGCGCCGGCGAGCGCGCCGCCGAGCTGTACCGCCGCGCCGCGGCCCTCAGCCCCGCGCTCGTGCCGGCACAGCTCGCGCTCGCCCGGCTGGCCGAGGCAAGAAGCGACACCGCGGAAACCGATGCCATCTTCACCCGCGCCATCGCCGCCGCGCCCCGCGCCGCCGAACTGCCGCGGGCCTATGCGGAGATCCTCGCGCGCCGCCGCCAGTTCGCCGCCGCGATCCCGTATTTCCGCCGCGCCATCGAGCTCGCCCCCGCCGACGCCGCCACCCACACCGGCTTGGGCTTCATGCTCCTGATCACCGACCAGCGGGAAGCGGCACTCGCCGCCTGGGCCGAGGCGCTCCGCCTCCAGCCCGACTTCCCCGCCCTCCGCGAACGCTACGAACAGCTGCGTGCCGGCCGGTGAACGCCGTAGTCACTGCACCGTAGTGCGTGCACCGCTGCGCCAAACCGCTGACCAGCGCCAGCCCACCTTCGGACAAACCCGGCGCCCTAGAACGGAGGCAGCGCGAACCGCAGCCCCTTCGCCTGCAGCCGCGCGATGATCTCCTCGAAGATCGCGTCACTCTCGGCGTGGTCGTGCGTGAGGATCACTTCGTCCGAACCGGAGCTGTTGAGCCCGAAACCCCGCGCCGGGTCGACGATTTCCATGCGCGCCCACAGGTCGGCCGGCGTGCGGAGGTCGGGCTCGGGCGGCGTCGCCTCCAGCGCCCACTCCCGCACATCGTAGGTCCAGTACCAGTCGACCTCCCGGGCCAAACAGTCGCGCCAGAACGGGTACGTCACCCCCGGCAGCGGCGGCAGTGAGTACCCCAGCTCGCGCAGACACGCCTGGATCGCGGCCTTGCGCGCCGCACCCTCCGCGGTGGGTTGCGCCAGCACATCGTTGAAGGTGAGCGCCCCCTTGTCGCCGTACGGGAACCGGAAGAACTTCGCCGGCCGCGCCACCCCGGCCTCCGCGTAGAGCGACTCGATGATCGCCTCCGTCCGGCGGATCTGCGCGCAGGCCGCCTCGACCGTCAGGTCGGAGAAATGCGGGTGGTCGTACGAATGATTGCCGATGAGGAAACCGCGCTTGATCGCATCGAGCACCGCCGCGCGATCCTCCTCCATCGCCTGCCCGCGGCAGAACAGCACCGCCGGAATCTTCCGGGCGACCAGGCAGTCCAGTTTGCGGCCGGTCGAAGGGGTCGGGCCGTCGTCGATCGTGAGGTAGGCGGTCTTCTCGCGCCCGCCTTCGCCAGGGGAACGGTCGCCGGAAACGCCCAGACTGCCGCCATCTTTCGAGGGATTGTCGCACGCGGCGGAGTTCATTGCGGGAAGAAAGGCGATACAGACCTGCCGCAGCGCACAGGCGTGGCGCCTGGGGCTGTCTCTCTCCGGCGAACGTGTCGGCCGCCGGGCCGCCAGGCAATCCCCGAGCCGCGCGATTGACGCTCACGCCCGAATCCCCGAGAAACCCTCCGCCATGACTTCCGGCACGCCGGCCCCGACCCCCGCCACCATCAAGCCCGCGGATCTCCGCGGTATCCTGAAATACGTGCCACGTTTCCAGGGCCAGATCTTCGTGATCGCCGTCGACGGCGGCGTCGTCGCCGACGACAACTTCGCGAACATCGTCCTCGACGTCGCCGTGCTCAAGAGCCTCGGCATCAAGGTCGTCATCGTCCACGGCATCGGCCAGCAGATCCGGGAGCTCTCGCAGCTCCGCCACATCCCGATCAGCGACGCCACCGGCGAAGGCATCACCGATCCCGCCACCCTCGACCTCGCGATCCGCGCCTCCTCGCGCGTGTCCCACCAGATTCTCGAGGGTCTCACCCAGGCAGGCCTGAAGTGCGCCATCACCAACGCCGTGCGCGCCGTCCCAATGGGCATCCTCAAGGGCGCCGATCTCCTCGCCACCGGCCGCGTCGACCGCGTCGACAAGGAGTTCCTCTTTCAGCTCATCCAGCACGGCGCCGTGCCGATCCTCCAGCCCATCGGCTTCGACCGCGACGGCCGCACCCTCCGCCTCAACTCCGACCTGCTCGCCCGCGAGATCGCCGAGGCGCTCGGCGCCACCAAGATCGTCTTCCTGGCCCAGACTCCCGGGCTCGAGCTCGACGGTGAAGTCCGCCGCGAGCTCTCGGTCGATGTTCTCGCCGAAGTGCTCGAGAAGAAGCCCGACGCCCTCCCCGCGCGCCTCGCCAGCAAGGCACGCGAGGCCGTCGCCGCCATCCTCGCTGGCGTCCCGCGCGTCCACCTCGTCGACGGCGAACTGCCCGACGGGCTCATCAACGAGATCTTCTCCAACATCGGCGTCGGCACGCTCATCTACGGCAACGACTACCAGCAGATCCGCCGCGCCACCCGCCGCGACGTGCGCGCCATCTACAACCTCCTGCGCAACGCCGTGAAACGCGAGGAACTCGTCCACCGCACCCAGCAGGCGATCGAAAAGAACATCGACCAGTTCTTCGTCTATGAGATCGACGAGAACCTCGTCGCCACCGTCTCCCTCGCGTTCTACCCGGACCGCCCCCAGCTCGCCGAACTGGGATCCCTCTACGTCGTACCCTTTTACCATGGCCGCGGCCTTGGCAAAAAGATGGTGAACTTCGCCTGTCGCGAAGCCCAGCAACGCGGCGTCACCGAGGTCGTCGCCCTGTCCACCCAGAGCTTCGCGTTCTTCTCCGGCGTCTGTGGTTTCGAGGAGGCCGCCAAGGACATCCTCCCTGAGACCCGCCTCAAGGCCTACGAGGAAAGCGGTCGCAACTCCCGCGTGCTCGTCCGCAAGGCCGGCTGAGCGGGCACCGTCTCCGGCCGACGGCCGTTTTCACTCGGAAAACCACCGCCGGACTGCCTCACGCCGCCCCCGCCCGCCGCTTCGGTACCGCCGGTCCCCAGCACCGCAGAAGGTACTCCGCAAGGTTGAGCAGACTGCTCCGCGGCACCCCGCCGCGCTCGGCCCAATCCCGGAACGGCTGCACGTGCGTCCCCCGCTCCCGCACGTATTCCGAAAGCTCGTCCGCCAGTGTCGACGCCGGCAGGACCCCGCGGGCGGCGCGCCCGGACACCTTGTTTTCCCAGTGGCGCAACTCCTCCGGATGTGCTTGTAGATAGTCGAACACAGACTGCTCGAAGCGATTGAGACTCACCGGGAAACCTTCCCCTGCCCGCGGGGTCCAAGGCAACAAAGACTTCATCGTGAACACACCGACCCCTCCCTCCAACCATCCCCACAAGCCCGCCACGCCGGCCCAAAGCGGTGTTGCACCGCGTCCCGAAAAATCCAGTCTCGGGTCCCAGCAACCCTCGCACCCATCCATGTGGACTAAACTCAAGGAACAGATCCCCGCGATCTTCTTCACCGCTCTCATCACCATCGGTGTGCTCGTCTGGCTCGGCAACAAGGTCGTCGCCCAGATGAACGCCCAGAGCGAACGCCAGCTCGCCGAACTCCGCACCGCCACCGAGCAGCGGATCAAGGAATCCAACGACTCGCTCAAGGCGCAGATGGAGGCCACCTACGCCCTCCTCAAGGACTCCGTCGAAAACCGCAAGGGCGGCCTCTTCATGAGCGACGACGAACTCGCCAAGCTCAACGACGAGAAAGTCGCCGTCCTCGCCAAGGCCCTCGCCCAGCAGATCCAGCCCTACGGCATGCCCGTGCCGCAGGACCCGCAACAGGCCGAGGCGCAGCGCAACCAGCAGGTCGACGACGTCGCCACCCGCATGGCCGGCAAGATCCAGCCCATCCTCGAGCAGATGTCGCACGAGACCAGCCTCACCAAGGAGTCCGTCGCCGCCTACAGCCAGCGCATCTCCGACCAGATCGCCGTCGTCCTGACCTCCGAGCTCGCGCAGAAGCAGAAGCTCAACAACAACCTCCTCGAGTCCAACTCCATCGCGCAGGAGTCGATGCGGATCTCCCAGCAGATCACCGCGCTCTACCTCTCGCAGATGAAGAACGAGTCCCTGCTCGGCCGTATCCTCATGCTCCCCGCGCACGTCGTGCAGGACGTGGGCAAGGGCTCCATCGTCAACAGCAACGAGCGCGCGAAGATGGAGGCCAAGCTCGCCGAGGACATGAAGAAGCTCCAGCAGCGCCTCGACAACGTGAAGTCCAACATGCCCACCCCGGAGACCACCACCCCGGCCCCGGCAGCCAAGGGCTGATTACCGTCCCGCCATTCCCTTCGCCCGCGGCTCCCGCCGCGGGCTTTTTTGCGCCCCCGCACCAAGTCGCGCCGTCGACGTAGCCGCACGCCCACGGGGTTCTCCGCCGTGCGACAGCCCCGTCGGCATTCTCCGCCCCGTAGCTGGGCGACGGAGTCGTCCAGCCGCCAACCGCCTGCCGTCTTAAAAAACCGGACTCACGCCGTCAGCTTCACCCGCCGGCGCGAGTTGAAACCGCAGAGCTCGACCACCACGCCCCAGGCGCGCCGCAGGCCCACGTCGGTGAGCGTGTCGATTCCGCACGCCCGGGCGAAGGCCTCCTCGTGCCCCTTGTAGCGGGGCGGCAGCAGGATGATCGTCCGCTCGTCCTCGCCGATGGTCGCCTCGATCGTCGGGAAGAAGAGTCCGCGGCCCACCGCCAGCGGGTGATCCGGCAACTCCACCTGTCTCTCCGGCAGCACCAGCCACGGGCGGTAGCGGAAACGCAGTTTGCCCTCCGTCGTGCGGGCGAGCCGGCCGTAGGTGCGCAACGGCGTATCCTTGATTCCCTTGCCAGCAAACACCTTGTTCTCCGTCGGGTCCGGCTCGAAACGGGAGCGGCGGAACGTGAAGAAATCCCAGCAGAAGACCCCGCCGTAGGTCATGAGCCGGAACGCCCAGCCGGCGAGGAAATACGACACCACGATCACGAGCAGCGAGAGCACGATCGCGAAACCCGGGTGGCTGCTGGAAAACACGTTCGCCGCCCCGAGCAGCCCCAGCACGCTCAGGCGGAAACTCTTCAGCGCCGCATCCACTGCGCCCCACGGGCTGAGCAGGATGAGCACGTTGATCGCATGCGCCGTGATCCAGACCATCAGGAACACCGCGATCGCGAACGGCGCGAGCAGGATGTTCAGGATCGCCGCACCGTCGATCGCCCCGAGCTGGATCATCGCCAGACCCGTGGCCTGCGACAGCTCGGCCCCGCTGCCGCCACCGCTGCCGATCAGGCTCGTCAGCGTGTCGAGTGTGAACGGGATCACCGCCCCGGCCGCCACCAGCCCGCTGAGCTTGTTCTCCAGCGTCTCCGCCACATCGAGCGGCTTCTTCCAGCCGGGCGGCAGCGTCGTGCCCGCAGCATCCTTCAACGCCACCCCGCCGACGATCAGCAGCCCCGTCAGCCAGTACATCGGCTGCGCATACCACGGCAGCGACGCCTTCTGCTCCGCCGTGTCGGCCTGCACCCACTTGTAGGCCCCCAGCGCGCTCACCCCGAGCATCGGCGACACCGCGATGCCCGTGATCTGCGTCAGCGTCGACGCCAGCTGCACTCCGACGACCGGCTTGTCTCCGCTCTTTGGCGCCACCGCCGGTTTCGGCGCGGCCCACAACGGCAGGGTGAACAGCGCGCACGCGAGAGCGACACAGGTCCATCGAGTAGCTGGTTTCATCGCCCCCAGCGTAGGATTCCGACGCCCGAATGCAAAGGCGCAGATGCCGCCGCAACGGTTTCCGCCGGGCCTTCTGCCTCCGTCCCTCCGATCCAGCTGCGCTCATACCCGCCGAACCACCGCGAATCCGCTTCCCCACCGCCGCCCCGCTGGCCACACTCCGCCGTCTCCAGTTCGCCCATCACCTGCACATGCCCGCGCCCACCTACGTCATCGGCCACCGCAATCCCGACTCCGACGCGATCTGCTCCGCCATCGCCTACGCGAACTACAAGAATCGCCGCGGCGACGCCTCCTGCGTACCCGCGCGCTGCGGCAACTCCAACGCCCGCATCGACGCCATCCTCGCGCGCTTCAACCAGCCGCTCCCGCTCTACCTGAGCGACGTCACCCCGCGCGTGCGCGACATCATGAACACCGGCGTCTTCAAGGTCGGACCCCACGCCACCTGCGCCGAGGCGCTCGAGCTCATCGACCAGCACGACATCCGCTCCCTCCCCGTCGTCCAACCCGACAACCGCCTCGTCGGCACCCTTTCCATCTTCCAGCTCGGCGGCTTCTTCCTCCCCCACATGAAGGAGGTGAAGCAGATGCGCCGCGTCAACGGCACCCTCGGCGCCATCGCCCGCTCCCTCAAGGCCAAGGTCCACCACCTGCGCGATGCCGACAATTCCGAGGAACTCTACGTGCGCATCGGCGCCATGGATATCCGCTCCTTCGGCCGCTACACCCAGAGCGACAACATCCCCTGGGAGCAGACCATCATCATCGTCGGCGACCGCTGGGACATCCAACAGAAGTCCATCCAGAACGGCGTCCGGCTCCTCGTCATCTCCGGCAACCTCCCGATCGACGACGAGGTCGTCCAGCTCGCCCGCGAGAAAGGGGTCTCCCTCCTCGTCAGCCCGCTCGACTCCGCCACGACCTCCTGGGTCATCCGCGCCGCCTCCTCGATCGACAACCTCATCGATCGCAAGACCGCCACCTTCGACCCCGACACCCGCCTCAGCGAGGCCCGCCGCAAAGTCGCCGGCCTCTCCGGCGCCGCCTACCCGGTCGTCGACGACGACCTGCACCTCCTCGGCGTCTTCTCCAAGACCGACCTCATCAAGCCCGTCCAGACCCGCCTCATCCTCGTCGACCACAACGAGCTCACCCAGGCCGTCCCCGGCGCCGCCGAGGTCGAGATCTCCGAGATCATCGACCACCACCGGCTCGGTGCCCCGGCAACCAACCAGCCCATCCTCTTCATCAACGAGCCGGTCGGTTCCACCTGCACCATCGTCGCCAATCTCTTCCGACGCGACAACCTCACCCCCACGCCCGAGATCGCCGGCCTGCTCATGTCCGGCCTCATCTCCGATACGCTCCACCTCAACAGCCCGACGACCACCGAACGCGACTACGAAACCCTC
>JAHFTC010000031.1 GCA_023269585.1 Opitutaceae bacterium
GAAGCCTACACCCCGGCCCAAATCGCCTTCGGCACCGGCGGCCCGAAGGATCCGGCTCTGCTGATGCACCTCGCCGATCTCCGTGCCGAACTCGCCGGGCTCGATCTGCTCGTCGCGCGCGAGAGCGAACGCGAGGTGTGGGAAGGCGCCGGTCACACCGGTCGTGCGGCCGTGGTGCAGTTCCTGGGTCGCCGAGCCCCCTGACCGGGGCGACCCTTCGCCATCGTCGGGCGGGAGGTGGCGATTGCCCTGCCGGAATTATTCCGAGGCCCCGGACTCGTTCCTTGCCCCGGATCGGCCGCGTCCCCAAGCATGCCACCGTCTCCATGATCTTGACCATCCTCTCCATCCTCGGCGGCCTCGGTCTGTTTCTCTACGGCATGAAGATCATGTCGGAGGCGCTCCAGAAACTGGCGGGCGAGCGCCTGCGCGCGGTGATGCGCACCGTGGCGGGCAACCGTTTCATGGGCGTGGCCACCGGCTTCTTCGTCACCTGCCTGGTGCAGTCCTCCTCGGCGACGACGGTCATGATCGTCAGCTTCGTGAACGCCAGTCTGCTGACGTTGATCGAGGCGACGGGACTGATCATGGGCGCGAACATCGGCACGACGACGACGTTCTGGCTGGTGTCGTTCTTCGGCTTCAAGTTCAGCATCAGCTCGATCGTGCTGCCGATCATGGGCCTGGCCCTGCCGGCGCTCTTCGCCCGCAAGGAGAAGCTGCGCAACCTCGGCGAGTTTTGCATGGGCTTCGGCCTGCTCTTCCTCGGCCTGATGTTCCTGAAGGACTCGGTGCCGGACATCAGCCAACATCCCGAGGTGCTCCAGTTCATCACCGGGTTCACCGGCCACGGGATCGGCTCGGTCCTGATGTTCTTCATCTTCGGCACGCTTCTCACGATCGTCGTGCAATCGTCGTCGGTGGCGGGTGCGATCACCCTCACCATGGCCTACAAGGGCTGGATCGACTACCCGACGGCCTGCGCGATCATCCTGGGCGAGAACGTCGGCACCACCATCACCGCGAACCTGGCCGCGCTCGGGAGCAACCTCGAGGCCAAGCGCGCCGCCCGCGTGCATTTCTTCTTCAACCTGATCGGCGTGGCGTGGTGTATCCTGCTCTTCAATCCCTTCGTGCGCTTCATCGACTGGGTGATCCCCGGCGACCCGCTCGCCTCCGCGCACGTCCCGCTGCACATGGCCGGCTTCCACACGATCTTCAACGTGATGAACACCGCGCTGCTCATCGGTTTCGCCGGCCAGCTCGCCCGTTTGGCCACGCTCGCCGTGCGTTCGGCGCCTGGCAGCGTGAAGGATCATCTCGAGCTTGATTCGCCCCTCGTGCCCCACACCGGCGAGCTCAACCTGGCCGAAGCCGAGCGCGATCTGCAGCGCATGGGCCAGATCACGCGGCAGCTGGTGGTCGGCTTCACTGAACTGTTCGAGAAGGCGCCGGCCGATCTCGAGGCCCGCGTCGCGGAGCTCAAGGGCCTCGAGCAGCAGAGCGACCGCCGGGCCGTCGAGACCACCCAGTACCTGCTGCGCTGCGCCGCCGACGGCATCGGCGCCGACAGCATGAATCGCGTCAACTCGATGATCCGCGTCGTGGCCGAGTTCGAGGACATGTGCGATCGCGGCTACCGGCTGGTGATTCTCGCCGAGCGCAAGCACCGCAAGCAGCGGCAGCTGCCGCCCGAAGTGAACGAGCAGATCCAGGCCTTTTCCCGCACCCTGCTCGAGTTCATGGATTTCGCCTCCGCCCGGCTCGCGCTCGGCGTGGCCGAGGCCGACATGCAGAAAGCGTATCAGCTGGAGAACACCATCGACGCGCTCCGCAAGAACCTGCGTAAGGACTCCGTGCGCCGCATGCAGGGCAACAGCGAGACGATCAAGTCCGAGATGCTCTACATCGACATCCTCAACAACATCGAGGCGATCGGCGACCACTCGCTCAACATCCTCCAAGCCCTGCGTCACACCACCTGAGCAGGAAGGACACGCGGGCCTGCCGGCACGACCCCGGCGCCAAGCCCACGGGCGGTGTTTCCAGAGAGGACGGTGACGGTGGCGCTTATCGCGTCAGCGAAACCTCCGTTGCTGGCGAAGATATGGGAACACTCTCGGAACGGTGCTTGCGCTCGCGCAGCCACGCCTTGAGCGATCGCTCGACGGCGCCGAGGGCGAGCGCGCGCTCGCGGCGGAAGGGCGGCAGGTCGTAGTGCGGAAATCCGGGCCGGTCCTGGAACCACTCGCGTCGGATGCCGAGGGCGGCGGCCAGCGCATGCAAGGCGTCGAGGTCGTCGCTCCAAAGGTGGCACCAGCGGTGGCCGAACTGTTCGCCCGCCGTGCGTGCCGGTTCGGAGCGGCTGCGGTGGACGCGCAGGCGATCGACGTAGATCGGGGCAGGCGAGGGGGGAGGCGACGGTTGGGAGGCCAAAGCGAGGAACGGTTGATCGCGGAGCGTGAAGGCGCGATTGGGGCGGAGCGACGTCTGGCAGGCAAGGATGCGAGTATCGGGGCGGTGGCGCCGGGGCCGCCGCGTCGTTTCGGGCGAACGGGATTAGGGCGTGCGGCAGGAAACCGCGTTGCCGAATCCATTCCGCCTCGTTTCCTCCCTCGTTCATGGAGATCCCTTCGTTGCGTCCCCGCTCCCTGCTTCCCCTGCTGTTGTCGGCCGTCGGCGTCGCCGCCTGTGCCGGCCCGAACCATGCCCCGTATCCGCCGTGGAACGAGAACGGCCGTATCGGCCACCAGCAGATGGTCGAGAAGGCCAAGCAGGGCCGGATCGACGTGTATTTCCTCGGCGACTCCATCACGCGCCGCTGGGGGGCGCTCGACTACCCGGAGTTCCTCGCGCACTGGAAGAAGAGCTTCCACGGCTGGAACGCCGGCAACTTCGGCTGGGGCGGCGACTCCACCCACAACATGCTCTGGCGCCTGCAGAACGGCGAGTTCGAGGGCCTGAGCCCGAAGGTCATCGTGCTGCTCGCCGGTACCAACAACGTGGGCGACAAGCCCAAGCCCGGCGCCGCGGACGATGCGGTCGAGGGCATCCGCGCGCTGCTCGACACGCTCCAGGCCAAGGCGCCCGAGGCCACGATCATCCTCAACGCCGTCTTCCCGCGTAACGACAACCCGGAGTCGAATGCGGCCGTGGCCGAGATCAACCGGCGGATCGTGAGCTTCGCCGACGGGAAGAAGATCCGGTTTCTGGACATCAACGGCCAGCTGGCCGACAAGGACGGCACCCTTTTCGAGGGCATGACGGTCGACAAGCTCCACCTCTCGCTCCAGGGCTACGAGGTCTGGGCGAAGAATCTGACGCCGCTCCTCACCGAACTGCTCGGCGAACGCGCCGCCGAGGACCACGCCCCGCCGCCCACCGGCGACCCGAGCGCGCTGAACAAGCAGTGAGCGTCCGCTAGCCGCACCAGATACCCCGGGTCCACGCCCGGGGTTTTTCATTGGCGCGCGGGCCTGCGGCGGAGGGCGTGACTCCACGGGCTGATGACGATGGCGCCGTGGTGAGCCGAGGCCGGGAACGGGGCCCCTCGGCGCCGCCGACGGCACTGCGGCTGGTTGGTTGCAGCCGCAGAGGAGCCGTCGTCGCTTACGCCAGCCGTTCCGCGCCGCTGTAGACTTCCTGCACGTGCAACACGGTCGCCGCGACGCCGGGGTGGTGCGGCGGATTCCAGCGCTTCATCTCGTCGAAGACCGGCCCGGCGGTGAGGTATTCGAAACGACCCTTCAGCTGGAAGGACTTCTTCTCCTTCGTGAGGAAGACGAGCGAGCCGGGCCGGCCGGCCAGGATGTTGGCGCGGGTCTTGGAGAAATAGTTGTCCGCGATGACGACCGCGTCGGTGCCCAGCAATTGGAGCGAGCCGACGTAGACGGCGTTGGGGACACCGGCCTGGTCGACGGTCGCGAGCACTGCGTAGCCGTCGCGGTTGGCCCACGCGGCGAGGACGTTTTCCGGGATGCAGGTCATGAGGAGGAGGATAGTGGGGAAGCGGGTGGAGGCGATGCGGTGGAACCGGCGAGCAACTCCGCCGCGAGGCCCACGCAATCCGTGCACGGGAAGCGTCGCTCGCGCTTCAACGGACGGCAACGCGTGGCCCCCGCCTCGGCCGCGAAACCGGCGCGCAGGCGCGCCGCCGCCTCGGGCACGATCTGGCACGCCGCGTAGAGCGCGCCGCATTCACCGTCGGGCGCGCGCCCGCCGCCATGGAGCTGGAACTCGGCCACGGGCGCGACCTGCCGTCCGGACACGGCCTGATAGGCGGCGATCACGGCCTGGGCGCAGTTCAAATTTTCGGGAGCGCGGTGGAACACCGCGAGTGCGTGGATTCTCCTCGAGAAGGGCGGGGATGGCGGCTGTGGGCTTCCGCGTCTTGTAATCTATTGTATTACAAGGCCGGAGAAGGCGGCGTCGCTTCGCCGGGGCGGAAGCCGCGGCGGCCGCGAACAGCAAGGCCGCGGCGATGGGGCGAAGGCTGGTCACGCGCTGGTGATCCGCGATGAACACGAGGGAGGCAACGCAGGCTTGTTCACAGCGTGCTTCCCCGGCCCTGGACCGCGGTGCCCATAATGTTTCGCACCAGACCTTCGAGCGCCGCGCGTGGCGCGTGGCGCAGCAGGTGCCGACAGGGTCGGCGCAGGTCGGCCCCGGTTGCGAGGTGCCTACTGCGGCGCCTCGACGGAAAGGTGGCTGGCGATCGCCTGCCAGCGGCCGTCGCGGCGGAGCCAGACATCGGTGATGCGATGGACGGCGCTCACGTCCTCGCCCTTGTAGGTCGCCTTCTCGGTCTGGCGGCCGGTGACGACCGCGGTGTCGCCGTAGACCTGCACGGTGAGGTCGGACATCTCGAAGACGGTCGCCTTGAACGAGCCGTCGGCGAGGTCGCGCAGGTCGTCGGGCTTGCGGAAGACTTCGCCCTTGGCGGAGGTGCAGATCCACTCCTCGGCCTCGAGGCGGTCGAGCGCCTTGACGTCGGCGTTCACATAGGCGGCCGCCCATGCGTTTTCGAGGGCGATCAACTCCTGCTCGACGGAGTCGGGTGCGGCGAGGACCGGGATGATCTTGGTGGCCCGGTTTTCGCTGAGCAGCGTCCAGTGCACGCCGTCGGTGGAGATCTCGCGCCGGTCGGTGAGGCTCTGGAAGTCGTCGGCGAATGTCACGAGGCCGCGGATACGGTAGCGTGTGTCGCCGGCGAGCAGCGTGCCGGTCACGGCGACGCGGGGGCCGTCGAAGGTGTAGGTGGCGTCGATGACGGAACCGTCGCTGGCGAAGGAGCTCCAGAAGAAGCACCCGCGGGCCGGATCGAAGCCGTCGGTTTCGATCCATTGCAGACTTCCCGCGGGACCGGTCTCCTTGCCGCGGGACTCGACGAACTGGCCGCCGAGGATGGGGCGCACGGAGCAGGCCCCCAAGCTGGTGCTGCCGACGCCAAGCGGCGAGTCGTGGGTGGTGCTTTGGTAGGTCCAGTCGCCGAGCCAGCGTTCGAGCGGCTGTCGCTCGATGGCGGCGGGTTCGGGCTGCGGGGTTGCCTGGGCGAAAACAAGGCCGGACAAAGCGGCCGCGAGGATCAGGGTGATCGTCGTTTTCATGGCTGGGCTGGGTTGGCGTGGGGAGAAAGAACAGGAAGCGGGTGTGACCGGCGCCGTGCGACAGGTGCCGGTTACCCCTCGCGCCGCGCGACGAGGGGAGCGACGCCAGCGGTGCGGCGGGCGGGCCACCAACACGCGAACGGGACGACAGGGCATGTGTTTGGCTCGTGGTCGGGAGATCTGGAGCGCGATCTGTGTCTTCGCCTCGGTGAGGCGGAGCGGAAACCACTGCCCGTGGTCGCGGCCCTGCGCATGGGCGGAAAGATAGTCCGCCGGCACAGAACTCCCAATGCGGAGTCGCCGCGGGGAGGGATAGAAGACGGCGGCCGGCGGGAAATCAGTTTCCGCGATGGGCGATGACGGGCCAATGCGCCGTTAGTGGTGTTGACGCGCGGCGCGGTTGCCGGCGCAGTGTCGGCCTTCATCCAACCACTTTCCACCGCATGAAACCCAAGATCTTTGTCGACGGCAGCGAAGGCACCACCGGCCTCGAAATCAACGAGCGGCTCGCGACCCGCACTGATGTCGAGGTGATCGCGATCGATCCGACCCAGCGCAAGGACCCGGCCGCCCGCAAGGCCATGATCGCGGCGGCGGATATTGTCTTTCTGTGCCTGCCCGACGCCGCTTCGAAGGAGGCTGTGGCGCTCGCGGCGGATTGCCCGAAGGTGCGGTTTCTCGATGCCTCGACGGCGCACCGCACGAATCCCGAGTGGGTCTACGGCCTGCCGGAACTGCACCAGGGCAAACAGCGCGCGGCGGTGAAGGCGGCGAAGAAAGTCGCCGTGCCGGGCTGCCACGCGAGCGGTTTCAATCTCATCGTCTCCCCGCTGGTCGAGGCCGGCATCGTGCCGCCGACGTATCCGATTGTTTGCACGTCGCTCACCGGCTTCAGCGGCGGCGGCAAGAAGCTCATCGCCACCTATGGCGAAAACGCGGCCGATGTCTTGGCGCGGCAGGGCAAGGAATCGACGCAGGACCAGCGCGTGGCCCCGCGGCCGTACGCACTCGGGCTCGCGCACAAGCATTTGCCCGAGATGAAGGCCGTGAGCGGACTGGCGCAGAACCCGGTCTTCGTGCCGATCATCGGCGACTTCTACCGTGGCATGGCGGTGTGCATCGCGTTCGAGCGGCGCCTGCTCGCGAAACCGGTTGGCGCGAAGGAGATCGCCGCGGCGCTGCGCGAGGCCTACGCCGGCGAGACGTTTGTGCGGGTGGCGGCGGAGGTGAATCCGTCGACCGAAGTCGACGAGGGATTCTACCGGACCCTAGCCTGCAACGGCACCAACCGTTGCGACCTTTCCGTCTTCGGACACGAGGAGCAGATCCTCGTGATCGCGCGGCTCGACAACCTCGGCAAGGGCGCGTCCGGCGCCGCGGTGCAGTGCATGAACCTCATGCTCGGCTTCGAAGAGGCCGCGGGGCTGGTGGCCTGAGCGGAAGGTGGAAAGCGGGAACCGCTCCGAACCGACCGCGAGCCGGCTGAGGCATCTGGAACTCACGAACTCAGGAACGGATGGATGGAGGCTCCTGAGTGCAGGCGTGAGGAATGTGGGAATCAGGAATTCAGGAACGGACGGCTGATCTTGGTCCGGCACTCGGCTGACAAGCTGAGTGCGCTTGCGCGTAGGGCGGCGCTTCAGCCCGCCCCATTCGAGCCGAGCCGGAGCGGCCCGACGAACGAACGAAGGCCGTCACAGAATGGGAACCGCTGATGGACGTTGATCAGCCGAATGCAGTCGTTCAGCTGGCTGCGGAAACGCGCTCGACGCCCCGGCCCTTTGCGGAGCAATCTCAGCCCATCCCGGAGGCCGCGCGCCTCCGCCCTTTTCCCTGCAACCCTGATCGCAGACTCACGACTCACTATCGCTCACCCGTAACCAAACTTATCATCCATTTCGCGTAGCTTCGGCTGCTGTCCTTCTCGAAACCTTGGAAATTTCGGACCGAACAAGACGGCGCTCGATGCACGCCCCCGACTGGGGGCGTGTTGAACAGCGCTCTTGTGAAGGCTCTCCAAGGTGCCTGAGAAGGGGCGTGTAGTAGACACGTCCCTTTCGCGTTTTTAGGCGCAGGCACCCCGGCAGAACCCCACAAGAGCAAAGCCATCCCGACAGGGGCTGAACGTCGCGCGAACGTTCACGCCCATGTCCTCAAACCCCGAGGGTGGCGCTCCGGCCGTGCGCTGGAGCCCTGCCAATCCGCATCCGCTTTCGCAGCTCAAGACCGAGCTGGTCTGGGAGGGAAAGTACGACGAGTACGGCCGCCGCCGCGAAGTCGACCCGGCCACGCTGGCGATGCCGATGCAGCGCATCGAGACCGTCGACGAACCGCGCCAACGCGCCGAGGCGCAGGGCGAACTGGACCTCTTCGAGAAGTCGGTTGCCGGGCGCAAGCGCGACGCCTTCCGCAACCGGCTCATCTGGGGCGACAACAAGCTCGTGCTCGCCTCGCTGCTGAAGGAGTTCAAGGGCCGGATCGACCTGATCTACATCGACCCGCCGTTCGACGTGGGCGCCGATTTCACGATGGACGTGCCGATCGGCGACGGGAAGGAAACGGTCGAGAAGGACCAGTCGACGCTGGAGATGGTCGCCTACCGTGACATGTGGGGCAAAGGCACCGACTCCTACCTCCACATGATGTACGAGCGACTTACGCTGATGAAGGAGCTGCTGTCGGAGAGGGGGAGCCTCTATGTGCACTGCGACTACCGCATGAACTCGATGCTTCGCCTAGTTCTCGATGCGGTTATGGGGCCCGAGAATTTCCGGAATGAGTGCTTCTGGTACTATTACAACAAGATGCACGATGTGCGGAAGCCGATCTTCCCTCGCGCAACGGACACCATTCTCTTCTACGCAAGGTCGAAGGCCTCCGGGCAGACGTTCAATCAACAGATTGAGGCGAGGGAGAAGTCCGTGAAGCAGTTGGTGCGGAAAAAAGTTGGCGGCAAGATGATCAATGCGCGCGATGAGGAGGGGAATGTACTATACCGCGAAACGAGCGAGCGGACGGTCGACAATGTCTGGCGGATTCCAATGCTGCAGCCTGCAGATCTGACACAGAATGCCGGTTACGCCACCCAGAAGCCCGAAGCTCTCCTCGAACGCATTATCAAGGCCTCCTCAAACGAGGGCGATCTGGTGGCCGACTTCTTCTGCGGGAGCGGGACGACGGGCGCAGTGGCGGAGCGGCTGGGACGGCGCTGGATCATGGCCGACCTCGGGCGGTTCGCGATCCACACCTCGCGCAAGCGGTTGATCGAACTCCAGCGCAAACTTCACGAGGAGAAGCAACCGTATCGGGCGTTCGATGTCCACAACCTCGGGCGCTACGAGCGGCAGTGGTGGCAGCAGGACCGACTGAAGGGCGCGGAGGAGGAACACCGGCGCGTGGTGCTGGAGTTCTTCAAGGCCGAGCCGTTGACCGGAACTCCGTCGCCGTTGCTGCACGGGCGTAAGGCGGGGGCGTTCTGCTATGTGGATGCGATCGACGGGCTGTTCACGCGGCAGGAGGCGCGCGCGGTAGCGTCGGCCGTGGCGCAGGCGGACGGGCGCGAGGTGTACTGTCTGGCGTGGGAGTTCGAGATGGAGCTGCGGCAGCATTGCCTCGCGTTGGAGGCGGAGCTGGGCGTGCGGATGAAGCTCATCCCGATTCCGCGTGAGATCATGGAGAAGAACCGGAAGAGCCCGCCGCCGTTTCTGGAGATGGCGCTGTTGGAGGCCGCGCCGGTGGTGAGCGGGCCGAAGGGCCAGCGCACGGTGGAGGTGAAGCTGACGAAGTTTCTGCCGTCGCTCGCCGAGGTGCCGGGCAAGGAGTTGGAGGCGCTCAAGGAGCGCGCGGTGCGCAGCGGGTTCGACTTCATCGATTTCTGGGCAGTCGACTTCGACTGGCAGCCGAACCAGCCCTTCCATCACGACTGGCAGGACTACCGCACGCGGAAGGATCGCTCGCTCAAGACAGTGAGCGATGCCGTCCACGCCTATGCGAAGCCCGGCAAACACACGATCTGTGTGAAGGTCGTGGATGTGTTCGGTTGCGACACGAGCACCACTCTGGAGGTGCGGGTGTGATCGTGGTGTCAGCGACCAGCGGCGAACTCCTCAACGGTGAGGCCGATGTCCTTGGCGATCTGGCGGAGGAGCGGCGGAGCAATGTCGCGCCCTTTGTGCACCGGCACAGTGGTGCCGCGGCCGTCGGTATGGCGGAATTGAATATGCGAGCCCCGCTGCCGCACCGCCGCGAACCCGCGCGCCTCAAGCAGGCGGCAGACTTCCGCGGGCTTGAGAACGGGAACGGTGCCCATTGGCGTCAGGCCACGGCGATGTTTTGGAGTCCGACGAACTCGGCTTCGAGGCGAGGCGCGCCGTCCTCGAGCAGCATGGCGATGACCTCGCGGAGGTTGGCGTTCAACTCGTCAAGCGACGCGGCCTGGGAGTGCGCGCCCGGGAAGCCCGGCACGTACCCGACCAGAAGACCGGTGACCGGATCGCGCTCCACAACGGCGGTGAACGATTTCATGCCGCCAGTTTCCCCATGAGCCCGAACGAGGCAAGCCCGGCTCCCTTTCTCCCCAAACCCCACACCCCATGAATCCCGAAGAAATCGCGATCAACCATGACGCTCTCTCGCCGCTGTTCGCTGCGTGGGAGGAACCGAACCGCCACCGTGTGCGCGCCGCGAAGGGCGAAGGCGCCGAGGTGCGTCAGGGGCGGCGATCATCGGCGCTCGCTATCGCGCAGAATCTGCGCGCGGCGGTGAAGGAATGGCGGGATCTCGGCTACTATTCGGCCAGTGACACGACGCGGCACCTGCTTGACCACTGGTTCGGTCGGGCGCACGACCGGCGCGAGCATGGCGGGCCGGAGTCGTTCCGGTACTATTTCTGCCAGCGCGAGGCCATCGAGACGTTCATCTTCCTGAAGGAGGTGCGGCGGGCGGAGCGGTTGTCGCAGGTCGTGGCGGAGTTCGGCGGTGCGGGCGCGGAGGTGGCGGCGCTCGGCATCACCGAGGAGGAGGACGCGTGGAGCCGCTACGCGTTCAAGATGGCGACCGGCTCGGGCAAGACTAAGGTGATGAGCCTCGCGATGGTCTGGAGCTACTTCCATGCGTTGCGCGAGAGCGATTCGCCGATGGCGCGGCATTTCCTCGTGGTGGCACCCAACCTGACGGTGTTCGAACGGCTCAAGGAGGACTTCAAGCCGGAGGAGGGAGGGCCGGATATCTTCGATCGCGATCCGTTGATCCCGGTGGAGTGGCGTGGCGACTGGAATCTCAGTGTGGTGTTGCAGGACGAGGCCGGCGGCGCGGTGACCGGTGGCGTGCTCTACCTGACGAACATCCACCGGCTCTTCGATCCCGCGAAACGCCGTGGCGAGAACGCCGAGACGTACGGCTGGGCGGGGCCGGCGGTGAGCAAGGCCAAGGCGCTCGACACCGGTGCCGTGCTGCGCGACCGCATCACCGCGCACCCGCGGTTGCTCGTGCTCAACGACGAGGCGCACCATGTCTGGGACCCTGACTCGGCGTGGAACGAAGCCATCGCCACACTGCATGCCGACGTGCGCCGGCGCGGTGGTGAGGGCATTGCCGCGCAGCTTGATTTCTCGGCCACGCCGAAGGATAACCGCGCGAATCCCTTCAAGCACATCGTCTGCGACACGCCGCTCGGCGAGGCGGTCGACGCCGGCATCGTGAAGACGCCGATCATCGGCCGCGCCGGGCGGCTGATCGAGCAGGCGACGGATAACGCCGCGTACCGGTACGAGTTGCACCTGAAACTCGGTTACGAGCGCTGGCGGTGCAGCCGGAAGGAGTGGGAGAAGAGCGGGAAGAAGCCGCTGCTCTTCGTGATGTGCGAGGACACGAAGGCCGCCGACGAGATCGCCGGGCGGTTGAACGGCGACCCGGTCTTCGAGGCGCTCAACGGTCGCACGATCAACCTGCACACGAACCTCAAGGGGAAGATCCGCAAGATCGGCAAGGGAGCCGACGCCCGCACGGAGTTCGTCGAGAGCGACAAGGACATCAGCGACGAGGACCTGAAGGCTCTGCGCAAACTCAGCCGCGAACTCGACTCTGGCGAGAGTCCGTACGCGTGCATCGTGAGCGTGCTCATGCTGCGCGAGGGCTGGGACGTGCGGAACGTGACGACCATCGTGCCGTTGCGCCCGTACTCGTCGAAGGCCGGCATCCTGCCCGAGCAGACGCTCGGGCGCGGCCTGCGGCGGATGACGCCGACCGGCCAGGCCGACGAGCTGGTGACGGTGGTCGAGCACGAGGCGTTCGCCCGGCTCTACCGCGAGGAGCTCGCGCAGGAGGGGCTGCCCATCGAGGTGGTCGAGGTCGACCGCGTGCCGACGACGACCGTCTCCATTTTCCCCGATCCGCAGAAGGATGCGGCGAAACTCGACATCGCGATCCCGCGGCTCACCTCCGGCAATGTGACGCTGCCCGTGCTCGGGCCGATCAGCGAGTCGGAGGTGCGGGCGGAGTTCGCGAAGATCGGCCGGGTGTTGCCCCTGGGCGAACGCGGTCCGGACGAGGTGCCTTACGAGGGTCGGCATCTGATCACCGGCGAGGTAGTCGAACACATGAAGGTGAGTCTCTCGCTGCTGGAGAACGGCGTGGGTGCGCTGTCGTTCTACGTGCAGGAGCTGGAATTCATCGGCAAGGTGCGCGGCGCGCACACGGTGCTCGCGCCGCTGCTGGAGGTGTTCTTCGAGAAGATCCTCTTCGGCCCCGGGCGTTCGCT
Organism: Opitutaceae bacterium; assembly: GCA_023269585.1. Taxonomy (GTDB): domain Bacteria; phylum Verrucomicrobiota; class Verrucomicrobiia; order Opitutales; family Opitutaceae; genus CAJCBL01. Next base: position 12,364 of record JAHFTC010000031.1, read on the forward strand.
CTTCGATGCCTCGCTTGCCGCCCGGCTCGGCGACAGCGATGTGCGCGAGCATGTGCGTGCCGTGTTCGTGCCGCTCATCCGGGCGAAGACGGTGCAGCAGCAAGTGCGGCAGCCGGAGGCGCCGCCGCAGCCGGTGAGCGCGTGGCGGCCGTTCCAGGCGACGACCAGCGAGCGCCGCCCGGCCGTGTCCGTGTCGCGGACACTGTTTAACCTCGTGCCCTGTAACCGCGCGTTGGAACAGGCCTTCGCGACGACGCTGGGCAAGCTCGGCGACGTGGCGGCGTTCGCGAAGAACGCCGGGCCACAGGCGCTGCGCATCGACTACCTTTCGGGCGGGCAGCGACTGGCGTTTTATGTGCCCGATTTTCTGGTGCGGACGGGCGACGGATGCTTCGTCGTCGAGACGAAGGGGCAGGTCGACCGCGATGTGCCGGTGAAGGCGCGGGCGGCAGCGGAGTGGTGCAAGAGCGCGAGCACGAAGGCCGCGAAGTGGGAGTACATCTTCGTGCCGGAGGACGTCTTTCTGCGGTTTAACGGGACGACGTTCGCCGAGCTGGTGCGGATGTGCGTGCCGGCGTTGAACGATCTCTTGAACCAGCGGAAGTTCGGCGAAGAGATGCCGCTGTTCGCTCTGGCCGGCATGAGCCTGCTGCAGGGCGAGGGCGCCGAGGCCAACGCGGCGGCGGTCGTCGACCCGAAGCTGTTTGAGGGCTTGCCCGAACGCGTCCGCAAGGCGGTGGAGGACGCGGTGGCGCTGCATGTGTTCACGGAGACGCGGAAGGGGGCGAGCTTTGCACCGGTGTTCGCGGCGCTGCTCGGTTCGGTCGACGACCTCGTGAAAGCATTGCTGGTGCAGAAGCTCAAACCAACGATGCCGACAGAGTACGGGAAGCAGCGCGAGTGGTTCGAGCCGTACCTGCACGGCGTTGATCAGCGGATGCACAGGCACTATCAGGAGACTGCGCGCAATCTCCAGAAGACACTCGTGTACGGCAGTGGAGTCTCGCCGCTGGGGCTGCTGCGCAGCGTGCTCGACCATGCGCTCAACGACAGCACGAAGCTCGGAGGAGTCTTCGCCGCGGCGAAGACGGAGATGCGGTTTGCGGGCGCGAGCGATCTGTTCCTCGCGGTGAAAGCGATGAACGATCTGCGCAATAACTCCATTGCCCACCAAGTGCAGCCGCTGGTGGACGCGAAAGCGGCGAAGGTGTCGCTCGTGCAATGGGTCGGAGGAATCCGAAAACTGTGGGACGCACAGCGCGCGGGATAATTGGCTAGCGCCACGGCATGGCTGGACGTGCGATGCTATGCTGCGGCCTTGAGCCTGCTCCTCCTTAGTTTTAGCGGCTACCTCTCGCCTCAACTAGACGAGCCCGCCGTCCTCGGCGTTTGAGAGGTTCTCTTCCGCGCACTCCTCCGCCTCCGTACCCTCTGTGCCCTGTCTGCCTCCCGGTCTCCGTTGCTCTGCGGTCCTTGCGTTCTTTGCGGTGAATCCTGTGGTTTCTTGTGGGGTCGTCCCGGTCTACAGGTACGGAGTGACGGCGGGGGAAGAGGCTGAACGACTGCGTCGTCCATTTACGGGGACGTCGGGCTGTCGCAGCATCGGCGTTGATCGGCTACGGGCCGTGATTGCAGACCATGCGCCAACGGGCGGTAGGACCGCCGATCTCTCAGGGTGCGATCGCGAAGCGCAGCCGAACGAAGGCGAGGGGACCGGTGCTGGATGGGAACGCGACTTCGTTCGTGGTGGGGCCGGCGGTGATCCACTCGGTGGGTACGGCCTGCCAGGGGGCACCGAGTTCGGGCGTCCATTCGGCGACGGTCGCGACGTAGCCGCCCGAGTGGTCGACGGGGTGTTCGAAACGGGCGGCGATTTCCGGCGAGGTCACGGGGAGGGCGCGCAGGGGCGGCAGGTCCGGCGCGGCGGGCGAGAGGCCGAGCGCGAATTCGGCGAGGAGCGGCAGGCCATCGCGGTCGGGATCGTCGGCGGGGTCGGACTCGGCAGGGAGGCTGGCGGCGGCGAGCCAGTCGCGCAACGGCTGGTCGGGGTCGAGGCCGAGCGCGGCGAGGATCTCGCGGTTCGAGAGTGGCGTGAAGCCGGCGCCGCAGTGGGTATTCATCGCATGGAGAATCTCGTTGGCGATGAGCGCCTGCAGGGCGGTGGCGGCGTGGAAGCCGTCCTTGGCGAAGAGGTGATGCGGGTCGTTTTCGGGGTGGGCGGTGGCGAGAAACTCGGTGCCGTTGAGGCGGAACGGCGCGGCTTCGGCGACGCGGCGGGTGAGCGCAAAGCTGTCGGCGAGGGCGATGCCGCGGTCGGCGGCGAGCGCGGCGAGCAGCGTATTGAGGGAGGCGATGCCGGCGGTGGCGACGGCGCGGGCTGCGGGGGTGGCGCCGCGCGCCTGCACGGACGGCGTGACGCCGATGTCGGGGGCGTTGACGAGCACGATCTTGAGCGCGGCGTTCCGGGCGCGGACGAAGTCGATCGTCGCGGCGAGGTTGTCGCGGATGGCGGCGAGTTGCGCGGGCGTGGCGGTGCCGGTGGCGAGTTCGGAGTAGAGCGAGCTGAGGTCGTTGCCGCCGCAGAAGATCACGACCCAGGCGACGGCGCCCTCGAGATGGGTCTTCAGCCGCGGGCAGGAGGTGAAGTCGAGCAACTGTTCGGGCGTGGTCGGGAAACGCGGGGGATCGATCAGCTCCACGAGGTCCTTGGTCTTGAATCCGGGCACGGCCCAGTTGAAGGCATGGCCGCCGTTGCGGTAGTCGGCGTAGTAGCCGAGGTGTCCCTCGTAGTTGCCGAAGGAGATTTCGTCGGCGCGGGTGGCGGCGAGAAGTTCGATCCAGTTGCGGAGGTTGGCCGCGATCGGATTGCTGTCGGGCGCGGAAAACGGGAGCTCGAAGGCATACTCCTCGGAGAGGCTGTCCCCGAGCACGAGGACGTTCTCAGGCGCGGCGGGGAGGCTGGCGGCGAAGGGGAGGGCGAGGAGCGCGGCGCGGGCAAGGCGGGCCGGAAGGAGCATGGGGCGAAAGATAGGATCCGCGGTGCGACTCTGTAAGCCGAAAGATGGCGGGGTGGTGGACGGGCGCCTGCCGCGGCTCGCGGTGGCGGCGGAGGCGGTCGCGGGAATCGACGCGCGCGGCGGCGGCGCCGCAGGCCGGGACTTGCTCCCCCGGTGCGGACGGCGATACTACGCGCGGCGGCCGTGCCCCGGGCGCCGCGAGGAACACCGCCACGCTTCGTGACGACCTCGGACCCAATCACCGACCGCGCTCCGCTCCGCCCATGCCGCTCCAACCGATCGAGTTCACCCGTTTCGCCCCGACGGTGTTCCACCTGTTCGACCGCCAATGGCTCCTCCTCACCGGCGGCGACTTCGCCCGCGGCGTATTCAACACGATGACGATCTCGTGGGGTTCGCTGGGCGTGGTCTGGGGGCGGCCGTTCGTGCAGGTGTTCGTGCGGCCGACGCGCCACACCTTCGAGTTCATGGAGCACCACGGCAGCTTCACGGTCACGGCCTTCCCGGAGCAGTACCGCGCGGCGCTCAATCTCCTCGGCGTCCGTTCGGGCCGCGAAGGCAACAAGATCGCCGAGGCCGGGCTCACCCCCGTGGCGGCGGCTGAGGTGGCGGCGCCGGCGTTCGCCGAGGCCGAGCTCGTGATCGAGTGCCGCAAGCTCTACCGCGCCACGCTCGAACCGGCGGGCTTCCTCGACCCGCAGGTCGAGGTGAATTATCCGAACAAAGACTACCACGCGATCTACTACGGCGAAGTCGTGGCGATCCGCGGCGACGCGAAGTACCGCATGGATTGAAGCGGGCGCCTTCGGGCCGGCCAACCGCCGAGGCGTGCCGGCGGGACGAGAGTCGAGTGACGAGCGCGGAACCGCCCGTGGACGGGTCGGCGGCAAGCCGGGCATCGGCATTGATTGCGGAAAGTCGGGGGCTCGACGCTCGTCTCTCGGCGCTCGACCGGATGGGTGGGCCGCTCAATCGGCCTTGGCGGTGGGCCGGGCGACGAAGACCAGCTGGATGGCGAAGAGGCCCGGGAAAAGCCGGCAGGAGAGCCGGTCGAGGGCGGCGCTGAGGGCGCCGGGGAGGAGCTCGCGGAGCAACGGCAGCGGGAAATAACCGGTGCCGTAGGCCTCGACCACCTGGTAACCGTGGGCGGAGAGCAGCTGCTGGAACGACCGGAACGTGTACCAGCGGAAGTGGGTGTTATCCATGATCCCCTTGGCCTCGTACTCGATCCGGCCGAGCAGGAGCCGGAGCCGGTACTTGATGGTGAGCATGTTCGGTATTGCGACGATGAACACGCCGCCCGGGGCGAGCCGGGCCCGCACATCGCGCAGCAACGCCTCGGGGAAGCAGATGTGCTCGAGTACATGCGAGGCGGTGACGGCGTCGTAGGGCCCGGTCATCTCCGGCGGCAGGCCGCCCTCGAGATTGTGCAGGTGGACCGAGCGCAGGTGGGGCCGGGCGATCGCCGCCTCGGCCTCCGACAGGGTGACGCCGTCGACGGCGGCGCCCAGCGCGGCGATCAGGCGCGCGTTCTCGCCGGCGCCGCAACCGACATCGAGGACCGCGCGGGCACCGGGCGGGATCCAACGCAGAATCTGGGGGTTGCCCGGGTTCTGGTAGACTTTGTCCTGAACGGCGTGGTTGGACATGAGAGCGGATACGGCGCGGCAGTGAGAGGACAGCGAAGCGATCGACGCACGGGAACATGGGGACACGAGCCACGTAATTCCAGAATGGAATTATCGCGGTCGGCCCCGGCGGAAGCCGGCGGCGCGGGATCCTCCCGGCACCGCGGAAGGACTGCCCGAGGCAAGGCAGACGAGATTCGAGTGGCGAGCGCCGGCCGGCGGGGCGGCGTGGTCAGCCGCGGAGGAGGATGCTCGCGAAGAAGCCGTCGGTATCGTGGACGTGGGGGAGAATGGCGGTGCCGTACTCGCCCGTGGCGCAACCAAAGGACTCGGCGGGCGGAATGGCGTGGAACTCCGGATGCGCGGCGAGGAAGGCGGCCACGGTGCCCTCGTTCTCGGTGCGGGCGAGCGAGCAGGTGGCGTAGAGGAGACACCCGCCCGGGCGGACCAAGGCGGCGTTCTGGGTGAGGATCGCGAGCTGGCGTTCGTGGTGGCGGCGCAGGTCGGCGGCGGTGGTCTGCCAGCGCAGGTGCGGGGAGCGTCGCCAGGTGCCGGAGCCGCTGCACGGGGCGTCGACCAGCACGCCATCGTAGCGGTGATCGGCGGGCGGTGGAGCGGCGAGGGTGGTGATGTTGCTCAGCCCGGCGCGGGCGGAGCGGGCACGCAGCTCGGCCAGGGCGGCGGGGCGGATGTCGAAGGCGTCGACCCGGCCGGCGGGGCCGAGGATTCGCCCGAGCTGGAGGGTCTTGCCGCCGGCGCCGGCGCACGCATCGAACCAGCGACCGCCGGGGGCCGGCGCCGCGAGGGCGAGAATCAGCTGCGAGCCCAGATCCTGGATCTCGAAGGCGCCGGCTTCGTAGAGCGGGGAGCGGGTGAGGTCGGTTTCGACGAGAAGGGCACGGGCCTCGGGCAGGAGCGGGTGGGTGCGGCTGGGGATGCCTTCGGCCTGAAGCCAGGAGTCGACCGCGGCTGAGTCGGGCGATTGGAGACGCAACCAGAGCGGGCTGCGGGTGAGGAGCTGGTCGCGGGCGGCGTTGGCGAGGGCCGGGGTTTCGGCGGCGAGCCAGTCGGGGAAGAGTTGCTCGACCGAGAATGAACCGCCGAAGCGGGTGGCGAGGAGCGCGGCCTGGGCGGCGGGAGTGGGGGGCAGCGGCGGCCAGTCGGCGAGGACCTCGCCGCGCGGGGCAGCGACGGCCGGCTCGGCGCCGGCGAGCCAGAGCGCGAGAGCGGGGCGGTCGGCTGCGGGCGCGGCCTCGATCCATGGCAGGTGGCGGACGGCGGCGTAGGCGAGGGCTCGGTACAGGCGGCGGTCGCGGGAGCCGAAGCGCCGGTCCTGGCCGAGGCGGCGCTGGAGCAGGGCGGGGAAGCCCGGTTCGCGGCGGGCAAGGAAGACGATTTCGGGGAGCATCTCGCCGAAGATCGCCAATTGGCGCGTGGAACGGCCGTGGCCGGAGGACGGGGCGGAGTGGGCGGGAGCGGGCATGGCGCCGGAAGGACGGAAGACGGAGGGCGGGACGACAGACGGAGAAGACGAAGGACGGAGGCGGAAACCACTAAGGCACGCTGATGAGCACTAATGGCGGAGAACGGAGAGCGGAAACCGGAGAGATGACGATGGGTGGCGGACGGGTGAGGGCGGACAAATTGTGACGGCGAGGAAGCAGAACGGCGGAAGGCAGGCGACGCAATTGCAGCAAAGGGGGCGTGCGGCCTGCCCTCGACCGGATCGACCGAGGTCGGTGCGGCGAGACCCGGCGAGGCGCGGCCAAGCGGCGCGAGGGCGTCTCTCTCCCGTTCGCACCGGCCGGTGTCACCGGCGATCGAGTACAACGACCGCACCCGTCGCCTAGACCAGCTGCGTGCGGTCGAGGGTGCGGTATTGGATCGCTTCGAGCAGGTGGTTGGCCGCGATGGCGTCGGCGCCGGCGAGGTCGGCGATGGTGCGGGAGACCTTGAGGATGCGATCGTAGGCGCGGGCGGAGAGCGAGAGCTGGTGCATGGCCTGCTCGAGCAGGTCGCCGAGCGCGGTGTTGTGCGCGCAATGACGGCGGATCTGGCTGGGCGACAGGCGCGAGTTGGTGTGGGTGCGGGTGCCGGCGTAGCGCCGGTGCTGAACGGTGCGGGCGTGCTGCACGCGTTCGCGGATGGCGGCGGAGCTCTCGCCGAGGCGGTCGGAACGCAGCTCCGCCACGGAGAGCGAGGGTGCCTCGACGTGGAGGTCGATGCGGTCGAGCAGGGGGCCGCTGACGCGCGAGCGGTAGCGCTGGATCTGCGCGGGTGAGCAGCGGCATTCGCGCCGGGCGTCGCCAAGATAACCACACGGGCAGGGGTTCATGGCGGCCACGAGCATGAAGCTCGCGGGCAGCGTGATCTTGCCGGCGCTCCGGGAAATGGAGACCTGGTGGTCCTCGAGCGGCTGGCGGAGTACCTCGAGGGCGGAGCGCTTGAACTCCGGCAGTTCGTCGAGGAAGAGCACGCCGTGGTGGGCGAGCGAGATCTCGCCCGGGCCGGGGATGGCGCCGCCGCCGATCAGGCCGACATCGGAGATCGTGTGGTGCGGGGCGCGGAAGGGGCGGGCAAACGTGCGCACGCCGCCGTGGAGCGTGTGGCCGGCGGCGCTGTGGATGGAGAGCATCTCCAGAAACTCCTCGAGCTGCGGCTCGGGCATGATCGTGGGAATCCGTTTCGCGATCATCGATTTCCCGGAACCGGGCGGCCCGACGAGCAGGAGGTTGTGGTTGCCCGCCACGGCGATCTCGACGGCGCGGCGCACCGCCGCCTGGCCCTTGATCTCGGAGAAGTCGGGCGCGCCCTCGGCGGCCACCGCCGGGTCGGGCCGGGCCGGGGGCAGGGGCCGGAGCGCGAGATCGCCGGCGAGGTAGTGCACGGCCTCGTCGAGCGACTGAATCCGATAAACGGGCACGCCGGCGACCAGCGCGGCCTCCTCGGCGGAGACGGGCGGCAGGAGCACGCCGCGTTTGCCGAGGCGGCGGGCCAGCAGCGCCATGGCCAGCGCGCCGCGCACGGGGCGGGTGGCGCCGGAGAGGCCGAGTTCGCCGGCGATGAGGTAGTCGCCGAGGGCGTCGGCGGTGAGCTGGCCGGTGGCGACGAGCATGCCCAGTGCGATGGGCAGGTCGTAGCACGGGCCCTCCTTGCGCAGGTCGCCGGGAGCGAGGTTGATCGTGGTGCGCGTGCGCGGCGGGTGGAGGCCGCTGTTGGCGAGCGCGGAGCAGACGCGGTCGTCGGACTCCTTGACGGCGGCGTCGGGCAGGCCGACGAGGATCAGGCGCGGGTCGCCGGACTCCCCGGTGTTGACCTCGACCTGCACGGGGACGGCGTCGATGCCTTGGAGCGCGGCGGAAAAGACGGTGGCAAACATACGGCGAAGGGTTTCGCCGGGGGGCTGGGCAAGTAGTGAAATGCCGGAGCCGTGGGCGCGCGGCAAGCCGGGAAGTTGGGGACAGTGGGCGGTGGACAGTGGACAGTGGACGGTGGACAGTGGACGGTGGACGGGGAACAGTGGACGGTGGACTGTGGACAGTGGACGGTGGACGGTGGGCGGTGGACGGTGGTGGGGCTGCCTTCGGCCGCGCGCGCCGCGTTCCTCGCTTCGCTGCGTTACGTGGCTGGGTCGGGGTGGGGAGAAGAAGCCGGCGGGCCTGCTCGGGCCCGCGGGGTGTGTCGGGAGAACTTTGTGGTCGGGCCGCGCTCTCTCCAAGTGCGCCCGGGGCTCCGGAGGGTGGCGGTCGGGTGCCGGCCGGATGCCCCCGCCGGACGGTGGCGAAAGCGTGAGCACGGCGCACTGTGGCGGGACTTGTAATACAATAGATTACAAGATGCGGGCTGCGCCGCGTGCCTCGGCGGGGTGCCTCGGCGGGGTGCCTCGGCGGGGTGCCGCGGGGTGCCGCGGGGGGGCGCGGGGGGAAGGCGCGGCGTGTGGTGGGCGGCGTGCGGCAAGCGATGAATGGAAGGCGGTAAGCGGTGGGCGGGGCTCCGGTTCAGCCCGTGCGTCGGCTGGGCCGAAGGGCGGGGGCTGGAGCATCCCGCCATGGGGATGCCGCGGTGAGTGGTGGGCGGGGGATGGTGGGCAGGGGGGCCGGTGGCGGGCCGGGCAGAAGGGGTTTGCCGGGGCGGGGGGGGAGGGCATCGTGGAGAGGCGATGAGCCACCAGAATTCCACCACCGCGAGCGCGAGCGGCGCGCCGGCCGCTCGCGAGTTGCCGCCGCCGGACTGGCCGCGGCCACGGCTGGTGCTGGGGTTGAGCGGAGGCATGGGTTGCGGCAAATCGACCGCGACGCGCCTCTTCGCCGAGTGCGGTTTCCGCACAGTGGATTGCGACCGGATCGTGCGCGATGAACTGCTGCCGCGGGCCGACGTGGTGGCGGCGATCGCCGCCCGGTTGGGGCCCGCGGTGGTGGCGGCCAACGGCGGTCTCAACCGCGCGGCGGTGGCCGCGCGCGTGTTTGGGAACGATGCCGACCGGCTGTGGTTGGAGGCGTTGCTGCACCCGATGGTCCGGGCGTCGTGGCGGGCGGCGTTGGCCGGGGACCTCGCCGCGCGCTGGGTGGTGGAGGTGCCGTTGCTCTTCGAGAAGGGGTTGGAGAATTGGTTTGATTCCACCATCTGCGTGGCCACATCGTCCGCCCAGCAATTGTCACGGCTGCAGGCGCGCGGAGTCCCACCCGACCTCGCCGCCGCACGGATCGCCAAGCAGCTTCCGCTCCCCCGGAAAATCGCCGCCGCCGACTTCGTCATTCTCAACGACGGGTCCCTCGATTTCCTGCGGGAACAGGTCGCTTCGCTCGCCGGTCGCTGGCACTAGCCACCACCTCCGATCGTCTTATTTGCCGCGCGGCATCGCCGCCGGCGCCTTTTCCCGTTCCGCAATGGAAACACCTCGTTCGTCGAAAGACTCCGATAGCACCCCCTCCGCTCCCGATTCCGAGAGCCCGGCGCCGAAGAAGCGCGTCTCGCGCCTGACGCGTGGCAAACCGGCCGCGTCGCGCGGTCGCAAGAAAGTCTCGGAGGGGAGCGCCGCCGAGGCCCCGGTTGCACCGGCCCCGGTCGAGGAGGCGCCGCGTGCCGCCGAGCCGGAAGTGAAGCGCGAACGCGTGCCCGAGCCCGAATTCCGCATGCCGGCGCAGCAGGAAGTGTTGTCGTTCTCGCCCGACGACGAGCCCGAGCGCGAGGCGCCTCCGCCTGCGCCCGAGCCGTCCTTCGAGAGCGCCCCCGCGCCCGAGTCGGCGGCGGGCGGTGCGCCCGGTGAGAATGAGGCTCCCGACCAAGGCCAAGAGTCGCAGCCCGGTGGCGACCAGCAGTCCCCGGGTGGTTTTCCTCCCGGCGGCAAGCGCTACGGCCGCGACTATTGGAAGCAGCTCAAGCTCGAGAAAAAGAAGGCCAAGCTCCTCCGCCAACAGACCCAGGGTCACGGCGGCCCGCAGGCTCCTGGTCCCGTTGGCGGCCAGCACGAACAGGGTGCCGGCCAAGGTGGCGGGCAGTTCGAGCCAGGCAGCGGCAACGGCGGTCAGCACCACCGCGCCGACCGCGGTGATCGCGGCGACCGCGGCGGCCGGGCGGATCGCGGCGGCCGGCACGAGCGGCCCGCCCGTTTCGAACGTGAGCGGCCCCCGCAGCAACCGCCTCCGCCGAACTTCGTGCAGGTGAGCGGCGACCTGCCGCAGACCGAGCGCTTCATCGATCTCGCCGCACTCGACACGCTAGCCGCGGACATTGTCTCCGGCGGCGGCGCGCCGATCGCGATCAACGAACTGTCGCCGTTGTCGTTGGCCGAGCTCGGCACCTTCGCCCGCAACCAGGGCGTGACCTTCGAGGGCGTGCCGAACCGTTTCCAGATTCTGAAGGGCATCCTCCAGCACGCCGCGGAACAGAAACGCCCGATCGTCGACCGCGGCTGGCTCGATCTCACCGACCGGGGCTACGGCTTCATCGTCCACGCGCACGACAACTACCGGCTGTATCCTGACGACACCTTCGTGCCGGAGAGCCTGGTGAAGAAGTACGGCCTCAAGCGCGGCGTGCAGCTCGAGGTGCAGGTGCAGGCGCCGCAGGCCAGCGAACGTTGCCCGGCCGCCGTGAAGATTCTCTCGGCGATGGGGCGGGACCCGGCGTTGCTGGCGACCGTCACGCCGTTCGAGGAGCTCGAACCCTATTACCCGCTCAACCGCATCCTGCTCGAGGTCCCCGGCTCGGAGTCGAAGGACATCTCGATGCGCCTGGTCGACATCGTCACGCCGATCGGCTTCGGCCAGCGCGGCCTGATCGTCGCGCCGCCACGCACGGGCAAGACGGTGCTGATGCAGAACATCGCGAACTCCGTCTCGGCCAATTTTCCCGAGGTGAAGCTCATCATCCTGCTCGTCGACGAGCGCCCCGAGGAGGTCACCGACTTCAAGCGCCACACGAAGGGCGAGGTCGTCAGCTCCACCTTCGACGAGTCGCCGGAGAGCCACGTGCATTGCGCGGAGATGGTCGTGGAGCGCGCGCGTCGCATGATCGAACACGGCGAACACGTCGTCATCCTGCTCGACTCCATCACCCGCCTGGCCCGCGCCTACAACAATCTCACCGGCAACAGCGGCAAGATCGGCACCGGCGGCCTCGAGGCCAACGCGCTGCAGAAGCCGAAGCGCTTCTTCGGCTCCGCCCGCAACATCGAGGGCGGCGGCAGTCTCACGATCGTGGGCACGGCGCTCATCGACACCGGCTCCAAGATGGATGAGGTGATCTTCGAGGAGTTCAAGGGCACCGGCAACATGGAGCTCCACCTCGACCGCGACCTCGTCAACAAGCGCATCTTCCCCGCCGTGAACATGGACCGTTCCGGCACCCGCAAGGAGGAGCTGCTCTACCATCCCGACGAGCTCCAGCGCATCTTCTCGATGCGTCGCTCGATGCAGGGCCTGCCCGGCACCGAGGCGATGGAGATGCTCATCAGCCGTCTCAAGAAGACGAAGTCGAACGTCGAGTTCCTGATGGGGCTCAACCGCTGAGCCGGGGGAAACGCACGAGCGACCGCGACCCGCGTCCACCGTGCACCACGCCGCCGAATGCGTCGTCCGTCTGGCCGAGGAGAAACACCTCCTCGCCCCGGTGGGTGCGGCGGCGCTGCGGGCCCGGTTCGCCGCGACACCGCCGGGTGGCCTGCCGCTGCTCGAGGCGCTCGGCGCCGGTGGGGCGCTGCCGCCGGCTACGGCGCTGGCCCTGCTCGGCGAGGCGCTCGCCTTGCCGGTGGTCGGGGCCGCGGACCTCGTGCCCGAACCGGCCGCGCTCGCGGCCGTGAACCGGGAGACGGCGCGGCGGGCGCGGGCGCTGCCGTTGTCCCTGCGCGGTTCCGTGTTGCGCGTGGCGACGGCGGATCCGTTTGCGCCGGCGCTCGAGGCACTCGGGCAGCAGGCGCAGGCGGCGCTGGAACTGGTGCTGGCGCCGGCCGCGGAGGTCGGTGCAGCCATCGAACGGGCGTATCCGCCGGTTGAGGCGCCCGTGGCGACGCCCTCCACCGCGGCCGAGATCGCGGCCGAGGCGGACGACGCCCCGCTGGCGCGTCTCGTCCAGCAGATCGTCGAGGAGGCGATCCGGCGCCGCGCCTCCGATATCCATGTCGAGCCGGGGAAACGCCGGTTGCGGATCCGGCTGCGCATCGACGGCGTGCTGCAGGAAATGGAGGCGCCGCCGTTGCCCGTGCATGCGGCGCTCGTCTCGCGCCTGAAGCTCATGGCCCGGATGGAGTTGGACGAAAAGCGCGTGCCGCAGGACGGGCGGATCCAGATGGCGGTGGCGGGCCGGGCGGTCGACCTGCGTGCCTCCAGCCTGCCCACGATCCACGGGGAAAGCGTCGTGTTGCGCGTGCTCGAAAAGGAACGCCTGGCGCTCGACTGGGCCACGCTCGGCCTGTGGCCCGACGACCAGCAAACCCTCGCCCGGGCGATCGCCGCCCCCGACGGGCTGGTGCTAGTGACCGGCCCCACCGGCTCGGGCAAGACGACGACGCTCTACTCTTTTCTTCACGGCCTGAACCGGCCGGACCGCAAGATCGTCACGGTCGAGGACCCGATCGAGTACCAGCTTGCCGGGATCAACCAGGTGCCGGTGCGGCCCGAGACCGGCATGACGTTCGCGGCGGCGTTGCGCGCGATCCTGCGCCAGGCGCCGAATGTCGTGATGGTCGGCGAGATTCGCGACCGGGAGACGGCGGAGATCGCCCTCAACGCCGCGCAGACCGGTCACCTTGTTTTCAGTACACTCCACACGAACGACGCCGCCGGGGCGGTGGCGCGGCTGGTCGATCTCGGGGCGAAGCCGTACCTGCTCGCGGCGACCCTGCGCGCGGTGGTGGCGCAGCGGCTGGTCCGGCGGGTGTGCCCGGATTGCGCGCGCCCCGCGCCGCCGACGGTCGCCGAGCGGCTGGCGTTGGGCCTCACCGCCGAGGCCGCGGCCGTGCCGGGGTGGCGGCGCGGCGCGGGCTGCCCGCGGTGCTTGGGCAGTGGTTACAGCGGCCGCTCGGGCCTGTACGAGGTGCTCGTGGCCGACGAGGAGCTCCGGCGCCGGATTTACGACAACCTTACCGCGGCGCAATTGCGGGCCGCGGCCCGGCGGCTTGGAATGCACACGCTGCGTGAGGACGGCCTCCGTAAAACGCTCGCCGGCTGGACCACAATCGAGGAGATTCTGGCCCACACCGTCGGCGACCCCGCCTAAACCGCGCCAATCTTCTTACCCGCCATGAGCTACGAGATGAACGATCTGTTGGAGCTGGTCTGCGAGGAGAACGCCTCCGACCTGCACATCCATGTCGGCCAGCCGCCGACCCTGCGCATCAGCGGCGCAATGACTCCGATCGAGGGCCCGCCGCTCACGCCCTACGACGCGGAGCAGCTGATGCTCTCGATCACGCCCGACCACCACCAGCAGGGCCTCAAGCTCAACGGCGGCGCCGACTTCGGCTTCGCCTACCTCGACAAGGCCCGCTTCCGCGTGGCCGTCTTCAAAAGCAAGGGTTCCATCGGCATGGTGCTCCGCCAGATCCCGAACCGCATGTTCGGCCTGCGCGAGATCGGCCTGCCCGACAAGGTCAAGGAGCTGCTCTACCGTCCGCGCGGCCTGATCCTCGTCACCGGTCCGACCGGCTCGGGCAAGTCCACCACGCTGGCCTCGATGATCAACTACATCAACGAGAACCGCGAGGGCCACATCATCACGATCGAGGACCCGATCGAGTATTACCACGAGCACAAACACTGTGTGGTCGCCCAGCGCGAGATCGGCGTCGACGTCCCCAACTTCGCCGAGGCGATCCGCCGCGCGCTGCGCATGGACCCCGACTACATCCTCGTCGGTGAAATGCGCGATCTGGAGACCATCGAGGCCGCGATCACGGCGGCCGAGACCGGCCACTTGGTTTTCGCCACCCTGCACACCAACGGCGCCGCGAAGACCATCGACCGTATCGTCGATGCCTTCCCGTCGAACATGAAGGAAATGATCCGCACCCAGCTGGCCTCGTCGCTGGTCGCCGTCATCTCCCAGGTGCTCTGCAAGAAGAACGGCGGCGGCCGCATCGCGGGCTTCGAGCTGATGGTTGCGACGACTTCCATCCAGTCACTCATCCGCGAGAACAAGACTTTCCGCATCACCTCCGACATCCAGACCGGCGCCAACCTCGGTATGATCACGCTGGACGCCCATCTGCTCAGCCTCGTCAACCGCGAGATCATCTCGCCGGACGAGGCGGTGGAGAAGGCGCAGGACGCGAACGGCATGCGCGAACGCCTCGTCGGCATGGGCATGCACCTGAAGGAAGTCTGACCCCGCCGCGGCGGGAAGCGCCGCGGCCTGCGCCCATGTTCGCCCATCGCCACCGCGAGCTCGGCGAGCTGCTCTGTCACCGGGGCCTGGTGACAAAGCGCCGCTGGGACGAGGCGCGCAAGGCGGCGGGTGGGGACCGCTCGGCCGCCGACCTGCTCGACGCCACCGGCGAACTGCCCCGGGCGCGGCTGCTGGCGGCGGTCGCCGCGGAGCTGGGCCGGGCGCTGGTCGACGCCCCGGTGCGCCGGCTGGAGCCGGCGCTCGCAGCGCTGCTGCCGGCGGCGGTGGCGCGGCAGCACGGCGTGGTGCCGTGGCGGCGGGAGGCGCAACACCTTGAGGTGCTGCTGCTCGACCCGTTCGCCGGCGGCGAGCTGGGTGAACTCGAATTTGCGTTGGGCCACACCGTGCGCGGTTGCGTGGCCGACCCCGCGGTGGTCGAGGCGCTGTTGCGTGAACACTACGGCGAAGGGGCCGGAGCGTTGGCTGCGGCGCTGGTGGCCGCTCCGGAAGGGCTGGCGGCCGCCGAGCCGGCCGGGCGGGAACTCGCGGCGCAGGCGGCCGAGCTGCCGGTGGTGCGCTATGTCGACGATGTGCTGGAGCAGGCCATCCGGGAGCGGGCGTCGGACATCCATTTCGAGCCGTTCGAGCACGAATGCCGCGTGCGTTGCCGGATCGACGGCGCCCTGCGCGAGTGGCCGGCGCCGCCGGCACACCTCGCCCTGCCGGTCACCTCGCGGCTGAAGGTGCTGGCCAACCTCGACATCGCCGAGCGGCGCGTGCCGCAGGACGGGCGCATCCAATTTGAGGTGGCGGGGCGGCCGGTCGACCTGCGGGTCTCCACGCTGCCCACGCAGTGCGGCGAGAGCGTCGTGTTGCGGGTGCTCGACAGCGAACGCTCGGCGGCGATCGCCCTCGACGGCCTCGGGCTGGGCGAGGGGTTGCTGGCGGAGCTGCGCGGCGTGATCCGGCGTCCGAGCGGGATCGTGGTCGTGACGGGACCGACCGGCTCGGGCAAGACCTCCACGCTCTACGCCTGCCTGCGCGAGCTCAACGAGGCTGGCGCGAAGCTCCTCACCATCGAGGACCCCGTCGAATACGAGCTTGAAGGGGTGACGCAGGTCGCGGTGAACCCCGTCGCCGGCCTCACGTTCGCCGCGGCGCTGCGGGCGTTCCTGCGCCAGGACCCGGACATCGTGATGGTGGGCGAGATCCGGGATCTGGAGACAGCGCAGGTGGCGATCCAGGCGGCGCTCACCGGGCACCTTGTGCTCACCACGTTGCACACCAACGACGCCGCGGGAGCCGTCACCCGGCTGACCGACCTCGGGGTGGAACCGTACCTCGTGGCCGCGAGCCTGGAGGCGGTGGTGGCGCAACGGTTGGTGCGCTGCATTTGTGCGGACTGCCGCTGCGAACAGGCGGCCGATCCGGAGACCTTGGCGCGCCTGACCCTGCCGGGGCGGTCGCTGACGGGGCTGCGGTTCTACGGCGGGGCGGGCTGCCCGGTTTGCCGGGGGACCGGCTACCGCGGGCGGATGGGGTTGTTCGAACTGCTCCGGGTCGATGAGGCCATGCGGGAATTGATCGCCCGCGGCGCCGGCACGCAGGAATTGCGCGACCTGGCGCTGGCTCGCGGCATGGAAACGCTGCGCGGCCGGGGCCTCGCGGCGATCGCCGCCCGGGCGACGACCCCGGAGGAAGTCCTCAAATATGCCTGAGGTGAGCCGATTAGGGCCTGCCGACCCCCGGCCCTGATGAGCACCGCCGCCGCCACGACCCAGGAGACTCGCGCTCGCGAGACGCTGCGGCGCGTGACCAGCGGGCTGGAGGGCGGGGCGGTCGCTGGCATTGCGGAGATCGTGAAACTGGTCGAGGCGCTCGCCGCGAATTCCCTGACGATTTCCGTCTCCGAACTCGCCGAGTTGGTGGAGAAGGACGTGGTCGTCACCGCCAAGGTCGTGGCGGCCGCCAACACCCTCGGTTACAACCCCTCCGGCGTGGAGGTCTCCTCGATCTCGCAGGCGATCCACGTGATCGGCTTCGCGAAGATCCGTTTGCTTGCGCTGTCGCTGATGCTGATGGAAAACGCCGAGCGCACCCAGGGCGCGGAGGCTCAGCGCGAGACGGCGACGCTCGCCCTCACCAGCGGCATGATGGCGCAGGCGTGGGCGGAAGGGCAGGGGCGGGGCGACGCCGAGCAGGCGTTCCTCTGCGCCTCGCTGCGCAACTTCGGCCGCCTGCTGATCTCCGCCCTGATGCCTGACGACGACCGCTTGGCCCGCCAGCAGGCGGAGGCGCTGGGGGATCCCGATGCCGCGTACCGCGAGGTGCTCGGTCTCACGCCGCTGGAACTCGGCTACGAACTGCTGAAGAGCTCGAACCTACCCGAGCCGTTGCTCCAGGGCCTGCGCCAATTTTCCCCCACCATGCTCGAGGCCGCGACCCTCCACCCCGTTGACGAGCTGCTCGTCGCCGCGGAGTTTTCGGTGCGCGTGTCGGAGTTGGCCCTGCGGCCGAACCTCACCCCGACCCAGTTCGGCGATGCGTCGCGGGATCTGGTCAAGCAGTTCGGCAAACACCTGCGGGTCGATGGCGACCAGATCAAGTCGATGTTCGAACGGGCCGAGCAGCGAATGGCGGCTTTCGGCCAGGCGTTCGGTCTGCAGACGATGAGTCGCAGCGTGACGGGAAAGCTCTCCGCGCGGCGGCAGAACAAACCGTTGCCGGGTGCGCTGCCGTCGGTCGCCGCGCCGCGGCCGCCACCCGCGGTCGCCCCCTTGTCATCTTCATCCACGGCGCCGGGCGAAGCGGCGGGGCCGCCGCCCACGGCAGCGTCCGCCGGTCTGCCACCGCCTGCAGCCCCCGGAACGAACCTTCCCGGAACGGTCCCGGCGGAGGCGTCCGCCAGTGCGGCGGAACCGGTGAAGGAGCGCCGACCGTTGATCGAGGTGCTGCATGAGACGGTGGCGCGGTGTGCGGAGATGCTCGGTCAACCCGTGGTCAACGAGGAGGCGATGGCGGCAGTGATCAGCGCCGCGCTGCTCGAGGGTTGGGCGGCCGAGGAGGTGGTGGTGCTGCTCGAGCGCGGGAAGGGCAGTTTCGCCACGAGCGCCGGAGCCGGGAAGCGCTGGCGGGAATTTCGGCAGAAGATGGGTTTCCGTCGCGACGAGCGCAACGTGCTCGGGGTGGCCGTGGCCCGTTGCGAGCCCGTGCTCATCCATGATGCCACCGATCCCAAGATCGATCCTTACCTGCCCGTGTGGTTGAAGGGCGGACTGCAGCTCTACTCGTGCATCATTATCCCGGGTGGCGACGCCAAGAACTCGAACTCCGTGCTCTTCGTCGGCTGGAAGGTGCGGCAGAAGGTCGCGCTCGCCCCGGAGGAGTTGCGGAGCCTGCGCGCGCTCCTCGGCATGGTCCTGACCGCCCGCCGCCTGGCCGGCGTGTGAGGGTTTCGGTTTTTTGCTTCCTCCGCGCGAGCCGGCCGGTTTGCTGGTCGGGTTTCGCCCAACGCCTTCAACCAACCAACGCCCATGTCCAGCAATCGTAAGCCCGTGCTCCTCGTCATCCGCGACGGCTGGGGATTCAATCCCCACCCCGACCAGGACCAGTACAACGCCGTGAAGCTCGCCCGTACGCCGTGCGACGACTGGCTCCAGGCCAACTACCCGAAGACCCTCGTCGCCGCCTCCGGCCTCGATGTCGGCGTGCCGGTGGGCGTGATGGGCAACAGCGAGGTCGGTCACCAGAACATCGGTGCCGGCCGCATCGTCGACCAGGAGATCGTGCGCATCACCAAGGCGCTCTTCGAGGGCGATCTCGAGAGGAACGACGTGTGGCTGGCCGCCATCAAGCGCGTGAAGGAACGCGGCTCGAAGCTGCACTTCATGGGCCTGTGCTCCGACGCCGGCGTGCACGCGCTCCTCGAACACCTCTACGGCTTCCTCCTGCTGGCCAAGAAGGCCGGCGTGACCAAGGACGTCTACATCCACGCGCTCATGGACGGCCGCGACACGCCGCCGAAGAGCGGCCTGGAGTTCATGCGCCAGCTCGACGCCAAGCTGAAGGAGATCGGCGTGGGCCAGGTCGCCAGTGTTTGCGGACGCTTCTGGGCCATGGATCGCGACAACCGCTGGGATCGCGTGAGCAAGGCCTACTATCTCCTCACCGGCCAGAAGGCCGATGCCACCGCGAAGAGCGCCGTCGAGGCCGTGCAGGCCTACTACGACAAGCCGCTCAGCGAGACGCAGAACGGCGACGAGTTTGTATCGCCGACGTGGATCGTCGGCGCCGACGGCAAGCCCGTGGCCGCGATGGGCGACGGCGACGCCGTGATCTTCTTCAACTTCCGCGGCGACCGCCCGCGCGAGATCAGCCGGGCGTTTGCCGAGGAGAACTTCACGGAGTTCGAGCGCGGCAGGAAGCTCGACCTGTTCTTCGCCGGCCTCACGCAGTACCAGAAGAGCCTGCCGATCGAGGCGATCCTCAAGAAACCCGCCAAGATGAAGAACATCCTCGGCGAGTGGGTCAGCCAGCACGGCAAGACGCAGTTCCGTTCCGCGGAGACGGAGAAGTTCCCGCACGTGACCTTCTTCTTCAACGACTATCGCGAGGAGCCGTTCCCCGGCGAGGAGCGCGGCATGGCCTCCAGCCCGAAGGTCGCCACCTACGATCTCGCGCCCGACATGTCGGCGGCGAGCGTCACCGTGATCGCGCGCGACGCCATCACCTCCGGCAAGTACGATCTGCTCGTCATCAACTACGCCAATCCCGACATGGTCGGCCACACCGGCTCGGTGCCCGCGGCGGTCCGCGCCTGCGAGGCCACCGACCTCGGGGTGGGCGTGCTCGTCGAGGCGGTGCTGAAGATGGGCGGCAAGGCCGTGATCTGCGCCGACCATGGCAACGCCGAGCAGCTCTGGGACGCGGAGATCAACAGCCCCCACACCGCGCATACGCTCAACCTCGTCGAGGTGTTCGTGGCCGGCGAGGGCTTCTCGAAGCAGACCAAGATGCGCAGCGGCGGCCGCCTGGCCGACATCGCGCCGACGGTGCTCAAGCTCATGGGCCTGCCCCAGCCGGCGGAGATGACCGGCCAGTGCCTCTTCGAGGCCTGAGCCCGCAGTAGCGAACCGATGAATCCACCCGGCGGCCCGCGCAGGCCGCCGGGACATTTCCGGCGCGGGCGGAGCGCGGTGTTGCCAAATTCGCGGGATGTTCACAACATCGGGTCATGGTACCCCGGCCCCTCATCCCCCTGCTGGCGTTCTGCGTGTTTTTCAACCTGGTGGTAGCGGCGCCCGAGCCCGGACGCAGCGGCAACATCGACCGGCCGCAGGCGCCGGCGATCGTCCAGAAAACCATCACAGTGGAAGTCCTCACGCCCGACGGCGCGTGGGAACTCAAGATCGAGGAGGTGCGCCAGGTGAAGAACGAGCTCTGGGTCTTCGCCAAGGTCGAGCGCCCCAACGGCGCGATCGGCGCGATGATGAGATCCGCCGCGAGCGACCAGGTCAGCGGTCGTTTCCCCGATGTGACGATCAAGACGTTTGTGGTGGGCAAGAATTGGACCTGGCAGAACGACGAGGCGGTGACCTGGCTCACGAATGCCGCTGCGGTCGAGCGGCGCCGCCTCGGCCAGCGCCTCTGGCGGCGCTGAGCGCACTTTCCGGTCCGTCGGATCGCGACCGCCCCGTGGTTCCGGGGCGGTTTTTTTTGGCACTCGGCCCCGGCGAGAAAGGCGTTGAGTCGCGCCCGGGGTGGCGAAAACTCGCACCACTTTTCCTCCATGTCGCGCCGTCCGAAACAGCCGCCCCACGTCAGCCCCATCGACCAGATCGCCCGTGCGATCGAGCAGTTCAAGGAGCGCCCCTCCTGGGATGAGTACTTTATGGCGACGGCGCACCTCATCGCCTCGCGCTCGCCCTGCGAGCGGCTGCATGTCGGTTGCGTGATCGTCTCGGCCGGCGAGCGCAGCAACCGCCTCGTGGCGGCCGGCTACAACGGCTTCCTCCCCGGCACCCCGCACGTCTCGCGGGTGCGCGACCATCACGAGCAGGGCACGGTGCACGCCGAGCAGAACGCCATCGCCGACGCCGCGCGGCGCGGCAGCAGCCTCGACGGCTGCATCGCGTACGTGACCCATTACCCGTGCATCAACTGCGCGAAGATCCTCGCCGCGGCCGGCATCCGCACGATCAAGTTTCACAGCGACTACCACAACGACCCGCTCGTGCCGCTCGTCATCGGCGACGCGGGCGTGGTGCTGGTGAAACTGTGAGGGCCACGGGCGATTTTCGCGCTGGCGCCGGCCGCGAAACCGGGCCTGTTTCACGCTCCGTCCATCGGCGATGAGAGAACGAGGCAACAAATCCGAATGGCTGGCCGGTTCGCTGTTGCTGGCCCATCCGAAGCTGCGCGATCCCAACTTCGCGCGGACGGTCGTGCTCATGTCGCTTCACAACGCCGAGGGCGCGATGGGCGTCGTGCTTAACCGGCCGATGGGGAAGACCCTTGCCGATCTCGGCCCGGAGTTCCGGCGCAGCGAGCTGGCCCAGGTGCCGGTGTATTGCGGCGGCCCCGTCAACCCCGAGCAGCTCATCCTCGTCGCCTGGCAGACGACCTCGCTCGACGGCACGTTCAAACTCTACTTCGGCCTCGCCCCGGACAAGCTGCGCGAACTCATGGGCGAGACGGCCCTGGAGGTGCGCGCCTTCCTCGGCTACTCCGGCTGGACGGGCGGCCAGCTGGAGAGCGAGATGAAGCAGGACACTTGGCTGGTCTCGCCGGTCCCGGCGGAGTTGCTCGGCCGTCTCGACGGTCTGGATCTCTGGAAGCGGATCGTCGGCGGCCTCGGCCCGGAGTGGCGCGTGATCGTCGACGAACCCGAGGATCCGAGCCAGAACTGACCGCCCCGACCCTTTCACCGATGAAGCTCCAGCTCACGCCCAAGGAATACCGCCGCCTCCTCCAGATGCTCTACATCGCCGACCATGTCCTCAACGGACGGCGCGACGACGAGCCCGTGGGCCTGCGCCTGAAGTGCGAGGAGGCGTTGCAGGGGTTTCTGGGATACGCGGAGGGGTTCGGCTGTGCGGATCTGGTCGAGCAGCCCGAGGAGGCGCTGTTCAACTTCACCACGGCCATGCCCGAGGAGCCCGGCGTGAGCGAGGCGATCAACGACTACGACGAGGACACCTTCTGGCAGGAGCTCGTCACCCGCTTGGCCGAGCGCGACTACGAGCGCATCCACGGCCGGCCCGCCTCGCCGGATCCGGACGGCGCGCCCGAGACCGACGAGCAGCACACCGAGCGCGCGGCGGAGCTGAAGACACTCGAGGAGGGCTATTGGAAGGAGTTCGAGGCGGTGGGCGTGAAGCACCTCGAGCTCATCAAGGGCGGTTTCGGCCGGCCTTCGTGACGCGTGCCTTCCGCCTCGTCGGGCCGGGTGTGCCCACCGCGTTGAGACGCTGCCTCCGGAGAACGCCGCGGCCTACTGCGGCCGCTCCAGCCGCTGGGCGTAGAGCGCCGCGGCGACGACCAGACCGCCGCCGAGCAGCAGGCGCGGGAGGTCGGTCTGTTCGCCGAAGACCAGCAGCGACACCGCCACGCCGAGGGGGGTCTTGGCGTTGTTCATCACCGCGAGGGTCGCGGTCGACACCCGCACCGCGCCGCGATTCCAGAGGAAGAAACCCGCGCCCGAGGCGAGCACGCCCAGGTAGAGCAGGACCGCCGCACCTTCCGGCCGTAGGGTGCGCGCCAGCACGCCGACATCCGTCCGCCACCAGGCCAGCGGTGCGGTGACGAGCACGGCGCCCAGGTACAGCCAGGCGAAGATGTCGCGGTCCCGCACCTGCGGGGCCGCCAGCTTCCAGCGGCGGTAGAACACCTGCCCGAGGGCGAAGCAGAGGTTGGAGAGCTGGACGAGCGCAAGGCCCGTCCACTCGGCGCGGCCGAGCGGCTGCCGCGCAATGATCACCCCCGCGCCGACGACCGCGAGCCCGGCGGCCACCAGCGGCGCCCAGCGAAACCGGCGCTCGAACAGATCGTCGCCGAGGCAGACGAAGATCGGCGTGACGATCGTCAGGAGCGCCACCTGGTAGGCCTGGAGCACGTCGAACGCCGCGAGGTAGGCCAGGTACATCAGGCCGAACTGTACCGAACCGATGGCGACAAGGCGCAGCGCGGTGCCGGCCGCCACCGCGCGCGGCCGCAGGAACGGCAGGAAGACCAGCAGGGCGAGCGCCACGCGCACGGCGGCGACGAACGTGCTGTCGACGCCGGCGAGGTGGGTCTTGATCAGACCGAAGGAGAAGGCCCAGAGCAGGGAGACGAGCAGCAGGTACGGCATGGCGCGAGCCGCAGCCAAGCGCAGCGCGCCGCCGCACGGCAACCCGCGAATGGCCCCGCTGTCGGTGGTTCCCAGCGCTGTCGCCTTGGGTTGGATGCTGCGGCCCGCCCCCCCGGATGCCGGGCCCAGGCCTGCGGAATGCCGGACCACGGCCCCGGAACTTGTAATCTATTGTAGTACAAGTTCCGGGGGAGCGGCTCGTCGGGGGCGGAGCAGGTGGGGGGCGCGGGAGCGGCGGATCAACGTCGGCGCACGGGAGACGGCGCGGCCTTCCCTGTCGTCGCGGCAGGCATGAGCCGCCACGGACCAGCGTGCGGAGGGGGAGGCGCGGCGCGGACTAGCCGCGGAACAGCGCGCCGGCCTTCCGGCCGAGGAGGACGCCGAGGGCGACGATCGTCAGGGCGAGGAACGCCATCGCCCAGGTGCCGAGCGCGGCGGCGAGGTAGCGACCGTCGCCGAGTAGCTGGTACAGTTCGAAGATCGCCTTGGTGATCGGGAAATAGGCCGCCTTCTGCGCGAGGATGATCGAGTCGGAGACCTCGAGCATGGCGAAGGCGAAGGCGAGCAGGCCGCCGGCGATGAGGTTGGCGGCGATCAGCGGCAGCGTGATCCGGCGCAGCGCGCGGCCGGCGGTGGCGCCGAGGTTCTGGGCCGCCTCCTCGAGCGTGACGCTGGTCTGTTGCAGCCCGGCCGCGGCGGCGCGCACGACGTAGGGCAGCCGGCGCACGCTGTAGGCGATCACGAGCAGGATCGTGGGGTTCTCGACCGGATCGAGCGCGGCGAAGAACCGGCCTTCGCGGGTCATCGCGAGGTAGCCGAAGGCGAGGACCAGCCCGGGCACGGCCAGCGGGAGCATGACCAGCGCGTCGAGGAATTTGCGGCCGGGAAGCCGGCTGCGGACGACAACCCACGCGATCGCGACCCCGAGGACCAGATCGACGAGGGTGGCGAGGGCGGCGTAGCGCAGGCTGTTGCCGATGGCCGAAACGGTGAGGTCGTGGCCGAGCGCGAGGCGGAAGTTCTCCAACGTGTACTGCGCCGGAAGGAGCGTGCCGTACCAATCGCGTGAACACGCGACAAGCACGACCCCGAGGTGGGGCAACACCGCGAACAGCAGCACCGCCGCGAACAGCAGCGAGACCGGCACCGCCTGCCACCAGGGCAACCGGCGCGCGGACGAGGCGGAGGTCGCGCGCGCCATCATCGCGTGGCCGGTGCCGCCGAAGAGCCCGCGGCCGACGGCGTAGAGCACGGCGCTCGAAACGAGCAGCAGCGCGACGAGCGCGTAGGGCGCGGGGTTGCCCGCGAGCTCCTTGAGCAGCGCGAAGATCTGGACAGAGGTGACCCGGTCGTAGTCGAAGACAAGGGGCACGCCGAGCTCGGTGAACGACCAGATGAACACGATGGTGCCTCCGGCGAACAGGCCGGGGCGGATGAGCGGCAGCGTGATGCGCTGGAAGCGGCGCCAACCCTTGCAGCCGAGGTTGGCGGCGGCCTCCTCCATCGCGGGGTCGACATTGGCCAGCGCGGCCACGGCGTTG
>JAHFTC010000136.1 GCA_023269585.1 Opitutaceae bacterium
CGTCGACGACGAAGAGGATCAGCGAGGCGGTCTCGATCGCGAAGCGCGCCTGCGCCTCGACGGCCGGGATGAGCTTGTCGGGCGTCGTCTTCGGATCGAGGCCGAGGCCGCCGGTGTCCAGGAGCATGTAGTCCTTGTCGACCGTGCCGGACACAATGTCGCGCGTGATGCCGGCCTCGTCGTGGACGATGGAAATGCGGCGGCGGACCAACCGGTTGAAAAGGCGGCTCTTACCGACGTTCGGACGACCTACGATGGCGACAATGCGGGACATGCGCCCGGACAATCGGCACGCCCCCGCCGCTGGGCGAGGAGAATGTTTTCCGGCGCTGCGACTCGACGCCCCCCCCTGCCACCTCCCGCAAAACCCGACAGCACGAGAACCTTTCCAAATCGCGGCCACATTGCACACGGCCGGCCGATCCGCCGGCTGGCATGCACACAGCCGACCATCGCGGTCGCCCACCGGCGCCCCGGCCCATGGCGCCGCGCTACCGGCAAAGACGCAAAACCTTGGTACGATCGTATCAAGGTTTTGCGTCTTCGGCTTCACGCCGTGGTAGGGCGGCCGGCTTGGGTGACAGACACGGAGCGGAGAACGGGGGGGGGGGCGTGCTCGAACACGCCGCCAAGGGCGCCGGCCTCAAGCTCGAGTACCAGCACGCCGATGTCGGCGGCGCCGGCATCGACAACCACGGCAAGGCCCTCCCCGACTCCACCCTCGAAGTCTGCCGCGCCGCCGACGCCATCCTCTTCGGCTCCGTCGGCGGCCCGAAGTGGGAGAAACTCCCGCCCAAGGACCAGCCCGAGCGCGCCGCGCTCCTGCCACTCCGCAAGGCCTTCAACCTCTTCGCCAACATCCGCCCCGGCCTGCTCTACTCCGACCTGCGCGACGCCTCCCCGCTCAAGACCGAGCGCATCCCCAACGGCATCGACATCGTCTGTATCCGCGAACTCACCGGCGGCATCTACTTCGGCGCCAAGTCCACCATCACCCTCGAGAACGGCGAGCAGCAGGCCACCGACACGATGGTCTACAAGACCTCCGAGATCGAGCGCATCGCCGAGGTCGCGGCCGTCACTGCCCGCGCCCGCGGCAAGAAGGTCTGCTCGGTCGACAAGGCCAACGTCCTCGAAACCTCGGTACTCTGGCGCAAGACCGTCACCGCCTACTTCGCCAAGCACCACCCCGACCTCGCGCTCTCGCACATGTACGTCGACAACGCCGCCATGCAGCTCGCGCGCGACCCGAACCAGTTCGACGTGCTCTTCACCGAGAACATGTTCGGCGACATCCTCTCCGACGAGATGGCCGTCATCTGCGGTTCGCTCGGCATGATGAGCTCCGCGTCGCTCGGGACCGGCCAGAACCGCTTCGGCAAGCCCTACGGCCTCTTCGAGCCCGCCGGCGGCACCGCGCCCGACATCGCCGGCAAGGGCGTCGCCAATCCCTGCGCCCAGATCCTCTCCGCCGCGCTCATGCTGCGCTACAGCTTCGGCCAGGACGCCCTCGCCACGAAGATCGAGGCGGCCGTGCGCAAGACGGTGACCGTCGACGGTATCCGCACCGGCGACATCGCCTTCGGCAAGACCCCCGTCGGCACGAAGGCCATGGCCGACGCGATCATCCGCAACCTCGGCTGAGCCCGCGACCGCGGGATGGTTTTCCGAAGCCCCGGTGCGCCGCGCCGGGGCTTCGCTTTTTTCAACCGCCCCCGACCCGCGCGTCGAGGGCGCGCCGCACGGCCGCCAGCAACTCCTCCGGCGCACACGGCTTCGCCACCACCTCGTGCACCCCGAGCGCCGCGAACTCGCGGCGCTTCTCCTCCTGCTCCAGCCCGCTGGAGGCCACCACCGCCAGCACCGGATCCAGCGAGCGCAGCGCGCGCGTGAGCGCGAAGCCGTCCATCACCGGCATCATCACATCAGTGACGACGGCGCGCAGCGCGCCTCCCTGTTGCAGCGCCATTGAGAGCGCCTCCTCGCCGTTGCGCGCCACCAGCACGCGGTAACCGCCCTTCTCGAGCACGTGCCGCATCGCGTTCCGGATGGTGTTCTCGTCGTCGACCACCAGCACGAGTTCGCCCCGCCCGCCCGCCGCGGGCGCCACCTCGACCCCGGCGACCAGACCGCCTCCGGGTTTCGCCGGCAAGTAAACTTTGAACACACTGCCCCGTCCCGGCTCGCTGTAGACGGCCACGTTGCCGCCGTGGCTGCGCACGATCCCAAGCACGGTCGAGAGCCCAAGCCCCGTGCCCTTGCCCTGCTCCTTCGTGGTGAAGAACGGCTCGAAAATCCGCGTCACCAATTCCGGGGCGATGCCCGCACCGGTATCGGTCACCGCCAACACGACGTGGGGCCCCGGCTTCAGTTCGGTTTCGGCCAGCGGCTGCTCCGATCGCACCTCGAGATTGCGGGCCTCGATCGTGAGGCGGCCGCCCTCCGCCATCGCGTCGCGGGCGTTCACGCAGAGGTTCATCAACACCTGGTGGATCTGGGTCGAGTTCGCCTCCACCGTCCAGAGGTCCGCCGCCACATCCACGTGCAGCGAGATCTCGCGGGGAAACGTCTCGCGCACGATCGCCGTCATCTCCCGGATCAGGTGGCGGGGTTGCAGCACGATCCGCTCGCCCTCGATGCCACGGCTGAACGTCAGGAGCTGCCGGATGATGTCGGCCCCGCGGCGGGTGCTCTGTTCGATCATCGCGATCAACTCGCGATTGCCCGCCTGCTCGGACTCGCCTTTGAGGACCCCCGCGGCCATGAGGACCGGCGTGAGGATGTTGTTGAGATCATGCGCCACGCCGCCGGCCAGGGCGCCCACCGCCTCCAGCCGTTGCGCGCGCAAAAACTGCGTCTCGATCCGCCTCTTCTCGGTCACATCCTCGGCCACGCCCGCGATGCGGACCACCCGTCCGGATTCATCGCGCACCGGGAAGGCCCGGTCGTGCACCCAACGGATTTCTCCGCCCGGCCGCACAATCCGGTAGGTCTCATCGTATTCACCCGTGTGCTGCCGGGTCCGTGCCGCCGCCGCGACCCGCGCCCGGTCCTCGGCGTGGATCGCCGCCAGCCACGAAGCCGGATCCGCATAGACGCTGGCGCACGGTACACCCCAAATCTTCTCATACGCCGGACTGACGTAGAGCACCCGTTGCTTCTCGGGATCGGTGATCCAAAAAACTTCGTTGATGGTTTCCGCCAACTCGCGAAAGCGCGCCTCGCTCTCGCGCAGCTCCGTCTCCACCCGTTTGCGCGCCTCGATGCTGCGCGACACACCCACGATCCGGAGGCCGCCGCCCGTCGCGCGCACCAGCGTCGTGACGACCTCCACCCAGACCCACCGCCCGTCGCGATGGCTTTGCCGAATCTCGTGCGTCTGGGTGACCGCGGCCGGGTCCCCCGCGCGGAACGCCTCGATCCGGCCCGGCAGCGTCGCCTCAAGCAGCGCCACCGATTTGGGCTCCATGCCCTCGAGGCAGGAAGTGGCCATCACCTCCGCGACCGTGAAACCGCGGAGTTTCTCGATCGACGGACTCACGTACTCGAAGCGCAGGGTGATCGCGTCGAGCACCCACACAACGTCGCCCACGTTCTCCGCGAGCAACCGGTACCGCTCCTCACTCTCCCGCAGCGCGGCCTCGGACCCGATCCGCTCGGTGATGTCCTCGGTGAAGATCATGATGCCGCCCACGGCGCCCTGCGCATCCCGCCACGGTCTCACTTCCCACTGCAGCCATTGCACGGTGCCGTCGTCGCGGCGGTAGGGGTCCGCCTTCGCGGTGACGACCTCGCCGGCCAGCCCGCGCCGGTGCGCCTCCTTCACATGCTCGAGCAGATGAGGAAACACTTCGTAGTGCGACCGCCCCACCAACTCCTGCCCGGCCACCTTGAAACTGGTCATCCAGCGCCGACTCGCCGCCAGATACCGCATCTCCCGGTCAAACATCGCCAGGGCCGCCGGCGCGTGCGCGATGAAGAGTCGTTGGCGCTCCTCCAGTTCGGCCAAGGTCGCCGCCGCCTGTTGCCGCGCCGCCGCTTCCGCCTCCACCCGCCCCAATTGCTTGCGCAGCGCGAGGTAGAGCAACGACGCCGTCACCGCCACGAACAACCAGCCCTTGGCCATCGAGATCCGCTCGATTAGGACCGGATCCGCCGTCAGCAGGCCCACGGCCCGGTCCGACAACAGGATCCACAGCGCCCCCAACGCGAGGTAGGCCATTGCCGTTCGCCTCGCCACCTGCCGCACACGCACGGGGTAGTCGAATTTCATGCCGATCAATCCTCGCCGAAGGGGCCACCTTCGACCGATTCGCCCGCGGAGGCGAACACTTTGTCGGCAGGGGTCCACGAATCCTCTTCATGCGCACAAACCGCCCGCCTCCGCCCGGCGCGCCGGCGCCACGCGCATCCCTTTCAGGATCCTCGCCTCCGCTCCGTTCCCCCGTTGCCTCGGCGAAAGAAATCCTTTCCCCCACCGCCCGCCTCCGTTTTGCTCCGACCCTTTCAACGTTCAGCCCAGAGCTCGTCACGTCCCGCTCCTCGCTCGTTTCTCCACTCCGCGATCCGCCCTCCGACTACTCGCTCCTCGCTCCTCACTGCTCGCTACTTTCTCCTCCGCCATGACCTCCGCCGAGATCCGCCAGTCGTTCCTCGATTTCTTCGCCCAGCAGCAGCACACCATCGTGCCGTCGTCCTCGCTGCTGCCCGACTCTCCCGGACTGCTCTTCACCAACGCCGGCATGAACCAGTTCGTGCCGATCTTCCTCGGCGACAAGAAGCCGGACGTCTCGAAGTGGGCCGGCGTGCGCCCCGCCGCCGACAACCGCGCCGCGGATACGCAGAAATGCATCCGAGCCGGCGGCAAGCACAACGACCTCGAGGACGTCGGCTGGGATACCTACCACCACACGATGTTCGAGATGCTGGGCAACTGGTCCTTCGGCGACTACTTCAAGAAGGAGTCGCTCACCTGGGGCTGGACGCTGCTCACCAAGGTCTGGGGCATCCCCGCCAAGCGCCTCTTCGCCACCGTCTACGCGCCCAACAAGGCCAAGAACGACCCGTCCGAATTCGACCAGGAAGCCTACGACATCTGGGCCGGCCTCTTCAGCGCCGAGGGCCTCGACCCCGCCGTCCACATCGTCAACGGCAACCGCAAGGACAACTTCTGGCAGATGGGCGACACGGGCCCCTGCGGCCCGTGCTCGGAAATCCATTTCAACCTCCAGCCTTCCGACGACGAGGTCGAGGGCCGCAAGGGCGTCAACGCCAGCTCCCCGCGCTGCATCGAGATCTGGAACCACGTCTTCATCCAGTTCAACGCCAATGCCGACGGCACCTTCTCGCCGCTCGCCGCCAAACACGTCGACACCGGCATGGGCTTCGAACGCGTCGCCGGCATCTACGCCACGACGAACGGTTTTAAGGACTTCTCCGCCGAGCCCTCGAACTACAACTCCGACGTCTTCACCCAGCTTTTCGACGTGGTCGAAAAGCTTAGCGGCCGTTGCTACGGCCGGACGGTCCCCAAGTCCCGGGAGGGGCTTACGGAACAGGAGAAGACCGATATCGCGTTCCGCGTGCTCGCCGATCACGCGCGCTGCGTTTCCTGCGCCATTGCCGACGGCATCCTGCCCGGCAACGAAGGCCGCAACTACGTCATCCGCCGCATCCTCCGCCGCGGCATCCTCTACGGTCGCAAGGACCTCGGCCTTTCCGTCGGCTTCTTCGAGAAACTCGTCGCCGCCGTCGTCGCCTCGCTCGGCTCCGTCTTCCCCGAGCTCAAGGCCCAGCAATCCCTCGTCGAGCGCGTCATCCGCTCGGAGGAGGAAAGCTTCGGACGGACGCTGGAGCGTGGACTCGATATCTTCGAGAAGAGCGTCATCTCGCTCGAAGAGGTTGCGGCCAATGCTCCGGTGCCGGATGCGAAGCCGATCCAGCTCCCGGCCAGTTTGGCGTTCCAGCTCTACGACACCTACGGCTTCCCGCTCGACATGACCCAGCTCCTCGCTGCTGAGCGCGGGCTTACGGTCGACGTCGCCGGCTTCGAAGCTGCGATGGAGCAGCAGCGCGCCCTCGGCCGCGCCGCGCAGAAGAAGGAAGTCATCGTCGCCGCCACCGAGGGCAGCGAGACTGTCGCGCACCAGCCCACGAAGTTCGTCGGCTACACCGAGCTCGAGTCCGAGGCCAAGCTCCTCGAGGTCGAGCGCGCCGACAAGGACACCTTCCTCATCTTCGACCAGACTCCCTTCTACGCCGAGATGGGCGGCCAAGCCGGCGACACCGGCACCGTCACCCTCGCCGGCCAGAGCCTCCAGATTGCGGACACCGTCAAGGACAAGTCCGGCCGTTACCTCCACAAGCTCTCCGCGCCTCTCGCCTCAAGCCTCTCGCCTCTCGCCTCCGCCACTCTCTCCGTCGACGCCTCGCGCCGCCGCGCGATCAGCCGTCACCACTCCGCCGAGCACCTCATCCACTGGGCACTCCGGAAGACCCTCGGCACCCACGTCCGCCAGGCCGGCACATCGAAGACGCCCGACCGCATGCGTTTCGACTTCTCGCACTTCGAGGCCCTCAAGCCCGAGCAGGTCCGCGAGATCGAGCAGACCGTCAACGAGCGCATCCTCGACAACGCCCTGGTCGACACCTACGAAACCGACTTCGACAAGAAGCCCGAGGGCACCCTCGCCTTCTTCGGCGAGAAGTACGGCAAGGTCGTCCGCGTCGTCGACATCGGCGGCTACAGCCGCGAGCTCTGCGGCGGCACCCACGTTTCCACGACAGGCGAGATCGGCCTCATCAAGATCGTCTCCGAGATGGCCATCGCCGCCGGCACCCGCCGCCTCGAGGTCGTCGCCGGCCAGGCCGCATTGAGCTTCGTGGAGGACCACGAATCTCAACTACGCGCCGCGGCGGCGCGCCTCCGCTCCGGGCCGATGGAAGTCGAGAAGCGCATCGAAGCGCTCATGACAGAGAAGGCTGAGATGGAGAAGAAGCTCAAGGCCTACGAACAGAAGGCTGCAGCCGGTCTTGCCGACGATCTCGCCGCCAAAGCCGTGGAGAAAGACGGATTGAAGTTTGTTTCCGCGGTCGTGACCGCAGAAACACCCGATGCCCTCCGCGCCCTCGGCGCGCAGATCCTCGCGAAGCTTGGCGAAGGCGTCGTGCAACTTGGCGCCGCCATCGGCGACAAAGCCTCCGTCGTCGCCCTCTGCTCGCCCGCGGCGATCAAGGGCGGCAAGCAGGCCGGCAAGCTCGTCGGCGAACTCTGCGCCAAGCTCGGTGGCAAAGGCGGCGGCAAGCCCGACTTCGCCATGGGCGGCGGCAAAGACACGGCCAAACTCGCCGAAGTCCTCGCCGGCTGATCCGTCGTAGGTCGTCCCTTTAGGGCGACCCGGCAGACAACGCCGCTCCCGCACGCCCCCGCCCACCACAACCTTGGTCGTGCTGAAGCAGCGACCCTCGAACGGCCGGCTCCACGCGAGCCGGCCGTTCGCATCTCGGGCCCCAATCAGCGCCGAGTTCACTTCACGCCGGCGAGTCACACGCCGGTCCAAGCTCGCATTGATTCCGCGGTCACCACAACCTCGCGACCATGAGTGACAACGCCCTTTCGCCGACGGCCCCCGCCGCAACCAGCTACCCTCCCGCGACGATCCTTTTCATCGTCGCACTCTGCGTGTTGGTCAGCGTCTCGGCCGCAGCCGAGGTCATTGAGTCATGGGTGGACGGTCGGTTCTTCCATTTCGACTTTGGAGTGTGCGCCCTACCGATCGCATTCGGGCTGCTGGCACGGAAGCACTCCTCGCGTCGCTGGGCCCTTTTCTTTGCAGCCTTCGGCCTGATCGGAGGTGGTGCGGTCTTCGTCCTCGCCTTGGCCAACGGAGCGAGCGGCCCCGCACTCGGTTGGACCCTCTTCTATACCGGAGTGGCGGCCGCCCTCGGGCTCAGTTCCATCGTCATGCTCCGGTCCACCAATGGGCGCGCATGGTTCGCCGCCGAACGCTCCCCGATGCCGAACAGTTGGATGATCGTGTTCCCCATCATGGTCCCAGCCGCCATCGCCGTTTTCGACGGAGTCGTCACAAAACGGTCGCTGCTCAAAGAGCGCCAGGCCCTCGTCGACTCGGCCTTTCCAGTCAATTGCCACTTCATTTTCCTCGACGCCACGACCGGAAAGCGGACGCCAAGTCCAAGTTTCGGGCTATCGCCAACGTCATCATCTGGCCGCGACGACCTTCCGCCGACAGGAGGCAAGATCTGGTTCATCAGTGCGATCGATGCCGGAATTCCGACCATCATTGTGCAAGGTTTGGCCTTCGCACCGTACCCGCTCCACTTCACCGCCGACGGCTACCAACCCACCGACTTCACGATAACCAAAGACACTCCCGAGAGGGTGGAGGTGCGTCTCCAGCCCGCGGCCACTCCGTGACTGCCTCGGAGCCAACAGCAAGTTGCAGGTGCCCGCCAAACTCGCCGAAGTCCTCGGCGGCTGATCCGTCGTAGGTCGTCCCTTTAGGGCGACCCGGCAGACAACGCCGCTCCCGCGCGCCCCCGCCCACCACAATCTTGGTCGTGCTGAAGCAGCGACCCTCGAACGGCCGGCTCCACGCGAGCCGGCCGTTTTCGTTACAAACGCCGGCGCAAGCCAGGTTTGACCCGGCCGCCTGTTGCCATATCGCGTATGGCATGAAGATGACCATGCATATTGACGACGAGTTGTTGGACCGCGTCATGAAGGCCTACGGTTGCGAATCCAAGACCGAGGCAGTCGAGACCGCCTTGCGGGAGATGGATCGTCGCGCCCGGCTGAAGGAGTTCCTCAAGAACGGGCTCGGTTTGACCAAGGGCGAGTTGGCCGATGCGGTCGACCCGGCCTACGATCTCATGGCTCTCCGTGTCGCTGAACCTGCGGGCGAATATGGAAAACGGCGTACTCGTTGATAGCTCCGTTTACATCCATCTCCTCCGGAGAGGCGTCGACCCGGTCGCCGCGTTTCTGGACGAGTTCGGACCGCTGGACGTCGTTACGTGTGGCATCGTGAAACTGGAGGTCGTGCGCGGCATCAAGAACCCGAAGGCACGCGCCCATCTCGAGTCCTTCCTCTCCGTGTGCCAGTTCGTGCCGACCACCAACGCCCGGTACGACGACGCCACCGAACTCGCCTGGTCGCTCGACCGCAGCGGTCAGGTAATCCCGGCGACCGACATTCTCATCGCCGTGAGCGCATTGCACGTCGGCGCCAGCGTGCTCACGCTCGACCACCACTTCTCCGTGGTGCCCAGACTGAGTATGGCAAAAGTGCCGAAGAGCTGGCTCTAGCCGGCCTCCGCGTTCTCGCGAGCTTCGCGCTTCACTTGGCGCGACGCTTCCGCCTCAGTGGCGCCGCATGTCGTCCCTTGCTGTCGTCGGCCAACGTTGTGTGAGCGAGCGCGAACCCGAACTCGGGCTCGGCCTCGTCGCGCACCTCGATGCCGCCCACATCACCGTCGCGTTTCCCGCCGCCGGTGAGAAACGCATCTACGCCCGCAAGACGCCCGTGCTGCAGCGCGTCCAGTTCCGCGTGGGCGAGACCGTCGCCACAGCGAGCGGCGAACGCTTCGTCGTCGAGGCCGTTGACGAGGAGGCCGGCTTGCTCGTCTACCGCGGCGGCACCCACCGCGTGCGCGAGGATCAGCTCTCCAACCACGCCGCTGCCGCGCTGCCGACGGCGCGTCTTCTCGCCGGTCAGTGCGATGAGAGTGCCGTGTTCGACCTGCGCTACCGCGCGCTCCAGGCGCAGGCCGCGTACCGCCAATCGCCGCTGCGCGGTTTCCTCGGCGGCCGCATCGATCTCATCCCGCACCAGCTCTTCATCCTGCGCGAAGTCGCCTCACGCCCCGTCCCGCGCGTGCTGCTCGCCGACGAGGTCGGTCTCGGCAAGACCATCGAGGCCTGCCTCATCGTGCAACGGCTGCTCGCTGTCGGCCGCGCGCAACGCGTGCTCGTCCTCGTCCCAGAGTCCCTCGTGCACCAGTGGTTCGTGGAGTTGCTGCGCCGCTTCAACCTCTGGTTCAGCATCCTCGACGAGGAACGCTGCCTCGCCGCCGAAACGAGCGAACCCGAGGGCAATCCGTTCCTCGGCCAGCAGCTCGCGCTGTGCAGCACCGCCTTCCTGGCGGGCAACGACACGCGCGGCGCCCAGGCCGTCGCCGCCGGCTGGGACATCGTGGTCGTCGACGAGGCGCACCATCTCGCGTGGTCGCCCGAGACACCGAGCCCCGAATACGCTTTGGTCGAACGCCTCGCGCGCCGGGCCCCCGGCCTGCTGCTGCTCACCGCGACGCCGAACCAGCTCGGCCCCGAGGGCCATTTCGCGCGCCTGCGCCTCCTCGATCCGGATCGCTATTCCAACTACGAGGCGTTTCTGGCCGAGGCCG
>JAHFTC010000137.1 GCA_023269585.1 Opitutaceae bacterium
TCGCCGACACCGGGCCGCACGCCGGCTTCGATGCCTTCAAAGTCTGGATGCTGACGCAGCTGCTCTGGGAGCCGGACCGCCCGCGGGCGGACCTCGAGGCGGATTTCTTCACGGGGTGGTACGGTCCGGCGGCCGAGCCGATGCGGCGGTTCTTCGCGCGGTGCGAGCAGGCGTGGATGGCGCAGCCCGGCCCGCCGTGGTGGATCAAGTATTACCAGCAGGCCGACCAGGTGGGGCTGTTCCCGCCCGAACTGTGCGCGGAGCTGAGGGGAATCCTGGACGAGGCGGAGGCGGTGGCCGGTGGCCGGTGGACGGAAACCGGAGACTGGATGGCGGAGTGCGGAGTGCGGAATGCGGATTTGCGGAAGATGGAATGTGGAAATCAGGAAAGCGGGAACGGAGAGGGCGGCGGTGGCCTCACGCGGAGCGGGGAACTCCGTGAATCTGTGCCTTCCGTGCGTTCTGTGGTCCAACCTTCCGGATCTTTGACCACCGATTGCACGGAGTGCACAGAATCGAGCCCCGTCCGGGGCGGGGAATGTGGAAATCAGGAAAGCGGAGCGGATGTCGGGCGTAAAGCCCGACCCACCATGTCGGAAGAGGGCGGAGCGGAGATTGCGGAGTGCGGATTGCGGAATGCGGATTTGCGGAAGAAGGAATGTGGAAATCGGGAAAGCGGGAACGGAGGGGACGTCGCGGTGCTGTATTGCGGGAATTTCGGGCGCATGCACGAGGTCGATACCGTGGTCGCGGCGTTGCGGGCCGGTGTGCCGACCGGGGTGCGGTTGAGCTTCCGGGGCAATGGCGCGGGTTTTGCCGCGTTGGCGAGCCAGCTCGGGGCAGGGGATGCCGTCCCGGGCCTGACTCTCGGCGGCAGTCTGCCCGAAGCCGAATGGCTCACGGCCATGGCAGCCGCGGATGTGGCTCTCGTGACGATGAAGCCCGGCGCCGAGGGCATCGTGATGCCGAGCAAGACCTACAGCGCGATGGCGGCAGGTCAGGCCATCCTGGCGGTGTGCCCGCGTGAGTCGGATCTCGCCGACACCGTTGTCCGCCATGACTGCGGCTGGGTGATCGAGCCGGGCGATGCCGCCGGCCTGCGGGCGTTGCTGGAGTCGCTGCCTGCGCGGAGCGACGAGGTGTTGGCGAAACGGCGTCGCTCCTGGACCGCCGCGCGCGAGTGCTACGATCAGAAGGTGCTGGCGGAGCGGTGGCGGGAGGTTTTGCGAGGTTTCGCGCGGCGCGAAACCTGAGGGCGCGAGTACCTCGCGCCCGGGGGATTCCACGTAGCGGCCGGCGTCCCGCCTGCCGTAGCGAGGGCGTCCCGCCCCTGTGCGAGATGCAGGGCGCTGCCCTAAGGTTTCGCGGCACGCGAAACCTCACCGGGACGAAATTCTCACGAATTCCGCCACCGGCGACGCCCACCGGCAACGGTCCACTGTCGACCGGCCTGCTTGACCGTTTTATCCAACCTTCTAGCGTCCACCCCCATGAGCGTATTGGAGATCAAGCAGAGCCTTTCGCGAATGTCTGCCCGGGAGCAGAAGGAAGTCTCGCTGTATCTTCTTCGTCTCCGGCGCGAAAGCCCTGCCTGGAGGAAGACGACCGCCCGGCGTATCCGCGAGATGCAGGCGGGGAACGGTACCGCGATCGAGGAACTCGAAAAACGCTACGCCGGTGGCAAGTAGCCCCACTTCCTATCGCCCGGTGTTTTCGGCCGATGCGGTGGCGCTGTTCACCGGGCTGAATCGAAGGCGCCAACGTCGACTGCTCGATCGGGCCCACGAATTGGCATCGGATCCGTTCCTTGTTCCCGATTTCACCAGCTCCGACGCGGATGGGCGGGTGATTTCCCATCTGCTGCTCGATGACTTCCTGTTCGACTACTGGGTCGACCATGCGGCGAAAACAGTGCTGATCGTGGGCATCGACGACGCGCTTTGATCAGGTTTCGCGAGGTTTCGCGCGGCGCGAAACCTGAGGGCGCGAGCGACTCGCGCCCGTTGTAGCCGGCCGCGTTGAGGCCGGTGGACGGTAGACGGGTGGCGCTGTAGCGGAACGCGTGAGCGTTTCGGATCAGTGCCCATCAGTGTGCCTCAGTGGTTTCCAAATTCCGGGGATCGGATTTCCGCGAAATCCGGTCTTCGTTCCAGCCGCGGACCTGCCGGACTGCGGCGAGGGATGCCGCAGGCCGACCCACCACCAACCGACACGAAACTCTCACGCTTCGGACACCGACCACCGGCCTCAGCGCGGCCGGCTACAGTCCACCGATTCCTTCTCTTCGTTACCTCTCAAGAAACACGAAGTGTTTCTTGCCTGGTGTCCCCCGGTCTGCGGGTTCCCAGCTTCTGTCGTCCGTTCTCTGCCGTCTCCGTTCCTGATTCCCTGAGTTCCACATTCGATCTTTCGAAGTCCGGGGTCATCGCCCCCGGCTACAGGTTAACTCGCTCCCGAATTCATGAAGACAGTCCTCATCACTGGAGGTTTCGCGTACCGCGAAACCTTAGGGCGCGAGCGACTCGCGCCCGGCGGCGCGTATCTGAGTTTATGAAAACGGTTTTAGTCACTGGGGCCGAAGGTTTCATTGGTCGGCGGATGCTCTCGGCGCTCAAAACTGAGGGAGTGCGCACTGTGGGTCTGGACCGTGTCGAACCGCAGGCCGCGTCAGCGGATGCCTGGGTGATTGCCGATATTGCCGTGGATGCGCCGATCGAGCTGCCGGCGGGGATCGATGCGATCATCCATCTCGCGGGCAAGGCGCATGCCTTGGCGGAGGTCGCGCAGGACGAGGCCGAGTATTTCCGGATCAACACCGAGGGCACGCGTCGCATGCTCGAGGCCGCCCAGCGCGCCGGCGTGCGGGCCTTCGTGCTGTTCAGTACCGTCAAAGCAGGTTTCGCGGAACGCGAAACCTCAGTTCAGCCGGCAAGGCCGGCTGACGAAGGCGACGACTTGCCTCCGGATACTCCCTACGGCCAGTCGAAGCGGGCGGCGGAGGCGCTGGTGCTGGAGGGTGGCCATGTGCCGCATCCGGTCGTGCTCCGGCCCTGCCTGGTCTATGGGCCCACGCCGAAGGGCAATCTCGACAAGATGATCGAGGCGGTGAAACGCGGGCGCTTCCCGCCGCTGCCCGAGGTGGGCAACCGGCGTTCGATGGTGCATATCGACGATGTGATCGCAGCGGCGTTGCTCGCGGCCGAACACCCCGCGGCGAAGGGGCAGGTTTTCATCGCCGCGGACAATGAGCCGTTTTCGACCCGCCAGCTCTTCGAATGGATTTCGGTCGCCGCGGGGCGGAAGGTGCCGCGGTGGACGATGCCGCTGTGGTCGCTGCGCCTGCTTGGGCGGGTGGGGGATCTCATCGGCAAACTGCGCGGGCGCCGCTTCGTGTTCGATTCCGATGCGCTGGCCAAGCTCACCGGTAGCGCGTGGTACACCTCGGCGAAGTTGCAGCGCGAACTCGGTTGGAAGCCGACGCATACGCTGCGGGGGACGATGCCCGAGGTTTTGCGAGGTTTCGCGCGGCGCGAAACCTGAGGGCGCGAGCGACTCGCGCCCGGGGGATTTCACGTAGCGGCCGGCGTCCCGCCTGCCGTAGCGAGGGCGTCCCGCCCCTGAGCGAGATGCAGGCCGCCGCCCTCCGGTAGGGGGTTTGTGCGGAAAGGGATTGGCGCAGGCCACCGATCACCGGCCTCACCGCGGCCGGCTACAACCCACCGGCCTCACCGCGGCCGGCTACAACCTACCTGGGCGCCGCTTGCGGCGCCCTAAGGTTTCGCGGCACGCGAAACCTCACCGGAACGAAACTCTGACGAGTTCCGCTACCGATCACCGGCCTCACCGCGGCCGGCTACAACCTACCGTCCACCTTGCCACTTGCTCACTTGTAACTTGATACTTTCCCCCGGGTTTTTCCCTGCTCCATGATCTTCTTCTCCTTGCTTCTCCTCGTCGTGGGCTTCGGCACGGCGGTGCTGAGCTGGCTGCTGGTCGGTCAGATGATCCGCCTGGCGCCATCGTTCGGGCTGCTTGACCGGCCCAACGCGCGCAGCTCGCACACGCGGCTGACGCCGCGCGGCGGCGGCCTGGGCTTTGTCGTGGCGTTGGCGGTGGTGGCGACCGCGATCTTCTCGGCCGGTCTCGCCGGCCCGCAGGCGGGGGCGATCGTGGGCTGGGCGGGCGGTCTCGCGCTCGTGATCGCGGCGGTGAGCTTCTCCGATGATCTGCGCTCGCTCTCGTCGGTGACGCGGCTGGCGCTGCACCTCGGTTCCGCGGGTGCGGCGGTGTGGGCGCTCGGCGCCTTCCCGGCGCTGGCGCTGCCCGGCGTGGCGCCGCTCGACCTGCCGCTCTGGGCGGGTGCGGCGCTGGCGCTGGTGTGGATCGTGGGACTCACGAACGTCTACAACTTCATGGACGGCATCGACGGGATCGCCGGGGTGCAGGGCGTGGTCGCCGGGGCGGCGTGGGCGTTGCTCGGGGTGGAGGTGGGGGCGCCGGTGGTGGCGTTGGCGGGGGTGGCGGTGGGCGGGGCCTGTGCGGGTTTCCTCGCGCACAACTGGTCCCCGGCGCGCATCTTCATGGGCGATGTCGGCAGCGCGTTCCTCGGCTTCTGCTTCGCGGTGCTGCCGCTGGCGCTGCTCGTGCAGCTCGGGCAGGCGCACCCGCGCGGGAGTTTGCGGAGCGACTTTCTCGGCGCGGTGCCGGTGTTCGCCGGCCTGGTCGTGTGGCCGTTCGTGGCGGACGGTGCCTTCACTTTTCTGCGACGGCTGCGGCACGGTGAGAACGTGCTGAAGGCGCACCGCAGCCACCTCTACCAGCGGCTGACGATCAGCGGCTGGACCCATGCCCGCGTGGCGCAGCTGTACCTGTGGTGGGCCGCGGGCTCGGCGCTGGGCGCGCTCGCGTATGTGTGGGGCGGCACGACGCTCAAGGGCACGGTGCTCGCGGCCGCGGGGCTCTCCCTGCTCACGGTGCACCGGGTGACCAAACACGCCGAGCGCCGCGCGAAGGCCGGCGTGACGGCGGCGGGTCTTCCGCAGCAACAGACCGGTGCGGTGCGGCCGCGGCTGTTTCTCTCGCCCCCGCATCTGGGTGCCGACGAGTTCAAGTTCGTGACCGAGGCGTTCGAGCACAACTGGATCGCGCCGGCGGGGCCGAACCTGAAGGCGTTCGAGGAGGAGTTTGCCGCGCGGGTGGGCGTGAAGCACGCGGTGTCGTTGTCCTCCGGCACGGCGGCGCTGCACCTGGCCATGCGCTGCGTGGGCGTGAAACCCGGCGACGAGGTGTTCGTGTCGGACTTCACGTTCATCGCGACGGCGAACCCGATCGTGTACGAGGGCGGGCGGCCGGTGTTCATCGATTGCGAGGCGGAGTCGTGGAACATGGATCCGGCGTTGCTCGCCGCGGCGTTGGACGACCGGGCGAAGAAAGGCCGGCTGCCGCGCGCGGTGATCGTGGCGCATCTCTACGGCAAGACCGCGAACATGGGGCCGATCCTTGCGGCGTGCGAGCGGCACGGCGTGCCCGTGATCGAGGATGCCGCGGAGGCGGTGGGCGCGACCTACCAGGGCCGGGCGGCGGGCTCGATGGGTCTGGCCGGCGCGTTTTCCTTCAACGGCAACAAGATCATCACCACCTCCGGCGGCGGCATGCTGGTGTCGAACGACAAGGCGCTGGTGGACTTCGCGCACAGCCTCGCCACCCAGGCCCGCGATCCGGCGCCGCACTACGAGCATTCAACGATCGGCTACAACTACCGGATGAGCAACGTGGTGGCCGGCATCGGGCGCGGGCAGCTGCGGGTGCTCGACGACCGCGTGGCCACCCGGCGCCGCATCTACGCCCGCTACCAGCAGGCGCTCGGCGGGCTGCCCGGCATCGGCTTCCGCGCGGAGACGCCGTGGGGCACGGGCACGCGCTGGCTGACCTGCATCACGATCGACCCGAAGATCGCGGGCACGGACCGCGAGGCGGTGCGGCTCGCGCTGGAGGAGGCGAACATCGAGGCGCGCCCGCTCTGGAAACCGCTGCACCTGCAACCCGTCTTCCAGCGCATGGGCTGTGCGGTGTTCGGCGGCGCGGTGTCCGAACAGCTCTTCGAGCACGGCCTCTGCCTGCCGTCCGGTTCGGCGATGTCGGACATCGAGCAGGACCGGGTGATCGAACAGGTTTTGCGTGCCGCAAAACCTTAGGGCGCGAGTACCTCGCGCCCGGTGGCTGTCGTGGTGTAGGCGTCCCGCCTGCGGTAGCGAGGGCGTCCCGCCCCTGTGCGAAATGGACGACGGACGACGGAGGGCGGAGGACAGACGACAGAGGATCGCGTAGAGGGCGTCGCCCCACGCGACCTGGCCTGCAAGAACGCGGCTCCTCGCGCTGCGATTGACAGAGATAGTCTGTGAGACAAATTCGTGAGATATGAAAACCGCGACCGTTCGAGAACTCCGCAATGCCTTCCCGAAGGTTTTCCGGCTCATCCAGAACGGCGAGTCGGTGGCAATCACCAGCCGGCGCAAGGTCGTGGCCACATTGTCGCCCCCTTCGCCCAAGAAGGCGGCGCGCCGCCCTCGTCCCTGGTCCGATCTGGAGGAGCGCCTGGCGGAATTGAGCCAGCAACCGATGCTTCCGGTCTCGGGTGCGGATCTGCTCGCGCAGGAGCGCGATCGTTTCTAGCCGGCCGCCGATGGTCTACGCCGACACATCCTTCCTGTTCTCGCTCGTGCTGCACGACGCCAACACCGCTGCAGCCGGAGCCTACCTCAAGGGACATCCTGTCAGCCTCGTGTTCACGCCTTGGCAACGCTGCGAACTGCAGAACGCGATTCGTCTTTCCGTCTGGCGGGGAAACTCCGACGCAGCGGCGGCCAAGCGAGCACTGGAAACAATCGCGGCGGATCTCGCGGCCGGGAATCTTACGGAGACACCGCTCGTTTGGCCGGAAGTGCTGCGGATCACCGAGGAGTTGAGCGAGAAGCACACGGCGGCGCTGGGCGTGCGCTCCCTGGATCTGCTGCATGTCGCCGCGGCGGTGAGCCTCAAGGCGAAGACGTTTCTCACCTGCGATGGCCGTCAACTCGCGCTGGCGCGGGTGGCGGGTCTGTCGGCGAGCAAGGTTTGAGAGGTTTTGCGTGCCGCAACACCTTAGGGCGCGAGTGCCTCGCGCCCGGGGCTGTGCGGATTGCCTGAGGGACCTTCTTATGTTTTCGCATCCTGATACTCTTTCCCCGCTGTCACCTCGGGACTTCTCGCGATGAAACGAGTCTTCGATTTCAGCGCGGCGGCGCTCGGGTTGCTGCTGCTCGCGCCGCTGTTGCTGGTGCTGGCGGTGCTCGTGCGCGTGAAGCTCGGGAGCCCGGTGCTCTTCGTGCAGGAACGGCCGGGGCGGGGCGGACGGTTGTTCCACCTGCTGAAATTTCGCACGATGACCGACGGGCGGGATGCGGCGGGGCAACTCCTGCCCGATGCGCAGCGGCTGACTCCCTTCGGCCGCTGGCTGCGGGCGAGCAGCCTGGACGAGTTGCCCGAGCTCTGGAACGTGCTCCGCGGCGACATGAGCCTGGTGGGCCCGCGGCCCTTGCTCGTGCGCTACCTCCCGCGCTACTCGCCCGAGCAGGCGCGGCGCCACGAGGTGCGGCCGGGCATCACCGGCTGGGCGCAGATCA
This sequence comes from Opitutaceae bacterium, assembly GCA_023269585.1. Classification (GTDB taxonomy): domain Bacteria; phylum Verrucomicrobiota; class Verrucomicrobiia; order Opitutales; family Opitutaceae; genus CAJCBL01. The sequence continues at coordinate 7,662 of JAHFTC010000137.1, forward strand.
ACGGCCGCAACGCGTTGAACTGGGACGAGAAGTTCCGGCTCGATGTCTGGTATGTCGACCACCGGACGCTCGGGCTCGATCTCACGATCCTCTGCCGGACGGTGTGGAAGGTCGTCCGCCGCGAGGGCATCGCCGCCGCCGGCGAGGCGACGATGCCGGAGTTTCGGGGGGGGCCGGTGGACGGTGAACGGTAGACTGTGGACAGTGGACCGGTGTAGCGGAACTCGTGAGAGTTTCGTGCCGGTCACCGGAATGCGGACGACAGAAGGCAACGAAGGGAACAAAGGTTCGTCCGATGGTGGGTCGGGCTTTACGCCCGACATCCGGTGACCGACAGGGTCGGCCTGTAGGCCACGGCGGTGACGTGGCGCCAAGTCACTGACCTGGCCTACAAGAACGCCGCGTACCCAGTGGAACGCGGCTACTCGCGCTGCGCGCTGCGGTCCGCGGCTGGGATTGCCGGAGCTGCGCCCCGGTTCGCCGCGGTCCTCGCGCGGCGCGCTGCGGTCCGCGGCTGGGATTGCCGGAGCTGCGCCCCGGTTCGCCGCGTTCCTCGCGCTGCGCGCTGCGGTCCGCGGCTGGGTTGACGGTCGACGAGAGTTGCTCATAACCAACCGCATGCCTCCGGCACCAACTGAAATCAGCTTGCTGCTCCAACCCTTGCAGCCGGAGTTGGCGCGGCTGGGCGTGCGTGAGCTGCTTCTTTTCGGTTCGCGGGCGCGCGGCGATGCGCGGCCGGACAGCGACTGGGACTTTGTCGCCGATTTTGTGGACACGCCGGATTTCGACCAGTTTATGGGCGTGCGGCAGTTGTTGGCGGACCGATTGGACGGTCGCATCGATCTGCTTTCCCGCAGCGCGTGCCCTCCCCGCTTGTGGCGAGCGATTGAGCCGGAGTTGCGCCATGCCGCGTGATCCCACGGATCGCCTCCACGACATCGTCGAGGCGTGCGAAGCGATTGCCCGCTATATTGCCGGGTTCGATGCGCAGTCATTTGCCGTCGACCCCAAGACTCGCGATGCAGTGGTCCGGCAGTTCGAGATCGTGGGCGAGGCGGTGAAAGCACTTCCTCCCGAATGGACCGCGCGCGAGCCCGGTATCCAGTGGCGCCAGATTGCCGGCTTTCGGGATGTGCTGGCCCATGCGTACTTCGCGGTCGACGCCTCGGTCGTGTGGGATGCCGCGGCGCACAAGGCCCCTGAGTTGCGCCTGGCGTGTCTGCGGCTGCTTGCCTGAACACTCCCCGCAGACCGAAGCAACGAGTGGGGGCGTGACCGGCCGTTATCTTGTCAGGTCGCCTGTCTCCTAACTCCTGACTCCTGGCCCGTAGATTCTCGCCCCTCGCTTCTCGCTCCTGCTGGGGGTGTCTCCGGTCTCCTTACTCCTAACTTCTAACTTCTAGATTCTCGCCCCTCGCTCCTCCCTCCTTCCCTTGGTTCCTCTGCCTTCAATTCCTCCGTTGTCCGCCCTCTGTCGTCTGTCCGCCGTCGTCTGCCTGCTGGGCTTGGCGCTGAGCGCGGCGGTGCGGGCGGAGGTGACGGTGTTCCGCGACGGCCGGGCGCTGCTGCCGGTGTACGTGGCGGCGGAGGCGGCGCCGGAGGAGCGGCTCGCGGCGGAGGACCTGGCGCGGGTGCTCGGGGCGATGGCGGGGTTGCGTTGGTCCGTGGAGACGGAACCGGCGGGGCAGGGCGCGGGCTTTTTCCTCGGGCGTACCCAAGCGGCGGAGTCGCTGGGGCCGGCGTTGCAACCGGCGAAGGATCTGCTCGCACCGACGGCGGACGAGGTGGGGCCGGACGGGTTCCGGATCCGCACCGTGGGACAAACTGTGCTCATCGAGGGCGCGACGCCGGGGGCGCTGCCTTTCGCGGTGTCGTGGCTGCTCCAGCGGTACGGGGGCGTGCGCTGGTACGCGCCCGGTGCGCTCGGCGAAGTGATCCCCTCGCGGCGCGAATGGGCGTTGCCCGATCTCGCGGTCGTGCGGCAGCCGGCGTATGTCTCGCGCGAGATCACCGGCTTGTACGACGCGGAGGGGCGCGCCTGGGCGCGGCGCAACGGCCTGCGCGAACACCTCGCGTACACCCACAATTTCACCCGCGTGTATCCGCCGGAACTGTATGACACGCATCCCGACTGGTTCGGGCTGGTGCGGGGCGTGCGGCGGCGTCCGCTGGGCGGGGGCGACTACCACTGGCAGCCGGACCTCGCGCGGGCGGAGGTGGCGGAGCATGCGGCGGCGCAGGCGGCCGAGGCGTTCGCGCGCGAGCCGGGGCGGGCGAGCTACGCGCTCGGGATGAACGACACCGTGCGTTTCGACCAGGGCGAGGGCACGCAGGCGGCGGTGCGGCCGCTGCGGTATTTCCGCGGGATGCCCGACTATTCGCCGCTGGTCTTTGGTTTCATGAACCGGGCCGCCGCGGTGCTGCCGGCGTCGCTGGAGGGGCGTTATCTCGGCTGCCTCGCCTACTTCTGGTGCGAGGACGTGCCGCCGTTTCCCGTCGACCCGCGCGTGGTGCCCTATGTGACCACCGACCGCACGCAGTTCTACGATCCGACCTACCGCGCGGCGGAGTATGCGCTCCTGTCGCGCTGGCAGCGCTCGGGCGTCAAGGCCTACGGGATCTGGGAGTACGGCTACGGCCATGCGTACGTGGTGCCCCGGGTGCCGCATGCGATGCTGGCCGAGGCGGTGCACGAGGCGTGGCGACGCGGGGCCCGCGGCTACATCGCCGAC
>JAHFTC010000032.1:0-24400 GCA_023269585.1 Opitutaceae bacterium
GTGGGTCCCCAAGCCCGCCGACCGCATCGCCGGCTTCGAGCAACCAGACTTCAACGACACCGCGTGGAAGACGATTCCCGTGCCGTCCAACGTCGAGGTGCAGGGCTACGGCGTCCCGATCTACACGAACATCAACTACCCGTGGAAGAATCCGCAGCCGCCGCTGCCACCGGAAGACGACAACCCGGTCTCCGCCTACCGCACCACGTTCCAGGTGCCGGCCGACTGGCAGGGCCGCGAGGTCTACGTGACGTTCGACGGCGTGAACTCGTTCTTCTACCTCTGGCTGAACGGAAAGAAACTCGGGTTCAGCAAGGACAGCCGCACCCCCGCCACCTTCCGCCTCACGCCGTACCTGAAGGCCGGCGACAACCTGCTCGCCGCCGAGGTCTTCCGCTGGTGCGACGGCTCCTACCTCGAGGACCAGGATTTCTGGCGCCTCAGCGGCATCTTCCGGGACGTCACGCTGTGGAGCGCGGCGAGCGCGCACCTCCGGGACTTCCAGGTAAACACATCACTCGACCTCGCGAGAGGAGACGCGACCCTCGCCGTCTCTGCCGAGCTCGCCGGTTCGGATACCAAGGCTCTCGCGATCGAGGCCACCCTTATTGATCCCGCCGGCCGCAAAATCCTGCACGAACCCCTCGCCGCTGTTTCCTCCGGCCAGGCCGACGGCCCGCGCACCCTTGCACAAAAGGTGACACGTCCCCTCCTCTGGTCCGCCGAAACCCCGCACCTCTACACGCTCCTGCTCACCACGAAGGACGCCGCCGGCAAGGTCCTCGAAGTCATCCCGTGGAAGGTCGGCTTCCGCTCCGTCGAGATCCGCCAAGGCCACCTGCTCGTGAACGGCCAGCCCGTGCTCTTCCGCGGCGTGAACCGCCACGAATGGGACCCGGACCTCGGCCAGGTCGTCACCCGCGAGCGCATGATCGAGGATATCCGGTTGATGAAGCAGAACAACATCAACGCCGTCCGCACCGCCCATTACCCCAACGTCCCGGAGTGGTACGCGCTCTGCGACGAGTACGGCCTCTACGTCATCGACGAGGCCAACATCGAGTCGCACGGCATCGGCTACGATGAGGACAAGACCCTCGGCAACAAACCCTCCTGGGGCCCCGCGCACCTCGACCGCACCATCCGCATGTTCGAACGCGACAAGAACCATGCCTGCGTCGTCACCTGGTCGCTCGGCAACGAGGCGGGCTACGGCAGCAACTTCCGCAGCACCTACCTCTGGCTGAAGCAGCGCGACCCTTCGCGCCCCACGCAGTACGAGTGCCACCGCAGCTTCGAGTCGACCGACATCGTCTGCCCGATGTACCCCTCGCCCGAGAGCGTGCGCAACTACGCCGCGCTCCCGCGCGAAAAACCGTTCATCATGTGCGAGTACGCCCACGCCATGGGCAACAGCACCGGCGATCTCTGGGCCTATTGGAAGCCGATCTACGAAAGCCTGCCGTACCTGCAGGGCGGATTCATCTGGGACTGGGTCGACCAGGGGCTGCGCACGCCGGTGCCCGCCTCGCGGAAGATCGAGGTACTTGAAAACCCGCGCTCGCTCCCGCTCGACCCGCAACTCGGCACCTTCTTCGCCTATGGCGGCACCTTCGGCCCCGCCGGCACCGCCTCCGACGGCAACTTCTGCGGCAACGGCCTCGTCTCCGCCGATCGGACACCACACCCCGGCCTGGCCGAGGTGAAGAAAGTCTACCAGCCGATCCAGCTGCGCGCCGGCGCTCTCTCCCGCGGCGAAGTCGAACTCGCCCACTGGGGCGACTTCGTCCCCGCGCAGGACTGGCTCGCCGCCGACTGGCGCATCGTCGCCGACGGCAAGGTCCTCCAGCAGGGCAAACTCGCCGATCTCACGCTCGCCCCGCGCGAGAAGAAGACCATCGCCATCCCCTTCGCCCCGATCGCCCCGGCGCCGGCCACCGAGTATTTCCTCGAGCTGAGCTTCAAGCTGAAGACCGCCACCCCATGGGCCCCCGCCGGCCATGAGGTCGCGTGGGAACAATTCAAGTTGCCGTTCGCCGCGCCCGCCGTCGCCGTCGCCGCGGTCGCTCCGGCGCTCAAGTTCGACGAACAGCCCGACCGCATCACCGTGCGCGGCCCCGGCTTCTCCGCCGCCGTCGACCAGAAGTCCGGCCTGCTGGTGTCGCTGAAGTCCGGCGACACCGAGCTGCTCGCCGGCCCGCTCGGGCCGCATTTCTGGCGCGCGCCCGTCGACAACGACCGCGGCAACAATATGGCCGACGCCAAGCCGGCCGAGAACTACTGGAATCCCGGCGGCGCCGGCATGTGGCGCCGGGCGCACGAGAGCTTCACCGTCACCTCGCTCGACGTCACCCAGCAGACCCCGGAGCGCGTGCAGATCGAAGTGGTCGGGGCGCTCCCCGCCGTCGCCAGCGGGTACCGCCTCACGTGGACCTTCCTCGGCAGCGGCGACGTCCTCGTGCACACCGCGTGGCAACCCGACGCCTACCACCAGCTGCCCGAACCGCCGCGTTTCGGCATGCAGACGACGCTGCGCGCCGGCTTCGACCAGCTCACGTGGTTTGGCAAAGGCCCGCAGGAAACCTACTGGGACCGGCAGGACGCCCGCGTCGGCCTCTACTCCGGCCGCGTGCGCGATCAGTATTTCGACTACCTCAAGCCGCAGGAGACCGGCAACAAGGAGGGCGTGCGCTGGCTCGCGCTCACCGATGCGCGCGGCGTGGGCCTGCTCGCCGTCGGCCGGCCGCTGCTCAGCGCCAACGCGCTGCACCACACCACCGAGGACCTCTTCTGCGCCACCCAGCTGGAAAATTTCTACCGGTATCAGTTGCCCGAGCGCGACACCGTCACGCTCAACCTCGACCTCAAACAACGCGGACTCGGCGGCGACAACTCCTGGGGCGCGGTGCCGCACGAGCAGTTCCGCCTCACCCCGTGGTCAACGGGCTATTCGTACCGCCTGAAGATTCTCGCCGGAGGGGAAGACCTGCCCGCGCTCGCGAAACAACCGGTGGAATAGACCCGGGCGACCGTTGCCCGGGAGCCCGCGGTCTCCGCCGGTCGGACTACTCGAGTTGCTCGCGCAGCGTACGCGCCTCGGCGAGGACTTCGCGGGCGGCGGCCAAGGCGCCGGCTTCGCCCCCCGCGGCGCCGCCGGCGACCGTGGGTGAGGCGACGCGCGTTTCTTCGGAGTCGCCCAGGCCCGTTTCGCGGAAAAGCCGGAGGCGTTCGAGGATCAGGTCGCGGATCTCGGTGGCGTTGGCGACGCCGCGAAAGATGCCGTCGTGGAGCGACTCGTCCTGTTTCTCGTCCCGATGCCGCTCACCGCCCCCGCCGGCGGATTGCACCCGCACGTCGGCAATACCGAGGAGCCGCTGGAGCGGGCCCTGCTGCACGACGACCTGCTGCACGTTGGCGAAGCTCATCGTGGATTCGAGGATCGACACCAGCCCCGAGCGGATTCGCAGGCTCCGGTCGGTGACGATGTACCAGTGCTGCTCATACTCCAACCGGACGGCCGCGTAGCTGAACGGGATCTGGGCGAAAAAGAAAAGCACGCCGGCGATCTCCAGAAGATCGACCACGAGCAGCACCCCCGGCGGTAGCGTCGCGGCAAAAGCGACCGCGCCCCGGAACGGCGCGAGGGCGCGCTCGGCTGGCGTGGGCGCAGGGCGCGACGGAGGCTGGCCGGCGGAAGAAGGCAGCCCTTCCGCCACGTCGGCTGGAGCGATCGCGGCCGAAGGCGTCGCCGCGGCTTGCGCGCGTTCGGCCCGGACACGTCCGATCTCGTCCTGCACGGCGAAGAGGAAGGCGACCGAAAAGACCACACCGATGGCGGCACCGAGTTGCGTGAGGGCCCACTCTGCGAGGCGAAGACGGTAGAAGTTGGCTCCGGCGCGGAAGACACGCACCGAGCCCGGGGCGCCCAGGGGCGGCGTGGGCTCCGGGGGGACCCGCAAGACCCGCATGACAAGAGTGCGGAGCGGATCAAACATGGTCGGAGGGCGGCTGTTGGCGGGCCAGCAGCCGCCGGGTTTCCCGCAACTCGTGGGCGACCTCGCGCAGGGCCGCGGCCAGCTCGGAGTCGGCGCCCGACTGCGGGACGGCATCGGTGGCGGGCGACGCGGGATCCTTCACGCCCCGCATTCGTTGGTAGAGAAAGTCGCGCACCACCTCGAACTCCTTCAGGCCCTCCAAGGTCATCTCGGCGCCCGAGCTCCCGCTGGCCGTCTGGATAAGGACGCGTGCCAGGCCCAGCCAGCGCTCGACGAAATTCGCCCGCAGATGGATATCCTGGATGCGCGCATAGCTGATGATGATCTCCCGCCGGAAGAGGATGCCCCAACGCATGGAGATCCCTTCGTCCGTGAAGGTGTAGCGCATTGTGTGATACCGGAAGTACAGCACGACGGCCAGGACCGGAAAAAGGGGCGGAACCGCACCCGCCGCGAGCAGATAGTAGGTGAGCAGGTCGCGATGCGGGCGCTCGATCCCGAGGATGGCAGCGTCGATTGGTGGCGATTGCACGGCGCTGGTGTTGCAGAAACAACGGCCACACTCAACGCCGCAGGACCGGGCGCGGCGCCTCGGTCCAATTCCGAGAACCCTTCACGCGACTCCCGGTGCAGGATGCCGAATCCGCCGACGCCACGTCACAAAACCTGAATCCGCCACCGGTATCGTCCGCCGGTTCGGGATGACGTGGCTTCCAGTAGACGGAGCGTTGCCCGCATCCACCCGCCAATGGCCGCCAGCCCCGGAAAAACACCGATTCCAAACACCAAGGACCTTCGGGCCTACCGGCCTAGGGGATTCCCCTTGCCTAGGGGATGAGGTATCGCCTTTCTACGGCCTGCAACCCAAGCAAGCCATGAAACTGTCGAAGCTCCTACTACTCTCTCTCGCGTCGTCTGCGATGACGCTCGCCTCTCAGGCCGCCACCGTCACTTTGCCCGGCACGGGCGCTGGTGGCACACCCGGCACGGCCGACGCCAACTGGGACGTCTATCGCTTCTCGAGCGCCACTGGTACGACGGCGATCAGCTCCGCCAATTCGTACACGACCCAGCTCAACAATAGCACTCTTCCTGCGGAGCTCGCGACCGCGGCCAATTCGACCCCCTTTAATTCCACCGGCACCGGTGCCAACCGGTGGGTTACCCCCTCGAGCGGCGCTCTTTGGCTTTCGGTCAATACCAATACGGTCACCGGCGCCCCGCTCACCGACATCAACACCGCTCCCGGTGGCTTCGGCGGTTCCTATGCATTCGTTTTGAATATCGGCAGCAGCCTCAGCGCCGCCGCGGCCGCTCTCTCGACCCCCGAAAGCGTCAATTTCGCCCAGCCGGTCAGCCTGAGCTTCAATCTGAACGCCGACAACGACGTCAGCGCGTTCCTCGTTTCGAAGCCGACTGCCACCGGAGCCTACGCTCAGGACGTGCAACTCTTGGCGCCCACTTACGGCCGCTACAACGGCGGAGTGACAAGCTCCGGCCCGTACAACGCCTCCGGCACCATCGCTGTCAGCGGCAGCAACTTCGTCAACCCCTACACCCAATTGGTGATCCTGCTGAGCAACACCGCCACCAACTCGACGCCCAACGTCGGTGGCATTCTTGTCCAGAGCCTCAGCGCCACCTACACCGCGATCCCCGAGCCGTCGACCTACGCCGCCATCCTCGGAGCCGCGACCTTGGGCCTCGCCGTCTGGATCCGCCGCAAGCGGGCCTGAGTCTTTTAGCTCACAGTTTCAGAAAAGGCCGGACCGCTTGGTCCGGCCTTTTTCTTTTTCGACCATCGCCAATTCGAACGTGTTGCCGCGCGAGGCGGCCCGTAGCGTCATGGGCCGCATGCTGCCTCGGCCAACCCGGCTGAACACGCAACCAAGCACGCAGCAGCGTGCCGCGCGAAAGGCGACAGGCCCGCACCGCGACACCAGTCCCTCTGCATCACAGAGGTTAACCGGTCCCTTCCAGCCGTGCGCCAGCGTCCAGCATCGCCCCACGCCTTAAGCCGTCTCCGCGGACGCACGGCCACCAGAAAGCTACGGCACGCTCCACGTCGCCCCCATGACCTAGGCGCTCGAAAGGGCCGCGAGACCAGCAAAACTCCGCGGCCCCATGCACCGGATTTTGTAGAATCACTACTAAGGCGACTCCCCTATTCTTTCTAGGGTGTTACTCCTTGATCGTCGGCCCGCGACCTGCTGCTATCCCTCCGCAAACCCGCCAAATCGCTATGAACCTACCGAAGATCCTTTTCCTCGCCCTCGCCAGCTCAGCGGCGATCGCGTCCGCCCAGATCGTCATGCCCGGCACCGGTGCAGGCAGCACCCCCGGAGCCATCGACCCCAACTGGGACGTCTATCGTTTCACCGACCGGACCGGCCTGACCACCGTCACCGGTGCGAACGGCCTCTCCCTCTATCTCAACTACGTCAATAACGGTTCCCCCACCGAGCTCGCCACGGCCCGCAACTCGTCCCGCTACCTGAATGCGTGGATTCCTGCCCCGGCCGGCAACACTTGGCTCTCGATCGCGGTCGACGGCGCCGGCAACCCGATCGGCGATCCGAATTTCAGCTTCAACTCGACCACCCGCTACGGCGGCGGTTACGCGTTCCTCTTCGATCTCGGCGACGTCCTCGCCGCGAACCGCATCGCCCTCTGGTCGCCCGTCACGCTCGACTTCACCCTCAACGGTGACAATGGCTTCAGCGCCCACCTCATCGCTCCCGATGTGAACGGCGACTATTTCGGTACCGCCGACCTGCTCGGATCGACCGCGGCGAACTTCAACGTGGCTGCGGGCGCGCCTGTCTCCTTCACCGGCACGCTCACCCGTTCCACCCAGCTCGTCGTCCTGCTCAGCAACGACGCGATCGCGAATACCAACCCGGCCGGCCTCCTGGTCACCGGCTTCACCGCCTACAACCCGGTGCCCGAGCCCTCCACCTATGGCGCGCTCGCCGGTGTGGCCCTCGTCGGTTTCGCCGTCTGGTCGCGTCGCAAGCGCCGCTGAGCCGCCGTCGCACTCGCCTTACGAGCCGGACCCGCGGGTCCGGCTTTTTTGTGCTCACAACCAGGACACCAGTCAGGCCCGCCGCCGGTAGCGCAGAATCGCGAACTCCGCGTCCTCCCGCACGAGCTCCGGCGTCGCGAAGTCCGCCTCGAAATCGGGGAAGAACGCATCGCCCCCATCGACCACCCGTTTCACCCGGGTGACGAGAACCTCCTGCCACAACGCCTGCGTGAGCCGGTAGACTTCCGCGCCACCGCACACCACGATCTCACGTGCCTCAGGCGCCACCGCCGCAAGCTCGCCGAGGGAGCGAATCACCGTCACGCCCGTAATCGTCGCAGCCACGCGGCTGAGCACCAATGTCGTCCGCCCCGGGAGGGGCCGCCCGATCGAGTCGAAGGTCTTGCGACCCATCAGCAGCGTCTTGCCGAGCGTCTGCTGTTTGAACCATTTGAAATCCTCCGGCAGATGCCACGGAAGCTTGTTGCCCGCGCCGATCACCCGGTTTTCCGCCATGGCGACGATGGCCACGAATCGCGGCCCGACAGATTGCGGATCGCGGATCGCGGACTGCGGATTTGCGGGATCGGAGGTCACGGGGGCGAAGTCTCTGGATGCTTTCTGACCAAGATGGTTTCGCCGCCCCTGCGGCACTCCGCAATCCGCATTCCGAGTTCCCGCATTTCTACACCGCGATGGGGGCCTTGATCGCCGGATGCGGGTCGTAGCCGGAGAGCGTGAAGTCCTCGAAGCGGAAGCCGCCGATGTCGTCGATCCTCGGATTCAGCGTCATCGTCGGGAGCGCTCGCGGCTCGCGCGTGAGCTGCAGCTTCGCCTGCTCAAGATGATTCGAATACAGGTGCAGATCGCCGAACGAATGCACGAACTCGCCGGGCTTCAGCCCGCAAACCTGCGCCACCATCAGCGTCAGGAGCGCATAGGAGGCGATGTTGAACGGCACGCCCAGGAAGAGGTCGGCGCTGCGTTGGTAGAGCTGGCAGCTGAGTTCCCCGTCGGCCACGTGAAACTGGAACAACGCATGGCAGGGCGTGAGCGCCATCTGCTCGATCTCCCCCGGATTCCACGCCGTGACGATGTGCCGCCGGCTGTTCGGGTCACGTTTCAGCCCCTCGATCACCCGGGCGATCTGGTCGACCGAGGTGCCGTCGGGCCGCCGCCAGTCCCGCCACTGCGCCCCGTAGATCCGGCCGAGGCTGCCGTCCGTCCCGGCCCACTCGTCCCAGATCGTGACCTTGTGCTCGTGGAGGTAGCCGACATTTGTATCACCTTTCAGGAACCAGAGCAGCTCGTGGATGATCGAGCGCAGATGGAGTTTCTTCGTGGTGAGCAGCGGAAACGTGGTGCGCAGATCGAACCGCGCCTGCGCCCCGAAGACCGAATAGCAGCCCGTCCCCGTGCGATCGGCCTTCGGACGACCTTTTTCGAGAACAAGGCGGAGTAGCTGCTGGTATTGCTCCATCGCGCCCCACTCCACCGCGCCTCCGCACCCGAACCAAGGAAAAACCCGCCAGGCTGGCCAAATCCCGGTTGCGCTCCGGCAACCACCACGATCAACCGGGCGAACCGGCCCGCGGCGCTGGTGCCCTCGCCCATGCCCCGCCGCTCCATGCACGCCAACCCCGCGCAACCTTCTCCGCCCGCCTCGGCAGTCTCCGGCCGCCGGCCCTCGCGCTGTCCGCAGTCTGTGGTAGAATCTGGCCCCTTCCCCAACAACCAACGGCACCAAAGCCATCGCCCCATGATCAACGTCACCGAGATCGCCTTCACCGGCTACCCCGTCACCGACATGCCCCGCGCCCGCGCCTTCTACGAGGGCGTGCTCGGCCTCAAGCCCGCCTCCGTCTTCGAGCACGAGGGCAAACAGTGGGTCGAGTACGACATCGCCGGAGCCGTGCTCGGGGTCACCAACATGGCGCCGGACTGGAAACCCTCCACCACCGGCCCCAGCGTGGCGCTCGAGGTGGCCGACTTCGACGCCGCCGTCGTCGCCCTGCGCGCCGCCGGCGTGAAATTCCTCGTTGAACCCATGGACACCTCCGTCTGCCACATGGCCGTGTTCACCGACCCGGACGGCAACAGCCTCTGCATCCACCACCGCGACCCACACTAGTCCCCGGGCCCGTCACCCGACCGAGCCCGTCCGCGCATGCCGCGGAGCGACCGCACCGCGAGCGTTGGCGAGTTTCGGCGGCTCCGCGGCAAATTGTCCTTGATTCGCCTCCGGCCGGTTCGCAGCCTCGCCGCTCTTTCGCAACGGCACCTTCGGTTGCCGTCGCGAAACGAGTCCAACATCGGGGCGTAGCTTAGCCTGGTAGAGCGCTACGTTCGGGACGTAGAGGTCGTGAGTTCGAATCTCACCGCCCCGACCACTTCAACCCGCGGCTTCGGCCGCGGGTTTTTGTTTTTCCGCCGCCGCGCAAGTCGCGGCGAACACGCCCCTGGCGAGCAGCTCGCCGCGCAACCACCGCGAAGTCTCCAGCAACGACGGACCGTCGTGGATGAGGTTCTTCCCGCGCAGGATGCCGCTCTCGATCACCACGTGCGGCCACTGCCCCGTCCAACCGCGCTCCGCCATGAGCGCCGCCCCGTCCACCGGGTGGTCGTCCTCCTCGGAAAACACGATCACGGCCTCCGGCTTCGCCGCGGCCACCGCCGGGAGGTTCAACGCCAGATAACCCGAGGTCGTGCCGCGCAGCACATTCACGCCTCCGGCGAGCTCGAGGATGTCGTGCACGAACGTCAGCCCGCCGGCCATCCGCGGATGCCGGCCGAACCAGAGTTCCGCATACACCCGCGGCCGCACCGCCGGCCGAAGCGCGCGCAACGCCGCCGCCTCGCCCGCCAGGCGCTCCGCCAGGTCGTGCGCCGCCTCCATCTCGCCCAGCAACGCCCCGAGTTTGCGGATGTTTTCCAGGATGCCGCTCAGGCTGTCGGGCAGATGCAGCACGAAGACCGGCACGCCGGCCTGCGCCAAGCGCCGCGCCAACCCCAACTGCACCCCGCTGGTCATGAGCACGAGATCCGGCCGCAGCTCGCGCAGCTTCTCGACGTTGATCTTGAGGTAGTCGCCCGCCACCGGAATGCCCGCCACCGGCGCATACCGCGCGCAGTAATGCGACACCCCCGCCAGCCGGTCGCCCAGCCCCATCGCGAAAATCGCCTCCGTCAAACCCGAGACGAGCGAGACGACCCGCAGGGGACGTTCGGGCAACTGGATGAAGGCGCCGATCGGCTCACACTTCACCCGACGCACGACATTGCTGGCGCCGCTGGAATTCATCGCGGGCCCGACGCTGCACCGCCCCGCCCTCCGCCGCGAGAACGAAGCGGGAGCCCCGGCTTTCATCGGAGGCCACACCGACGCCGCGGTTGCGCGGGTTGCTGCCGGCCGGGTTGCCGGCCCGGCTTCTCCGGCCGGCCCTGACCTGGCTTTGTCCAGCGGTCACACCTTTCGCCGCCGGTCAGGCAGTTGGCAGCCCGGGAGTCCGCGCAAACCGCGGAGGGACACCGCAACTGCTCCCGGCGTCCCCCGCGCGCCTCCAGTTCCGTACATTTCCGTGATGCGACCGTATCACGGAAATGTACGGTTTCACTCGTGGTGGTCGGTCGGCGGACGGGCGGTCGCCCTGCCCGCGAAACTCGTCTTCTCGACGCTCGAATGCCTGTCGCGTCACACCACCGGACGCTTCCGGTAGAACAACAGCCCCGGCACCGCCAGGCCCACCGCCAGCGCCGCCACGATGAAGCCCGCCTTCAGCCCCTGCGTGACCACCGTCTCGAGCAGTTCGTTGGTCAGTCCCGTCCGCTGGATCTGCGCGACGGCGATCAACGTCGTGAACAGCGGCACGCCCGGGATCATCGGGATCATCGCCGCCACGGTGAACACCTTCGGGTGCGCCCGCAGCCGCTGCGCCACCGCCACGCCGAGCAGGCTCACCGTCGCCGCCGCCAGCAAGGTGCTCAGCTCGATCGGCAGGCCGCCGCCCTCGATGAGCAGATGGCGCAAACCGCGCCCGAGCGCGCCACCCGCCGCGCACAGCCCGAGCACCCGCGCCGGTACGTGGAAAACCATGCCAAAACCCACGGCCGGCACCGCGGCCAGCGCCATCTGTTGCAGAAGTCCGAGCAGAAGAGTCATAGCCAGGCCCACACTTTCCAGACGTTCATCGCCAGCAGGATCCCGGCGCACGCCGCCGCCGAGAGCAGCACCGCGTACATGCCGCGCGCCAGGCCGGTGTTGATGTAGCCCTTCACCATGTCCGAGATCGAGTTGATCAGCGGATACCCCGGCACCAGCAGCAGCACGCACGCCGCCATCGCCACCTGCGGTCTCCCGCCGATCTCCTGGATCGCCCCCTGCCCCGCGATCGAGGTCGCGACGAAGGCTGTGACGAAGAAGTTCACCAACGGGTTGAAATGCAGCCGCACCAGCGTGAGCCGCACCGCCATCGCCACGCCCGCCGCGACGAACGCCACGCCGCAGCTCGCCCAGTCCGCGCCGCTCAGCCGCGCGAAGCACGCGCATGACAGGCCGATCACGATCGACGTCAGCCAGCGCGGATACCGCAGCGGCTTGATCCCGGCGAAACGCTCCCGGTAGCCCGCCGCATCGAGGCGGCCGGCCTCGGCGTCGAGCACCGCGCGCTGCACCTCGGTGACCATGTGCATGTTGATGCCGCGGTCCTCGTTGCGGCGCACCGTCGTGATGCAGTGGCCCTCGCTGAGCGTCGTCACCACGACGGCGTTGGCGAGCAGCGCCACCTCGGCGCGCGGGGCGCCGAGCCCGAGCGCGAGGCGGCGGGTGAGATTCTCGACAAGCGCGCTCTCCGCGCCGTGCTGGAGCAGCGTGAGACCGGTCTCCGCGCTCAGGCGCGTGACCTCGCGCTGCAGCGGTTCGTCGAATGGTGCCGGTGTTCCGAGGATGGCGGGATCCATGGGCAGGTGCTGGAAAGGGCGCCGCTGAACGCGTTCACAAGTCCAGATAACGGCGGACCGGTCCGAGATCGACATGCGCCGCCAGATGATCGGCCATCTGCGCGTAGACTTCGCGGCGTTTCTCGGCCCAGAGGATCGGCTCGGCGCGGTGCCCCACAATGCCAGCGGCGGCGGCCACCTTCCGCCGCACCTCGGGCGCCTCAAACCACCCATGGAGGTACGTGCCCCATACCATGCCCCGCCGCAGCCCCTCGGGGCGCGTGCCTTCGCTGTCCTTGACCATCTGCAACGGCTCGCAGGGTTGCGTCACCGTGCTGCGGCCCATGTGGATCTCGTAGGCCCCCCAACTGCGACCGTCGCACTCCGCGGTGACCTGCTGCACGATCTTGTCGGGCCGGAAGCCCGTCGTGAGCGGCAGCAGGCCGAAACCGGCTTCGCTGCCGGCGTCGCCGGCCAGGCCCTCGGGATCGTCGAGCCGCTCGCCCAGCATCTGGTAGCCGCCGCAGATTCCAACTACGAGCACACCGTTGCGCGCCGCCGCGGCCACCGCCTCGAACCAGCCGTTGGTCCGCAGCCAGCGCAGGTCGCCCAGCGTGTTCTTCGAGCCGGGCAGCACGATCGCCTTCGCTCCGGCCAGTTGCCCCGGGTCGTCGATCCAGCGCGTCCGCACACCGGCGTCGTCCCACCACGGCTGGCAGTCGGTGACGTTGGCCACGCGCGGGTAGCGGATCCAGGCGATGGTGTCGCCGGAACCGCGGTCCGCGTCGCCGCGGTCGAACCCGTCCTCGGTCTCCGGCTGCAGATCGCGTCGCCACGGAATGGTGCCAAGCACGGCCAGCCCCGGCGCGTGCGGCAGCAGCCGATGGCCCGGATCGGCGAAGAGCGCCTTGTCGCCACGGAACCGGTTCACGATGGCCCCGAGCCCGCGCGGCCGGTCGGCCGCGGGCAGCAGCTGCCACGTGCCCGCCAGCTGCGCGAAGATGCCGCCGCGGTCGATGTCACCCACCAGCAGCCACCGCCCGTCCAGGTGCCGGATCGGGCGCAGGTTGGCCAGATCCCGGTCCATCAGGTTGAGCTCCACCGGCGAGCCGGCCCCCTCGAGCACCAGCACATCGCACCGCGTGCGCCAGCCGTCGAGCACGCCGGCGACGCGCGTCCAGAGCCGGTCGTATTCAAGATAATAATCCGCGGCCGGCACCACGCCCTCCGGCCGCCCCCCGAGGATGAGCTGCGAGCCGGCGCGCCCGCTGGGCTTGAGCAGGATCGGGTTCATCTCCGCCGTCGGCACCAGCCCGCAGGCCTCGGCCTGCATCGCCTGCGCCCGCGCGATCTCGCCGCCCTCCGGCAACGCCCACGCGTTGTTTGACATGTTCTGCGTCTTGCACGGCGCCACGCGCACGCCCTGCCGCCGCAACCACGCGCCCAACGCCGTCGCCACCCAGGTCTTGCCCACGCTGGAACCCGTGCCGAGGACGCCGATGGCTTTCATCGGCCCCATTCCTGTTCGCGCCGCTCCCCCGGCTCAAACACCATCTGCACTCCCGACACCACGCTTGCCGCTGCCGGCCCTCCGCGGCTCAATCGCGCCATGCCTCTCGGCCCCTTCCTGCGCCGCACCGTCCTCGCCTGCGCCGCCCTGCTCGCGGGCGTGCTTTCGCTCCCCGCCGACGACGCACCCGAGGAGTCCGCGCCGCCGCTTGCCCTCGTGTTCGTCACCTCCAACACGGTCCTCGCCGAGAACTTCCCCCGCCCCACGACCCTGTCCGAATGGCTCAAATCCGCCGTCACCGCCACCCAGGCCGTGCTGGCCACGCAACCCGTCCCGCCGGCCGTGCTCGTCCAGATCACCCTCGCACCCGCCGCGCCGCCGCGCTTCGAGTTCGCCGGCCGCCCCGCCTTGGACGACTCCGTGCTCCGCGCGCTCCAGACGCGCCTCGCCACCCTGCCCGACCTCCGCGCCCCGCTCTGCGAAGTTTGCGTTCGTATCCAGACTCCGGGCGAAACCGCCAGCCCGCTCGCCGAAGCCGCCACCTTCGTCCCCCGCCTCTTCCCGCCCGACGAGGCCGCGCTCAACCGCTTCATCGCCGCCGACCTCGCCACCCAATACCGCGAGCTCCGCGCCTGGTCCCGCGAGCGCGCCCTGCCCCTACTCGCCCACCACGCCGCCCAAGCCGACCCCCAATACACCGGGGTCGTCGCCCTCGGCCAGGCCCTCTCCGCGCTCCCCGCCGACGCCGCGCTCGACGTCGCCGCGCTCTCCTACCGCCGCTCGGACTACTGGCGCGCCGTGATGGAGATGGCGCCCGGCGATCTGCTCGTCGCTTCACTGCCCGTCTTCCTCCACGCCGCAGCCGGTGAAATCGACCAGGCCAGCACCCTCCTCGGCCTGCTCCACTCCTTCGGCCGCGACAACACCCTCGCCCGCCAGTTGCTCAACGAATTTGCCGCACGGCTCGGCCCCTTCCGCCGCCAGCTCACCGAGCACGTCCAGCGCGGCGTCGCCTTCCACGACGCCGGCAAGTTCACCGAAGCCATCGCCGCCCAGGAACGCGTGCTCGCCGCCTACCCGCATTCCGCCTGGGCCCGCTACGAACTGTTCTTCTCCACCGTCACCCGCGACGGTTTCGACACGAAGAAGAAACTCAAGCGCGCCAACCGCCTCTGGTACGACGACGCCGCCCCCGCCATCTTCCGCGCCAACCCCCTCTACGCCTTCCAGTTCGGCTCCACCCGCGGCAAGGACTTCGCCGCCATGCTCGACCGCCTCATCCTCCACCGACTCGCCAACAAGCCCCCGGAGGACCCCGCCGAGCGGATCGGCTGCTTCGCCGACGCCGCCCTGCGCCTCGGCGACTACGGCACCGCCGCGCTCGTGTACTGGTCCGCCCTCGGCACCACCCAGGCGCTCAAGGGGCTCTCCTTCGCCAACGACCAGCCCATTCCGCTCACCAAGGAGGACGTGCTCGCGCGCTACCTCTACTGTCTCGAGAAACTGGGTGTGCCCGACTGGAAGGGGGAGTTCGAAGGGGATTTCGCCGCCGCCTTCCGCCAGCTCGACGCCACCCTCGCCGCCCACCGCGCCCGGTGACGGGACCGGCACCCGAGTCCGCAATTTCGATTCGCCTCCCGTTCGTCCCGCCCGCCACAGTGGCCGCATGAAGCGACAGGCGGCTCTGGTCACCCTCGGACTCCTCGCCGGACTCGGCCTCGGCTACGCCGTCGGCTTGCGTACCACGCCAACTGGCGCCGCACCGATCGATCCCTCCGCCGCCGCACCGGCTCCGGCCCCGGTCGCCCAGCGCAGCGGC
Source organism: Opitutaceae bacterium (assembly GCA_023269585.1). GTDB lineage: Bacteria > Verrucomicrobiota > Verrucomicrobiia > Opitutales > Opitutaceae > CAJCBL01. The sequence continues at coordinate 15,285 of JAHFTC010000032.1, forward strand.
CATGCTCGCTTCTTCAAGAGTGATGAGGTGCCGGATCGCCCAACCCTCGAAACGGCCAAACGCACTCTCTCGGACTGGGTCGCGAACAACTCCGGCGACCAGCACTTCGGCGAAATTGTCGAAAGCCTCAAGGTCTGGTCCGATTCCGATCCGCAGGCCGCCCTCGCGTTCGTCCTCTCTGCCCCACGCTTTCCCCGCCGCAACTTCGCCCTCTCCGTCCCCTTGGCGAAGATCTGCCAGCGCGACCCGGCGCAGGTCATCGCCTGGCTGCACGCCAACATCCCCGAGCAGGAACGCGGCGAGATTGCCGAACGCGTGATCGGCCGAATCTGCCAGGTTAACCCGCGCGAAGCCCTCGTCCTCGCCGAAGCAGACGAGACGCCTGTCGGCCGCCACAGCTTCGCCCAAATCTTCCAGCAACTGGTCCGCCTCGCGCCGGGCGAAGCGCTCGCGGCGTTCAATCGCCTCTCCGACGGCGGCCGCGAGATGACCGCCCACTCCATCGCCCGCGCCTGGGTGGAGACCGACCCCGTCGCCGCGTTTCGCTGGGTCGAAAGCCTCCGCGGCCAACCGGGCGAAGGCAGCGCGAAGAAAGCCCTGCTTTCCAGCCTCGTGGAAACCGATCTCGATCAGGCGCTGGCCTTGATGCGCCAGTGGAACCTGGGCGACGACGACACGAGCCAACTCTTCCACATGGTCGCCTACCGGAAGCCCGAGGAGGTGCTCAATCGCCTCGGCGAATTTCCGGCGGCGCAGCGAGGCGAGATCCTTGCTGTCGCACTCGGGGAGCAGTTTTCCACCGCGCCGGATCGTATGGCTGCGATTGCCCGTGCCAACCTGCCGGCACCAGAGGCGGCGTCGCTCGTCGCCAATGCTTGGGGAAGCTGGCTCAACCATGATCGCCCCGCCGCCGAAGCGTGGGCCGCGACCGTGCAGGACAGCAGCCTGCGCTCCGGTCTCGAACTCGCTAAACTCCGCGACTCCGCGCGCACCGACCCCAACCTCTTCCTCTCCTCCATCGCCAATCAACCCGACGCGCTCGCCTCCGAGAAACCGCTCATCCACTCCGCCCTCGCACAGCTCAACCCCGACGTTGCCAGCGCGTGGATCGCGCGCCACCCCGGGGTCGTCAACCCGCAGTTCGTTGCTGCCGCGGCCGCCGGTTTCTTCGAATGGAATCGCGACGAGGCAATCCTCTGGGCCCACTCCCTCCCGCCCGGCGAGACGCAGAACCGCGCCCTCGCCAGCATCGCATCCCAGTGGACCGACTCCGGCGACGCCACCCGCGCCGCCTCCACCATCGCCGCCATCACCGACCCCCGTCTCCAGACCGGCACGCGTTTCCAAGTTTTCACCACGCTCTACCGCAAGGATCGCACCGCCGCCGTGCAGTGGCTCGCCGCCCAGCCCGTCACCCCCGAGATCCGCGCCAACTGGGAAACCCTCGCCTCCACCACCGAGTCCGGCTCCGCCCCCGCCCTCCCCTTCGACTGAGCCGCCCCCGTTCCCGCCTCAATGCCCCCACCATCATGTCAACTATTGGTTGACATGATCTGCCGGCCCACCTCGCCGCCCCCACCGCCCAGCCGCGCGATCCATCTCTTGGCCATCAGGCATTCGTCATAGGGCAGTCGTCACCCGCCACTCCTCCCTCGCCCCCCTCCGGCACTCCGTCATTTCGCACTCCGCACTCCGCAATCCGCAATTCCCCTCGCACCGATTCCCCTTTCCCCGCCGGTTTGTGCCGTTCTCAATCCCCACCTCGATGGAAACCGATCTCGCCACCAGCATCCGCCAGCTCGCCGAGGCCGCCCGCGCCGCCGCGCTGAAACTGGCTGTCGCCTCGACCGAGGCCAAGAACCGCGCTCTCACCACGCTCGCCGCGAAGATTGAGTCCTCCATCCCGGCACTCGTCGCCGCCAACGCCCAGGACCTCGCGGCCGGCCGCGCCGCCGGCCTCTCCGCCGCGATGCTCGACCGCCTCACCCTCAACGACGCCCGCATCCGCCAGATGGCCCAAGGCGTCCGTGAGATCGTCGCCCTCCCCGATCCCGTCGGCGCCGAGCTCGAGCGCACCGTGCGCCCCAACGGCCTCGTCATCCGCAAGGTCCGCGTGCCCATCGGCGTGATCGGCATCATCTACGAGTCGCGCCCCAACGTGACGATCGACTGCGCCGCGCTCTGCCTCAAATCCGGCAACGCCACCATCCTGCGCGGCGGCAAGGAAGCCTTCCATAGCAACACCGCCCTCGCCGCCCTCATCGCCGATGCCCTCGCCGCCGCCGGTCTGCCGGCCACCGCGGTGCAGCTCATCCCCACAACCGACCGCGCCGCGCTCAACACCCTCCTCAAGCTCAACGAGCTCGTCCACTGCATCATCCCCCGCGGCGGCGAGGCGCTCATCCGATTCGTGACGGAGAATTCCTCGATCCCGGTCATCAAGCACTACAAGGGGGTGTGCTTCGTCTTCGTCGACCGCGCCGCCGACCTCGCCATGGCCGAGCCCGTGCTCATCAACGCCAAGGTCCAGCGCCCCAGCGCCTGCAACGCCGCCGAGCAGCTCCTCGTGCACCGCGAGATCGCCGCCACCGCGCTGCCCCGCCTCGCCCGCGCCCTCCAATCCGCGCGTACTGGCGGAGTGGAGCTGCGCTGCGACGCCGAGAGCGCCGCGCTCCTCGCCGCCGCCGGCGTGCCGCACCAGGCCGCCTCCGCCGAGGACTACCGCACCGAGTTCCTCGACTACATCCTCGCCGTGCGCGTCGTCGGCTCCCTCGACGAGGCGATCGCCACGATCAACCGCGACAGCTCCAACCACAGCGACGCCATCGTCACCGCCGACGAGTCCGCCGCCCGCCGCTTCCAGGCCGAGGTCGATTCCGCCACGGTCTACTGGAACGCCAGCCCGCGTTTCACCGACGGCTTCGAGTTCGGCCTCGGCGCCGAGATCGGCATCTCCACCGACCGACTGCACGCCCGCGGCCCGATGGGCCTGGCCGAGCTCTGCAGCTACAAGTTCGTGATCGACGGCACCGGCCAGGTCCGCCGCTGAACCCACCGGAGCCGCAAGCGCGCACCTGAGCATGGACTGGCGGATACCCTTCATCGGCGTGGCGATCGGTCTCGCCCTCGCCGTGCCCGTCGGTCCGATCGGGCTGCTCGTCTTCCGCCGCTCGCTGCTGCACCACGCTCGCGCCGGCGTCGTCACCGGCCTCGGTGCCGCCATGGCCGACGCGCTCCTCTCCGGCATCCTCGCGTTCGGCATCACCGCCATCTCCGACTTCCTCGCCCACCACACGCTTCTGCTCGAAAACCTCGGCGGGGCTCTCCTCGTGGTGATCGGCTACTTCATCTGGCACACCGCGCCGCCGCGCGAGATGCCCAAAACCCCGCCGCCCCGGCCCGGCTGGCTCGGTGCGTTCACCACCGCGCTCGTGCTCACCCTAAGCAACCCGCTCACGATCCTCGGCGCCGGCGGCATCTTCGCCGGCTTCGCCGTCGCCGCCCGCATCGAAAACGCCTTCGAGGCCATGTTGCTCGTCGCCGGCGTCTTCACCGGTTCGATGCTCTGGTGGATCACGTTGAGCAACCTCGCCTGCAAACTGCGCGATAAAGCCAGCGGTTACTGGATGCGCCGCATCAACCAAGGCTGCGGCATCGCCATCGGCGTCTTCGGCCTCGTCCAGATCGGCCGCATGCTCTACGCCCTCGCCCTCCGCTGATCTCGCCCCGTGGCGCTGCGCGTACCCGCATCGTTCGTCCCGCCGGCCCCCGCCCGTCCCCATTCTTCCCATCGGTCCCATCCGTCCCATCGGACCCATTCTTCCCTTCCGCACTCCGCAATTCCCCCATGGCCGCCCCCTCCTCCCGCCCCGACGCCGCTCCCGGCGCCCGCTACGACTTCGCCAGCGACAACACCGCCGGCATCTGCCCCGAGGCCTGGGCCGCGCTCACCGCCGCCAACGCCGGCACCGTCCCCTCCTACGGCAACGACGAATGGACCACCCGCGCCGCCGACCTCCTGCGCGAGACCTTCGCCACCGATTGCGAGGTCTTCTTCGTCTTCAACGGCACCGCCGCCAACTCCCTCGCCCTCGCCGCGCTCTGCCAGAGCTACCACAGCGTCGTCTGCCACGAGCTCGCCCACTGCGAGACCGACGAGTGCGGCGCCCCCGAGTTCTTCTCCAACGGCACCAAGCTCCTCACCGCCGCCGGCGAACTCGGCCGACTCGAGGCCCGCCACGTCGAGGCGCTCATCCTCAAGCGCAGCGATATCCATTTTCCAAAGCCACGCGTCCTCTCCCTCACCCAGGCCACCGAGCTCGGCACCGTCTACAAGCCCGGCGAGATCCGCGCCCTCTCCGACCTCGCCCACCGCCACAACCTCGCCGTGCACATGGACGGCGCGCGCTTCGCCAACGCCGTCGCCTCCCTCGGCTGCGCGCCCGCCGACGTCACCTGGAAGGCGGGCGTCGACGTGCTCTGCCTCGGCGGCACCAAGAACGGCATGTCCGCCGGCGAGGCCGTCGTCTTTTTCCGCCGCGATCTGGCTCGGGAGTTCGAATACCGCTGCAAGCAGGCCGGCCAGCTCTGCTCGAAGATGCGTTTCCTCAGCGCCCAATGGGTCGAGATGCTCCGCGACGGCGCCTGGCTGCGCCACGCCGCCCACGCCAACGCCTGCGCCCGCCGCCTCGAGGCCGGCCTGCGCGACATCCCGCACTTCCGCGTGATGATGCCCGTCGAGGCCAACGGCGTGTTCGTCGAGATGCCGCCGGCCGTCGCCGCCGCGCTGCGCGCCAAGGGTTGGTTCTTCTACAGCTTCATCGGCGCCCACGGCTACCGCCTGATGAATTCCTGGGCCAGCCGCCCCGAGGCGATCGACGCCTTCCTCGCCGACGCCCGCACCGCCGCGGCAAACGCCCAACCGTAAACGCGTTCACCGGCGCGCCCGCCGCCCCGTAGGTCGTCCCTTCAGGGCGACAACACGCTCCGCGAGTCTCCACCGCGAATCCGGCGCGTTTCCCCAGTCGCCCCCGCATCGGTCCGCCCCCCCCGGACCTGCCTTCCCCACTGCGCCCGCCTCCGCCGTCCGCCCAATCCGCACTCCGCCCAATCCGCACTCCGCCGTCCGCCCAATCGCAAATCGGCAATCTCAAATCGAAAATCGCCTCACTCCAGCCCCACCCGCCGCGGCTCCACCCCGCGCGCCTTCAACGCCGCCTTCAGCGCGACCAGATCGAGCTTCGCGCCGAGCTTCACGCCGCGCTCGCGGTACCAGTGCTGGTTCATCTCGATCGCGATCAGGATCTCCGCACTACGCGACTTCACGGACCGTTGGTCGTTCGGGATCATTTGCCGCACCTCCCGCAGCTCGCCCTTCGCATCGAAGAACCCGATGTCGAGCGGCACAAGCGTGTTGTGCATCCAGAAACTCATCTGCTGGGGCCGGCCGTAGAGAAACAGCATGCCGTCGTCGGCCCCGAGCGTCGTGCGGCCCATCAGCCCGATCTTCTGCTCGGCCGGTTCCACCGCCAGCTGCAGCCGCGCCGTCTGGCTGCCGATTTTTATCGGAAAATACTCGGCCACCGTCTTCAGCTCCGGCGCCCGCTCGGAGCCGCCGCAGCCGGCGAGCGCAAACGCCGCCGCCACAGCGGCGCAGGCGAACAGCAGTACCGGGAGGAAAGCGCGTCGGGTCGTCATGGCGGAAGCGAGGTTGCGCGCAGCATGCCGCCACCTACGCTGCGCGCAAAACGTTTTCCCGTGGCCAAATCCTCCTCCACACCTTCACCGCTGCTTTACGCCGACTCCGAGCGCGACGCCAACCAGCTCTACTTCACCGGCGTCGCCGTGCCCGACCCGTTCCTCGCCTTCGGCGTAGGCCGCAAGAAATACGGCGTCTTCAACGCCCTCGAGTTCTCCCGCGCCAAGAAGGAGTCCGCGCTCGATGTCGTGCTCTCCCTCGAGGAGTGGCGCGACCGCGCCGGGAAGCGCTTCCCCGCCGTCGCGAAGATCGGCACCGCCGAGATCATCGCCACGCTCGCACGCGAGTTCGGGGTCAAACGTTTCGCCGTGCCCGACGACTTCCCCGCCAAGCTCGCCTTCGACCTCTTCGACCTCGGTCTGGCGATCGGTTTCGCCGACGGCTCGTTCTTCCCCGCGCGCGACCTGAAGAAACCCGCCGAACTCGCCGCCATCCGCGAGGGCAACCGTTGCAGCGCCCTCGGTTTCACCGCCGTCGAGCGCATCCTGACAGCCAGCACAATCAAGGGCGGCTACATCTGGTTCGATGGGAAGAAGCTCACCTCCGAGCGCCTCAAGTTCGCCATCGAGACCGCCTGCCTCGAGGCCGGCGCCGTCTCCTCGAACACCATCGTCGCCGGCGGCGACCAGGCCTGCGACCCGCACTGCCGCGGCACCGGCCCGATCCGCGCCCACGACCTCCTCATCGTCGACATCTTCCCGCGCGTGACCGCCACCGGCTTCCACGGCGACATGACGCGCACCTACCTCAAGGGCCGCGCCAGCGACGCCCAGCGCAAGCTCGTCGCCACCGTGCATGCCGGCCAGAAGCTCGGCCTGCGCACCATCCGTGCCGGTCTCAACGGCCGCAAAGTCCACGAAGCCATCACCGCCCTCTTCGAGAAGGAGGGCTTCAAGACGACCCGCGACGAACACGGCTCGCGCGGCTTCTTCCACGGCACCGGCCACGGCCTCGGCCTCGCCGTGCACGAGTACCCGCGCGTCTCCGCCGTCGACAACATCCTCCGGAAGGGCCACGTCGTCACCGTGGAGCCAGGACTTTACTATCCCGGTCTCGGCGGCTGCCGCATCGAGGACGTCGTCGTCGTGACCGCCACCGGCAACGAGCTGCTCTCCAAGCACCCCTACCGCTGGGAGATCGCGTAGGCGCACCGCCCTCCGAAAAGTAGCGCTGCTCGCAAGAACAGCGCTCCGGCGATCGGCGCATGAAGCGGCCCGCTCTGTTCCATCCCGCACCCATCGCGTCCGGTCTTCGCCCGGACACTCTGGACACGCACCGGCCGTCTCCGCCCATTCCGCAATCCGCAATCCGCATTCCGCAATTCAACCGTGCCCGAGCTCGCTGAAGTTGAGTTCTTCCGTCGCCGCTGGAACCCCGGCCTCGGGCAACGCCTCACCGCCGTCGCGGTGCATCCGCGCGCCCGCATCTTCCGTGGCGCGCCGGCCTCGGCCATCGTCTCCGCCCTCCACGGGCAGACGCTGCTCTCCTCCTCCGCCGCCGCCAAGCAGATGCTCTTCCGCTTCAGCGGCGACATCTGGCTCGGCGTCCACCTCGGCATGAGCGGCGAACTCCTGGTGCGCCCAGCCGACCACCGTCCCGGCAAACACGACCACCTCGTCCTGCGCACCGCCGCGCACGCGCTCGTCTTCACCGACCCGCGCATGTTCGGCCGCGTCGACCTGCATCGCGGCGCCGAACCGCCGCCGTGGTGGACCGCGCTCGCCCCGCCGCTGCTGTCGCCTGAGTTCACCCCGGCCGCCGTCGCCGTCTTCCTGACACGCCGCGCCCGCGCCCCGCTCAAGGCCGTGCTGCTGAGGCAGGAACGCTTCCCCGGCGTGGGCAACTGGATGGCCGACGAAATCCTCTGGCGTGCCGCCCTGCACCCGCAGCAGCCCGCCGGCTCGCTGCGCCCCGCCGAGGTGCGCACACTCTGGCGCGAGTGCCGCCGCGTGGCCCGGCTCGCGCTCGACACCATCGCCGGCCGCACCGAGGCCGACACCCCGCCTTCGCTCAATATCCAGATCCCCGACACTTGGCTCTTCAACCACCGCTGGTCCGACGGCGGCCATTGCCCGCGCACCGGCTGCGCCCTCGAGCGCGCGGAAATCGGCGGCCGCACCACCTGCTGGTCCCCCGCCCGGCAGAAGCTACCGCGCTGATCCGGCGTCGGCGTTCGCACCAGCAATCCCGGCCTGCCTGGAAATCGGCGAGCAGCACTGGCTGACGCGCCGTCGCCGAGCACTCCTGCGCGTCCCACATCATGTCAACTATTGGTTGACATGATCGGCGATCGCTCCGCCGGGCCGCGCGGCAATCACCGCCTGACCACGTGCTCATTCCTCCAGTAGGCACCGAAAGCCCGGATTTCCCTCTTCCGCCTTCGCCCTTCCGCCTTCAGCCTGCCCGCGCCTTTCCGCATCCGCCCTCCGAACTCCGCAATCGCTTCATGGCCGGCAAACAACGTCTCGATGAACTGCTCGTCGCCCGCGGGCTCGCCGCCTCGCGTTCGCAGGCGCAGGCGCTCATCCGTGCCGGCAAGGTCCGCCATGGCACCGAGCGCCTCGACAAACCGGGCAAGGACTACCCGGTCGACCTCGCCATCGAGATCGAGCAACCCCCTCGCTTCGTGAGCCGCGGCGGCGAGAAACTCGCCGGCGCCCTCACCCATTTCCAGCTGTCGTTGACCGGCGCGCACGTGCTCGACATCGGTGCCTCCACCGGCGGCTTCACCGACTGCGCCCTGCAGGCCGGCGCGGCCGATGTCGTCTGCGTCGATGTCGGCCGCGCGCAACTCCACGGCAAACTCCGCGCCGACCCGCGCGTGACCAACCTCGAACAAATCAACGCCCGCGAACTGCGCGCCGAACAACTCCCACGCGCCGACTTCGACGCGATCGTGATCGACGTCTCCTTTATTTCACTCCGCTCGATCCTGCCGCCCGCCTGGCCGCTGCTGCGGGCCGGCGGCGTGCTCGTCGCACTCGTGAAACCGCAGTTCGAGGCCGGCAAGGCCGAGGCCGACAAGGGCCAAGGCGTCATCCGCGACCCGGCCGTGCACGCACGCGTCGTGGCCGATGTGACCGCTGTCGCCGCCGCGCTCCCCGGCGCGACTGTGCTCGGCACGATGGACTCGCCCCTCACCGGCGCCGACGGCAACCGCGAATTCCTCCTCGCCCTGCGCAAGGCCTAGCCACCCCGCGCCCCTCGCGCCCGCGCAGGACGCAAATCCCTGGTACGATCGCATCACGAATCTGCGTCTTCGCCCCACCCCGCGTTTTCGCTGTTTTCCCTGTGAAACCGCGCCTGGCTCGGCCACCGATGACGCAAAAACGCGATGCGGTCGGGACATGATTCTGCG
>JAHFTC010000032.1:24410-36242 GCA_023269585.1 Opitutaceae bacterium
CGCTGTCGCGATCGGACGAAATTTTGCGTCTTCGCGCGGCGGCACCAACCCACACGCCCGGTAGCGCGGAGACCCGCGCCGCCTCCGCGCTCGCCAAGTTTCGCCCCGCCCCTACGCTCCCCACCCCGATGGACCCCATCCGCAAACTCGCCTTCGTCGTCAACCGCACCAAGCGCGGTGCGCACGACCTCGCCAACGACCTCGTCACGTTGGCCCGCGCAGCGAAGGTGAAAACCAAGGTCTTCGCCCGCGCTCCGCTGCCCGAGGGCGCGCTCGCCGGGTTCGACGCCTGCTGCGTCGTCGGCGGCGACGGCACCCTGCTCAGCGCCGCCCGCGAGGCCGCGCGCGCCGGCGTGCCGGTGATCGGCGTCAACCGCGGCAGTCTCGGCTTTCTCACCACATTCGCCGCCGAGGAGGCCGTGGCCCAGTTCCCCGCCCTGCTCGCCGGCGATTGCCTGCTCGCCGAACGCTCGCTGCTCTCCTGCCGCACCAGCCCCGAGCACGAGGACGTCGCCCTCAACGACGTCGTCATCAAGGACGAGATCAACTCCAAGCTCGTGCGCCTCGGCGTCTACGCCGACAACGAGTTCGTCACCGACTACCACGGCGACGGCCTGCTCATCGCCACGCCCACCGGCTCCACCGCCTACAACCTCTCCGCCGGCGGCCCGATCATCCACCCCGACGCCGACACCATCGCGCTCACGCCGATCTGCCCGCACACGCTCAGCAACCGCACCGTCGTCCTGCGCGGCGGCGTGAAGCTGCGCATCGAGAGTCGCATGGAAGACTCGCGGCTGCTCGTCGCAATGGACGGCCAACGCAACCTTTTCACCTGCGCCGGTCGCGCCATCGAGATCGCCGTCGCCGAGCGCCGACTCACCCTCGTGCAGAAACCAGGCTACGAACATTTCGAAGTGCTGCGCTCCAAACTCGGCTGGTCCGGCGCCGCCACCGGCCATCCCGCCCGGCGATAGCGCAGGCCTTTGCGCCGCTTTCAATGCGCCGGCGTCAACCCGACGCCCGATCCGCGCAAAAAGAAAGCCGCGCTCTCGCGAACGCGGCCTCGGGAACAAATCGTTACTGCAACGGCGGCGTTGCCTCGGGCGCCGGAGTCGCAGGCGCGACCGCGGGGGCGGCCGGCGGCGCGGGTTTGTCCTGCAGGAGCGCGTCGCGATTCACGGGGAGCGAATTGAGCGTCCACTCGCCAATCTGGAACGCGCGTTTCTGCATGATGGCGTTGATCGGATCGGCCTCGCGGTTGGCGGAGATGAAGGCGAAGACCGGCCCGGGCGGCGGGGGCGGGGCTGCGACGGTCTCAGCCGTCGCTTCCTGCGCCGTAATCTCGGGCGGCAGCTCGACCACCTGCGGCTTGCCATCAGGCCCGATCGTGACGGGCGGAGTCGTAACCGAGATCGGGCCGGGCTTGGCGATTTCCGCTCTCCGGTCTCCGGTTTCCGGCGTTGCCGGCGGCGCGGGCCGGCGGCCGAGCGCCACGGTGTAGCTCGTGCCGTCCTTGGTCGTGACGACGACGGTCCGCGCGTGCTCGCGGGCCGCCACGGCATCAGGCGCGGCGAGCTCGGCGGTTTCGGTGAAACGGAGCGCGGTGAGCTGCGAGACGAGCGCGTCGACCGCGGAAGCTTTCAGCTCCTTACCCTCGGGCAGACCGTCGGCGGTCCAGGCGGTGCCGTCGGCGCTGCGCTGGGCGACCACGGAGGTGCCGTCGGCGAAGCGGCACTCGACCCTCGCGATCGCCTCGGGCTTCACGTCGAGCAGCTGGCTGCGTGCCCAATTCTTGGCCACGGCGTCGAGCCAGGTGTTGAGCTCGACGAGGTACGCCTTCGGCTCGTCGCCGAAGCGGACGAAGCGGCCGCCGCTCTCGTTGTTCTTGCCGAGGTTGATCGTGAGCAGCGGCTTCGCCTCGGCGTCGCGCAGCTCGATGAGGTCACCGGAGAAGCCGAGTCGTTCGAGGCGCTCCGGCTGAGCGGTGACGAAGCGGACGACCTTGGCGTCGCGCAGCGAGTTGACGAGGGAGACGAGTTTGTCGAAGTCGGCCGGGAGCGCGAAGTAGTCGGGCACGGCCCAGCGCTGGCCGTCCGTGTCGGCGGCGAGGACCGCGGTCTGCCCGCCGGATACGAGGCGCAGTCCGCGGATGGCGTCCAAGGTGGCGACCGGGACGAGCGCCTGGCCGACGCGCGGGTCGGCCGAGGGATCTTTCACCGGTGTACTGCTGCGCCAGTACACCAGACCGGCGGCCACGGCGAGCAGGGCGACGATGAGAGCGAGAGGCTTGAGTTTCATGGGAGGCGAGAGACGAAAGACAAAAGGCGGGAGCGCGGGTCAGCCGCGCTGGCGCTTCGAGCGCCGGTGGAAGAACCAGAGGCCGCCGACCACGACGAAGCCGGGCACGGTGACGAGGTTGAGCAGGATGAGCGTGTTCTGGAGACGCTCGATGCCCTCCCGCAGCGACTGCCGGATCGCGCGCCGCTCGGACTTCATCTTCACCTCCTCGATCCGGAACTGCTCGATCTCCGCCTGCATCTGCGGCGTGGCGACAATTCGGGTCTGGTCCTTCTGGCTCTGCAGGAGTTCGGTGAGGCGCTGCTGCACGCCCTGCAGGCGCCCCTCGAGTTCGTCGAGGCGGTCCTGGTAGTCGGCCTGGGCGGCGAGCTCCATCCGGCGAATCACCTCGAACGGGCGCTGCGAGGTGCCCTTGCCGCGGAGGCTGATCAGATCGCGGCTGCCGCCGAGAAACTCGAGGGCGTTGGTGGCAAACGAGAGGTTGCCGTTGATCGGATAGGCGATGCCGGCGCGCAGGTAGCGCGGGTCGAGCGAAGCCTCGTCGAGCAACCAGTCGGTGTCGGCCACGAGGAAGACGGAGCCGGGCTGCGCGGACGCGGCGAGCGCGGGCGCGCTCGGTTGCGGGTTCGGGGCTTCGGGTATCGCGTCCGGAGTTTCTGGTTTCGGGGCGGCGGGCTTCGGCGCACCCTCGGGGAACGCCGTCTGGAAGGTGCCGCGTAACAGGGCGGCGAGCACACGCGTCTTGCCATCGGGCTTCACCTGGCGGGTGACCTCGGCGGCCTGGCCGAACTGCATGAGCATGGCGTCGAGGTCGCCGCTGCGGGCGCCCGTCTCGACGACCGGCACCACCTCGAGCCGGGCGGGCGGCGTGAGCGTGAACGCCCCGGCCTCGAGGAAGAGCAGGCTCTTGATGTCGTTGGTCGGGAGGAAATCGCGGCTCAGGTTCTCGGGGCCGAGGTCCAGCCACGCCGGGAAGCTGGCGGTGCCGTTCTGCGTCTGCACGAGGTAGGCCCGGTCGAGGTCGCCCACGACGCGCTTCGGGTCGAAGGCGACGCCCCAGGCCGCGAGCAGTCGCGGGAGATTGGAGGCGATGTTCTGCGCGGGCTGGCCGTACATCGCCATCTGGCGGCCCTGCGTCGCGAAGTGGCGCGAGGAGGGATCGAGGGCGAGGAAGAGCGGTTTGCCGCCGAGCACGAACTGGTCGATCGCGAAGAGAAGCTGCTCCGACACGCCCTGCGGGTGGATCACCGCAAGGGCGTCGAGGCCGGCGGGCAACTCGGTGGCGCCGGCCTGCACCTCGACGATCTCGAAACTCTGTTCCCATTCCGTGGCGACGACCTGCCCCTGCTGCTGCGGCTGCCGCGGCATGCCGGGCATGTTGAACGCCGGCGCGCGCAACGGCAGGCTGGTGAGCAGGCCGAGCTTGGGCCGGGAGACGAGCTGCACGGCGTGGATCAGTTTCGAAAGATCGTATTCGAGGAACGGTTCGCGTTGCGGGGAGAAGAACTCGATCGCCTTCTCCTGGTCGGCCTGGGTGGCGACGAGGCCGAAGAACAGCTTCTCGCCGTCGCCCAGCGGCTGGCCCGCGACGCGGGCGCGGGTGGCGGCCTCCTCCTCGGAGGTGTCGGGCTTCGGGTCGGTGACGACCAACTTCAGCTTGCCGCCGGAGGCCGCGACATACTGCCGCAGCAGTTCCTCGACGCGGGTCGCGTAGTTCTTGATGTAGGAGACGCGCGGGTTGTCGCGCAGCGAGCGGGTGAAGTAGAAGTGGAGCGTGATCGGCTCCTCGATCTTCGCCAGCAGCGCGCGCGAGCCGGGCGAGAGCGTGTAGGTCTGCTCCGCGGTGAGGTCGGCGCGCAGGCGGGCCGCGGAGGCGAGGTAGTTGATCAGGACGAGCGCGGCGACGAGCAGGAGGACCGCGAGGATTTTCTGGCCGGACTTCATGGCGCAAATACGGGAAAGGGGTTCAGCGTTCGAGGGCGACGATGTTGAGGAACAACGCGAAGCCGGTGAGCGAGAGGAAGTAGACCACGCTGCTCAGGTCCACGAGGCCGCGCATGATCGTGTCGTAGTGCGGGATGAAGCCGAAGTTCGCGATCGCGCTCACCACCGGCACCGGCAGGAAGCTCGAGAGCAGATCGGAGAACAGGCTGTAGCCGACCAGCACGAAGCCGAAGCACACGACCACGCCGAGCACGAAGGCGATGACCTGGCTCTTGGTGAGCGCCGACATCAACGAGGTGATCGCGAGGCAGACGCCCGCCAGCAGCACGCTGCCGAGGTAGCTGCCGACGATCACGCCCCAGTCGGGCGAACCGAGGAAGGCGACCGTGAGCGCGAGCGGAAACGTCAGGACGATCGCGAGCGCGAGGAAGCACCAGCCCGCGAGAAATTTGCCGAGCACGGCCTGCACCGGCGTGAGCGGCAGGGTGAAGAGCAGCTCGATCGTGCCGCCACGGCGCTCCTCCGCCCAAAGCCGCATGCCGACGGCCGGCACGAGAAAGAGGAAGAGCCACGGGTGGAAGAAGAAGAACGGCTCGAGCGAGGCCGTGTTGGACTCGAAGAAGCGCCCGGCGAAGAAGCCCAGGCCGCTCGCGGCGAGCAGGAACACGACAAGGAAGACGTAGGCCACCGGCGTGCGGAAGTAGCCGGCGAATTCGCGTTGAAAGATCGCGGAGATCATGGGGATCTGGTGACGGTGAACAGAGGGCGGTGGACCGTGGACTGTGGAAGGTTGACGGTGGCGGCGATCACGCGGCGGTGGCGGCCGGGCCGAGGGTGAGTTCGCGGAAGACCTCATCGAGGCGGCCTTCCGGGTGGCGGGCGCAGAGCGAGGCCGGGGTCTCGTCGCAGACGACGCGGCCGCGGGCGATGATGATCACCCGGGTGCAGAGCGCCTCGACTTCCTCGAGGATGTGGGTGGAGAGGATGATCGCCTTGTCCTTGGCCATGCCGGCAATGATACGGCGCACCTCGCGTTTCTGGTTCGGGTCGAGACCGTCGGTCGGCTCGTCGAGCACGAGCACCGGCGGGTCGTGGAGCACGGCCTGCGCGAAGCCGACCCGCTGCCTGTAGCCCTTCGACAGCGTCTCGATCGGCTGGCGGCGCACCTCGGGCAGGAAACAGAGGTGGAGGGCCCGCTCGACGGCGCCGGCCTGCCGGTCGGCGTCGCCCGGGAAACGCACGGCGGCGATGAACCCGAGGAACTCCTCGACGGTCATCTCCGGGTAGCTCGGCGAGCTCTCCGGCAGGTAGCCGATGCGGCGTTTCACGCCGACCGGATCGACCCGCACATCGATGCCGTCGACCCGGGCCGTGCCGCCGGAGGGCGGCAGGAAGCCGGTGAGCATCTTCATCGTGGTGGATTTGCCGGCGCCGTTGGGCCCGAGGAAACCGAGGATGTCGCCGCGGTTCACGCGGAACGAGACACCGTCGACGGCCCGAATCGGTCCGAAATCTTTGGCGAGGTTCTGGACTTCAATCATGGCGGAAGGAGGGGAATGGAGCAGGGACTCCCAAACACGTGCGGCGGGAAAAAGTTCCCCGCCGCCGCGGGGGAGGTTCCCGAGATAAGGGCGGGCCGGGGCGTGTCCAGTTTTTCCAGCGCCAATTCCACCGGGGAAGACAGGTGCGAGGTTTTGATTTTCTGATTTCCGCCGCCATGGTGTCTCCATGTCGTCCGACAGCGCCGCGGTGTCGCCCTATCCTCTCCGCGCCTACGAGTGGCCGCTCGGCGTGCGCGTCGCACTGGTCGGGCTCGCCTATTTCGCCTTGGCGCGCCTCGGCCTGGCCTTCGCGACGATCACGACGAACATCTCCCCGATCTGGCCGCCCGCGGGACTGGCGTTCGGGGTGCTGATCATCGGCGGCCTGCGCCTGTGGCCCGGCGTGGCGTGCGGGGCGTTGGCCGCCGCGCTCTCGGCGGGAGCCGCGCCGTGGGCCGCGTTGCTCATGGCCGCCGGCAACACCCTCGAGCCGCTCGTGACCGTCGCGCTGCTGCGGCAGCTCTGCGAGTTCCGCGATGATTTCGAACGCCCGCGCCACGTGGTCGGCTTCATCCTGCTGCACGGGGCGGTGGGGGCGCCGCTCAGCGCCCTGCTCGGCACCGGCGCGCTCTGGCTCGGCGGCACGGTTGGCAGCGGCCAATGGCTCGCCGCCGCGCTCACGTGGTGGGGCGGCAACTTCGCTGGCGGCCTGGTGCTCGGGCCGCTGCTGATCGCCGCGCACCAGGTGGTCGGGCGGGCTCGGCCGGCGGCGCGGTTGCGCGAGCTCGTGGGATTAGCGGCGGCGCTGGTATTCGTGGGCGGGACCGTCTTCGTGTGGGGCCAGTCCTGGGGGCTGGCCCATCCGACGCTGATCGTGCTGCCCTTTCCGCTGCTGATCTGGATCGCCTGGCGCTTCGCCATCGGCGGTGCCGCCCTCTCGCTCCTACTGCTGAGCATCCTCGCGGTGTGGGGCACGGCCATCGGCGGCGGACCGTTCGCCGGTCTCTCCCCGCGCGCCGCCTACGCGTTCCTGCTCGTGTATCTCACCGTGGTGGCGCTCACCTCGCTCGTCCTCGCCGCCTTCAACGTCCAACGCGAACAGGTGCTCGCCCGCCTGCGCCAGCGCGAGTGGCAACTCTCCGAGGCCCAGCGCATCGGCAACCTCGGCGTCTGGGTCTGGGACCTGCACACCGACGCCTTCCAACTCTCCGACGGCGGTCTGCGCATCCTCGGCACTGAACGCGCCCAGTTCGCCCAGCGGATCGAGGCCTTTCTCGAGCGAGTGCATCCGGACGATCGCTCCCACCTCGAAGAGCTCATCCTGCGGGTGCGCCGTTCCGACCGGCGCGAGACCTGCGAGGTGCGGGTCCCTCGCGAAGAGGCACCGGCGCGCCACATCACCGTCGCCTGCTCGGCCCTCCGCTCGCCCCGCGGCCAGGCCACCGCGTTGGTCGGCACGCTGTTCGACGTCACCGATCGCAAGCGCTACGAGGACGAACAAGCCGTCCTGCAACGCAAGCTGCTCGAGACGCAGAAGCTCGAAAGCCTCGGCCTGCTCGCCGGCGGCATCGCCCACGATTTCAACAACCTCCTCACCGTCATCCTCGGCAACGCCAGCCTGCTGCGCCTCCAACTGCCCGAAGGCTCGCCCCTGCACGAGGGGCTGCGCCGCATCGAGACCTCCTCCGAACGCGCCGCCGACCTCTGCCGGCAGATGCTCGCCTATTCCGGCAAAGGCCGCTTCGTGATCCGCACCGTCGAGCTCAACGAACTCGTTCGCAGCACGCTGGCGCTCGCGCAATCGACGCTGCCGAAACGCGCCGATCTCACCTTCGCCCCCGCCACCGCCCTGCCCAACATCCGCGCCGATCTGCTTCAGCTCCGGCAGGTGTTGCTCAACCTCACGATCAACGCCGCCGAGGCGCTCCCCGAAACCGGCGGGCACGTCGCCGTCCGCACCGGCACGATGGCCGTCGACCGCACCTGGCTCACGGGCGCCTATCTCGCGCCCGAACTCCCCGAAGGTGAGTATGTGTTCCTCGAGGTCGAGGACACCGGCAGCGGAATGCCTCCCGAGCTGCTCACGAAGATCTTCGATCCGTTCTTCTCGACCAAATTCACCGGCCGCGGGCTCGGGCTGGCCGCCGTCGCCGGCATCGTGCGCGCCCACCACGGCGCCATCCGCGTCTCCAGCCAACCGGACCGCGGGAGCACCTTCCGCGTCGTCTTCCCCCCCGCACCGGCGGAGCCGCGCCCGGCGATCGCGCCCGCCCCCACCGCCCCCGCCACGGCCGCCAAGGCGACGGCCGCAGCCACCCCGGCTTCGCCCGTGCATGTCCTGATCGTCGACGACGAGGACACGATCCGGCAGGTGGCCGCCGAAGTGCTCGTCAAAAGCGGAAACCGCACGACCGTCGCCGAGGACGGCCGGCGGGCGCTCGAACTCTTCGCCCGCGACGAACGCAGTTTCCACGCCGTGCTGCTCGACTACGCAATGCCGCACCTCGACGGACTGGAGACGTTCCGGCAGCTGCGCCAGCGCCGCCCCGATCTGCCGGTCGTGCTGATGAGCGGCTTCGACCGCGACGAGGCGCTGGAGCGCTTCGCCAACCTCGGCCTCTCCGGCTTCCTGCAAAAACCGTTCACGCCGGCCCAGCTCCTCGCCGCCATCGCGACCGCAACCGAGCGGAAGGCGTCGCCCCTGCAGTGATCGTTGGCGCCACGGCCGGGAGCGCCGCGCCCCGGCCGCTTCCTCCCGAACCGGCTCCGCGTAGTCGAGCGGCAATCACACCCACCGGCGCACGAGAACCGCAGCGGCGCCCGTGGAGTCCGCCCCGCCGACGTCGCTCCCGATCGGCCCGCCACACCATCACGACCGCTTCGCGCGAGCAGGAATCCAACCGGGCACCGGCGGCCCAACCGTCGCCGCCACACTTGCCAAGCTCCGCCCGGGATCGTTCGCTGGCGCCCCGCACCACGCACCATGAAGAACCTGCCCCTTGCCCTCGCCTTGGTTCTACTCGCCGCCATCGCTGCCGCACTTTGGCGAATCGACTCCCGCCTCGCCCCGCTCACCGAGCTCGCGCGCGCCCAGCTGGCCGACCGTGAGGACGCCCGCCAGGCCGAACTCGCCCGGCGCGAGGCCAGCGCCCGCGCCGAGCAGGAAGCGCACACCCAAGCCCAGGCCGCCGCCGCCCGCCAGGCGGCGGAGACCGCCGCGACGGCCGAACTGGCCCTCGCCGAGGCGACGCGCCGCGCCCGACATACCGCCCCCGTCAAACCCGGCGAAACCGTCCCGTTCATCCAGCTCGACAACCGCGAGATCGTGCGCAACGCCGTCGTCGTCGCCGTGCAGCCCACGAGCGTGAGTTTCCGCGTGGGCACCCAGCTCTACAACATCCCCGCCGAACAGCTGCCCGAGGACCTGCGCGCCCGGTTGTCGCGGATGTTCCCACCGGCGCCCGCCGCGACGGCGCCCGCCTCCGACGGGCCCTGAGCCAGCCCTTCCTTCGGTCACACGGATCCCGCCGGTTTGTTCTCCAACGAAGGGGGGCGGCGCCGTCGCTTGTCGACGCGCACTCGATCCGACACGGGCGCCAAGTCCGTCCCGCCCCGGCGCAAGTCCGTGCGTTGCCGGAAATTCCCTTGACCCCTCCTCGCCCCGGCCCGTCATGACTCGGACTCCAGCGCCGTGATGTTCACCGACCACGACCTCCCGCAGCACAACGCGCCGACCTCCCACGGGAAGGCGCCGACCGGCCGCACCGTAGCGGCGGTCACGGCGGACCGCCGGTGAGGTCCGCCACCCTCCCCCCAGGAGCTCCCCAACCATGAGCGACTCCGTAAAACACGAGTGCGGTATCACCCTGATCCGCCTGCTCAAACCGCTCTCCTACTACCAGGAAAAATACGGCACACCGCTCTGGGGATTCTTCAAGCTGTTCCTCATGATGGAGAAACAGCACAACCGCGGGCAGGACGGCGCCGGCGTGGCCGCCCTCAAGCTCGATGTGCCCAACGGCCTGCCGTTCATGTTCCGCGAGCGAAACATCAAGACCAACCCGCTCGACAAAATCTTCAAGGACCTGCTCGGCCAGTACCAAGGCAAGATCGATGCCGGCACCATTCACCCGGAGTTCGCCGAGACGGTGAAGCAGAACTTCGATTTCGGCGCCGAAGCCTACCTCGGCCACCTGCGCTACGGCACTTCCGGCGGCTACAGCATCAGCGCCTGCCACCCGTTCTTCCGCAAGAGCCCGTGGACGACCCGCAACCTCATGCTCGCGGGCAATTTCAACATGACCAACACCGCCGAGCTCAACGAGCAGCTCGTCGGCATGGGAGCCCACCCGATCTTCGCCACCGACACCCAGGCGCTGCTCGAACTGCTCGGCTTCTACCTCGATGAGGAGCACGAGGATCTCTACCGCGAGCTGCGCGCCCAGAAGCTTCCCGGCCGCGTCATCTCCGAGCAGATCAGCGAACGCCTCGATGTCGCCAAAATCCTCCGTCGCGCCGCCGCGCGCTGGGACGGCGGGTACACCCTCGCCGGCATGATCGGCAACGGCGACACCTTCGTCGTGCGCGACCCCGCCGGCATCCGCCCCGCCTTCTGGTTCCAGGACGACGAGGTCGTGGCCGTCGCCAGCGAGCGCGTGGCGCTCATGACCGTGTTCGACAAGGACCAGGCCGACATCCGCGAGATCACGCCCGGCCACTGCGTCGTGGTGAAGAAGAACGGCCAGGTCTCCGAGCAGCTGGTCCGCGAGCCGCTCGAGCGGCGCTCCTGCTCCTTCGAGCGCATCTATTTCTCCCGCGGCAACGACCCCGAGATCTACCGGGAGCGCAAGGCCCTCGGCGCCGCCCTCGCCGACCAGGTCATCACCTCCATCGGCAACGACTTCGGGCACGCCGTGCTCGGCTTCATCCCGAACACCGCCGAGGTCGCCTACTACGGCCTGCTCGAAGCCCTGCGCCTGCGCCGCCGCGACGAAGTCAAGGCCTCCATCCTCGACGCCGCCCGCCGCGGCACCCTCAACGAGCAGCTCATCGACGACCTCATCCTGCGCAACTGGCCGCGCGCCGAGAAGATCGCCGTGAAGGACGTGAAGATCCGCACCTTCATCGGCCAGGAAAAGTGGCGCAACCAGCTCGCCAGCCACGTCTACGACGTGAGCTACGGCACCGTGAAGCCCGACGACGTGCTCGTGTGCGTCGACGACTCGATCGTGCGCGGCACCACGCTGCGCCGCTCGATCCTGCGCATGCTCAGCCGCCTGAACCCGCGCAAGATCACCATCGTCTCCACCGCGCCGCAGATCCGGTATCCGGATTGTTACGGCATCGACATGAGCGAGCTCGGCAAGTTCATCGCCTTCGAGGCCGCCATCACCCTGCTCAAGGAGCGCGGCCAGGCCGGCCTGCTCGAGGAGGTCTACCGCGCCTGCCTGGCCGAGGTCGCGAGGCCCGCCGCCGAGCAGGTCAACCAGGTCCGCCGCATCTACGATCCCTTCACCGCCGAGGAGATCTCCGCAAAGATCGCCGAGTTCGTCCGCCCCCGGAACCTGCCGTGGCGGGGCGAGGTGGAGATCATCTACCAGACGATCGAGAACCTCCACACCGCGCTGCCCCACCACACCGGCGACTGGTTCTTCACCGGCCATTACCCCACGCCCGGCGGCACCCGCGTCGCCAACCAGGCCTACCTGAACTACTACGAGAAATCCGAGGGCCGGAGCTACTGAGGCGATTTTCGATTTCGGATTGCCAATTTGCGATTGCAGACCGGCGACCGAACCGACCAGCACTCGAAACTCCCGCACGATCGACCGCGAGCGCCGACCGAAAATCGGCGATCGAAAATCCAAAATCGAAAACCGCCATGTCCCTCTCCTACGAATCCTCCGGCGTCCGTTACGACCAGCTTGATGCGTTCAAGCGCGCCTGCCAGAAGGCCGCCCGCACCACCTCCGGGCTGCTCGCCGCCCACGGCTACCGCGAGCCCGCGTCGATCCGCGGCGAGAGCGCCTACCTGATCGAGGCCGAC
>JAHFTC010000138.1 GCA_023269585.1 Opitutaceae bacterium
GCGACGCCGCAGTTGCCTTCGTCTAATGCTTGGGTTTTGGATTCGCGCATTGAGGACTTGGCAGATGTCGCTGCGCTCGGTACCACCTCTTAGTTCACTCGCATGTCGGGCACACACCAGTCGACAGAGGCAACGGCGATAAAGCGTCCGCCTTCCAATCAATATAAGGCACTCGCCGTGCCTCATCTTTAACGTTCGGCGCAAAGAAATGACGTCATCCAGCATAGTCCAAGCCGCGATCGTCCCGGTGGCAGTTGCTCTCGTGCTTGGGTTGCAGCACCAGCTCCTGCTCTCCCGTTCCCGTGCTGCGGACGCCGTGCAAAGGTCATTGGCATGTGATGTCTACCGCGCGTCCTGGACTTCAGGCGCTCTTGGACTCGGGATGTTCGGGATTGCGGCACTGGTCATCTACGTAGTGCGTTCGTTCGCGAACCCCGATCATCTGGTTTTTCTCGGGTTCTGTGGGCTTGCGCTGTTTTTCTTCGGACTCGGAATCCACTTCATTGCGACCATCTTTCGTTCCTCAGTGCATTTTCTGAAAGACCGAGTCGAGTTGCGCGAAGGGGCGCGTGTTCGCCTCGTCCGGTACAGTGAGCTCACCTCCGTTTCGCTGGTCTCAGGGTACATCGTCTGCGCCAGCGGCGGAGAAGAGCGTCTGAAGATCCCGACAGTATTTCGTGGTAGTGCTCTCATCTTGGCCCGCCTACGCAGCATGCTAGAAGGAGGGCCGAACCCAGCCACCAGTACCAATGCCGGTTAAGTGCCCGGTTTCCAATTACCGCCTGCCGCCCGGCATGGCACACCTGAATTGTTCGGCAAAGCATGAAACACCGCTTCGTCCTCATCGCTAAATTGGCATTTGGTGTTCTGCCCAGCGTCGGCGGTGCGCTACTCGCGCTATTGGGGATTACGAAGATGATCCAAGCACAATTGAGCCCTTCAGAGATTTTCGGTCGCCCGCCGTTCACGATCGAGCTCTGTCTAGTGCTCGTCCTCCTCGTCTGTATCGCCGCTGGTGGAGTCGCGTGCGGCGTGGCCTGGCTAAAGGAATGGCACGGGAACGAAGAGAAGAATCGCTGGCTTATCGCTGGTCTCGTCGCAGCACTTTTGGGAGTTTGTGCAGTAGTTGTGTGGGCCGCATACATCGGTACAGGCGCGTGGCCGTTGATCGGAATTGCAGTCGGTGCGGTGTTACTTAGTCTCCTGCGGCGAGAGAGCCGTCTTACGCAATAAAGACAGAGCCGAATCGGGTAGCCGGAGGTAATTAGCCTCCGGCCCCCACACCACCCGGCGTACGGGTCCGGACCGGGCGGTTCCAGTCTCCATCACTCGGCGACACGGGCCGCGCCGCCGGGAAAATGGTGATGCACCTGCTCGGGATCGGCACCCAGCCGCAGCCGATTCCTCCGCCTCACGGCCGGAACCCGGCGCGACCGATGCGCCTGCCGCGCGCGCCGGGGCACGAAAAAGGGCGTCGTCCTCGCGGACGACGCCCAAAGTTTCGGTACGCGACGGGCGCGGTGCTCAGGCGCCGAGCTGGAAGCGGACGAAGCGGCGGATGAGCATGTTCTCGCCGAGCTTGGCGATGCGCTCGGTGAGCAGATCCTTCACGGTCACGTCGGGATTCTTCACGAACGGCTGATCCACGAGGCAGATCGTCTGGTAGTACTTCTCGAGCTTGCCTTCGACGATCTTCTGGATCGCGGCGGGCGGCTTGCCGGCGACCTGCGAGGCGGCGATCTCACGTTCCTTGGCCAAGTCGGCCTCGGGCACCTGATCGCGCGTCACGTAGAGCGGGTTCGCGGCGGCGACCTGCATGCAGAGGTCCTTGACGAAGTTCTTGAAGTCGTCGGTCTTGGCGACGAAGTCGGTCTCGCAGTTGACCTCGACCAGCACGCCGATCTTTCCACCGAGGTGGATGTAGCTCTCGATCAGCCCCTGGTTGGCGGCGCGGCCGGCCTTCTTGGCGGCGGAGGCGACACCCTTCTTGCGAAGGATCGTCTCGGCTTCCTCGACGTTGCCGTTGGCCTCCACGAGGGCCTTCTTGCAGTCCATCATCCCGGCGCCGGTCTTTTCGCGCAGGGTGTTGACGAGGGTGGCGGTAATGGGAGTGCTCATGTTGTGAAACAGGGCGGTGGGCGGCGGCTTACTCGGCCTTGGTCGGGGCGGGGCGACGGGGGGCCACCGGGCGCTTCTTGGCGGGCGCAGCGCCCGCACCGGCAGGAGCCGGAGTTTCGTCGGCGCCGACGGCTTCGTCGACGAGAGCCTTGGCGGCGGCGGGCACCTCGACCTTGGAGAGGTCGACGGCGGCCTGGGCGGCGGCGCGCTGGGCGGCCACGGCGGCCTTCTGCTCGGCGGCGCGATTGGCCTTGCGGCTCTCACGCTGCGCCAAACCGGCCTGGATGGCCTCGACGATGGTGTCGGTGATGATGCGGACCGACTTCACGGCGTCGTCGTTGCCCGGGATCGGGAAGGTGACCTTGGTCGGGTCGGAATTGGTGTCGACGAGCGCGATGACCGGGATGTTGCAGCGGTTGCCTTCGGCGACGGCGATGTCCTCGTGGTTGATGTCCACAACGAACATGGCGGCCGGGATCTCAGGCATCTCGGTGATGCCCTCGAAATTACGGGTCATGCGGGCCATCTCGCGGCGGATCTTGGACTCTTCCTTCTTCGGGAGCTTCGCGAGCTCGCCGGAGGTGTCCATCTGCTGCCACTTCTTGTACTTGGCCATCGAGCGCTTGATCGTCTCGAAATTGGTGAGCGTGCCGCCGAGCCAGCGGTTCACGGCGAAGGGCATGCCCGTGGCGGTGGCCGCCTCGCGCACGATCTCCTGCGCCTGGCGCTTGGTGCCGACGAGCAGGATGTTTTTGCCGTTGGCGACATGGTCGGTGATGAACTCACAGGCCTTGCCGAGCAGGTCGAAGGTCTTCTCGAGATCGACGATCGAGACACCCTGGCGGTGGTCGAAGATGTACTTCTTGGACTTCGGGTTCCAGCGCTTGGTCTGGTGGCCGAAATGCACGCCGGCATCGAGCAGGTCTTTGATAACGATGTTCATAATCTATGGCTCCTACGTTCGCCACAGGCCGCCAACGAGGGCTGCCTTGCGATCACCCTTGGGATCAAGGGTTGGTTGTTCTGATTGTTGTTGCTGACAGGAAAAGGCGCCCAGAGCACCCGACCGGGGCGTGGGTGGCAAGCGGGTTTTTCTGAGCTTGGCCCCGAGGGCAGCCGAACCTCGCCGGCCGATCTGCTCCCCTTTGCGGACGACCGGCCGCCCCGACGCGGCGTGCACTGCGCTCGCGGGTACCACGCGCTGACCCGCCACCGCCTCGCCGGTCCGGACAAACAAGGCCCGGCCGCTGAACGGCCGGGCCGCGCGGCTCAGGCCGTCTGCGTGGCCTGCACCGCAGTGATCGCGATCGTGTAAACGATGTCGTCGACGAGCGCGCCACGGGAGAGGTCGTTCACCGGCTTGCGCAGGCCCTGCAGCATCGGTCCGATGCTCACGACGTTGGCGGAGCGCTGCACGGCCTTGTAGGTGTTGTTGCCCGTGTTGAGGTCCGGGAAAACAAAGACCGTGGCCCGCCCGGCGACCGGACTGCCCGGCGCCTTCAACGCGGCGACATCGGCGATCGCGGCGGCGTCGTACTGCAACGGACCGTCGAGCAGCAGCCCGGGCTGGCGCGCCTTGGCGAGGGCGACGGCGGCCTTCACCTTCTCGACCTCGGCGCCGGAGCCGGAATTGCCGGTGCTGTAGCTGATCATGGCCACGCGCGCCGGGATGCCGAAACGCTCGGCCGAATCCGCGCTCTGGATCGCGATGTCGGCCAGGCTCTCGGCATCGGGATCGGGGTTCACGGCGCAGTCGCCGTAGACGAGCACCTGCTCGGGCAGGCACATGAAGAACACCGAGGAGACGACCTTGGCGCCGGGGCGCGTCTTGATGATCTGGAGCGCGGGCCGGATGGTGTTGGCCGAGGAGTGGACCGCCCCGGAGACCAGGCCGTCGACCTCGTTGATGTGGAGCATCACCGTGCCGAGCACGACGGTGTCCTCGAGGCACTCGCGCGCCTCGTCGGCCGTCAGGCCCTTGGCTTTGCGGGCCTCGACCAGGATCGGGACGTAGCGCTCGCGCACCGCGGCCGGATCGATGATCTCGATCCCGTCGAGTTTGACGCCCTGCAGGCGGGCCACCCGGGCGATCTCGTCGGGGTTGCCGAGCAGGACGCAGCGCGCGAGCCCGCGTTGTTGGCAAATGGATGCAGCGACGATCGTGCGCGGCTCGTCGCCCTCGGGCAGGACGATGCGCTTGTTGGCCTGGCGGGCGCGGTTGGCGAGCTGATGGCGGAAGGCGGCCGGCGACATGCGCAGCTCAAGGTCGACGTTGATCCGCGACTGCAGCTTGGCCACGTCGATGCGGCGGGCGATGAAGTCGAGGGTTGTATTGAACCGCTCGGTATCGTCCGCCGGGATCTCGTTGTTGATCCGCGACAGGGCCGTGGCGGTGACGAAGCTGTTGGTCGGCACGCCGAGCACGGGCAGGCCGAGGGCGAACGCCGGGCGGCACAACTCGAGGAAATGGGGATTGGTGATCTCGCCACCGGTGACGACGATGCCCGCCAGCGGGACTCCGTTCATCGTCGCGAGCGCCGCGGTGAGGAACACTTCCAGGCGGTCGTAGGGCGCCACCAGGAGCGCGCCCGGGTGGAAGAGATCGAGAATGTTGGGGACGTTGCGGGCGCACAGGTAGACCGAACGGACGCGGCGGCGCTCCATCTCCCCGGCGTTGAGGATCGTGGCGCCGAGGTGCGCCGCCACATCGCTGACGCGGAACGACGGCAGCTCCGGATTCCACGGGATGCAACCGAGCAGGTCGAAGCAGCCCGAGCGGAAGATCGGACAAGCGGCGACGACCTTCTGCTGCAGTTCGGCCAACGCCGCCTCGTTGAACTCCTGGGCCGCGCTCGCGCCCTCCCCGGGCTCACCGATCACGCGCCCGCCGCCGGCCAACGCCGGGTCCGACACCGAGTGCACCTTGTTGAGGATACAGCCGATGACGTTCGGGCTGCGCCACCCGCCGAAAAGCGAAGCCGTGAGCTCCAGGTTCTGCTGCAGCAACTCGGGCTTCGCCGGATCGTAGGCGTTGACCAGGATGACCTCGGCGCTGAGGGCGGAGACCACGGCCCGGTTGATGCGGTTGGGGAAGCTCTGCTTCTCGGTCGGAAGCAGGCCCTCGACGATCATCACGTCGATGTCGTCCGCGCGGCTGCGCACCGTCTCGACGACCCGCTCCATGAGCTCCTCCATCTGGTTGGTGCGCACATGGCGCTCGGCCTCGGCGAACGGGATCGGCCGGGCCGGCTTGAAGCCGGTGGTGCGGGCGATGAACTCGCTCGAGGGATCCACCAGGCTGCCGGCGCCGGACTCCTGGCTGATGGGCTTGCAGAAGCCCACGCGCACACCGCGGCGATCGAGAGCGCGAAACACGCCCAGCGAGACGGAGGTGAGACCGCTGCCCATGCCGGACGCGGCGAGAAAGAACGTGTGTTTCATGACGACAGAACGGAGAGGGTTTCGCGCGCGATCATGAGCTCCTCGTTGGTCGGCACGACCAGACAGGTGAGCGTCCCGTCACGGGAGATGCGACCGGTCGGCGGCTCGCCGTTGGTCGCGTTGCGGGCCGGATCGAGGGCCACGCCGAGCACCTTCAGATGCTCGGCGGTACGCATCCGCACCGCCTTGTTGTTTTCGCCGATGCCGCCGGTGAAGACGATGGCGTCGAGGTGCGACAGCGCGGCGGAGAGCCCGCAGATCGACTTGGCCAAGCGGTAGGCGAAGACATCGATCGCCAACTGGGCGCGGGCGCTGCCGGTCGCCGCGGCCTCGGCGAGCGTGCGCATGTCGTTGCTCACGCCCGACAGGCCGAGCAGGCCGCTCTCGCGGTTGAGCGCGCGCATGATCCGCTCCAACGACCAACCGCGGCGCGCCGCCATGTATTCGTGGAGGCTCGGGTCGACATCGCCGCTGCGGGTGCCCATGACGAGCCCCTCGAGGGGCGACAGGCCCATGGTGGTGTCGACGCTGTGGCCGCCCTCGATGGCGGTGGCGCTGCAACCGTTGCCCAGGTGCGCGGTGATCAGTCCGAGCGATTCGAGCGGCCGGCCGAGCCGGCGGGCCGCCTCGCTGGCGACGAAGCGGTGGCTGGTGCCGTGGAAACCGTAGCGGCGCACCCGGTCGGTCTGATACCAGTCGTACGGCACCGGGTAGAGATACGCCCGCTCCGGAAGCGTCTGATGGAAGGCGGTGTCGAAGACGGCGACCTGCGGGATCGTCGGGAACACCTTCTGGGCCGCGCGGATACCGGCAAGGTTGGCCGGGTTGTGCAACGGCGCGAGGTCGTTGCAGCGCTCGATCGCCGCCAGCACCGCGGCGTCGATGCGCACGCTGCGCGAAAACTCCTCGGCTCCGTGCACGACGCGATGACCGACCGCCACCACCTGCACATCACCAGGCAGGATACCGATCATCTCGTGCAACGCGGTGATCAGATCGGCGTCCGGCAGCGGACGCGACGCGCGCTCGGCCCCGATCTTCCAGGTCATGCCCGCTTCCGGCGAGCCGAGGCGTTCGGCGAGGCCGGAGAGGATGAGCACCTCGCCGCGGACCCCGATCAGGGCGAACTTCACGGACGAGCTGCCACAATTGATGATGAGCACCGCCGGACGCGAAGACTCGGCCGTGGGCGACGGCTGGCCAGCGGTGGGTGAAAGTTCGGGCAAGGAAGCTGACATCGGTACCGGCGAGCACATCGGCTTTCGGCGACGAAGTTAAGCCCATACCGGCCGATTGCGGACATTTCCGACTGACCCTGAAGCCGCAAAGAGCGAGAGCCGCCCTGATGGAGAAAAAGATTTCATAAAGGGATCACCGAAGGGCGCCGTCGCCCCCCGCCCTTCCGAGTTGTCCCTCGATCCAGCGGGCATGCGCCCGGTACATCCGCGCGTGGTTTGCCAGCGGACTGCCCTCGTTTCCTGCGCCGTGCGCCGCCGTCCAGTCCGCGATCGCCTCCAGCCGCCGCACGGTCAAGGCGAGCAACGCGCCGTTTTCGCAACGAACAGGCGCTGGCCCGGCCGCGGCATAGGCGTCGAGGAAACAATCCAGCCGTGCGCGCATCGCGTCGCCGGCAAACGGCGACTGTTCCCCGCCAACCCCATCCGGAAGCACCACCCCGGCGGGCGGCATCAGCGGCACGAACCGGTACGCCGCGTAGGCGAGATCCCAAAGCCGCGGGCCGGGGGAGCAGAAGTCGAAGTCGATCGCGCCGACGAAGCGGCCCGCCCGGAACACGCAATTGTACGGCGCGAAATCGTTGTGGCAGATCACCTCCGCCGGCTCATGCGTCGCGAAGTGCCACACGGCCTCGCCGCGATCGAAGTCCGCCGTGGCTTCGTGCCACTGTCGCAACGCCGCGGCGACATCGCCCAGCACCGGCTCGGACCACACCCAGGCCGGCATCGCGTGCGGCACCTCGCCCGGAATGAAAGCCAGCACCTCGCGCCCGCGCTCGTCGAGCCCGCGGGGCTCCGGCGCCCACGCCACCCCGCGCTCGCGCACATGGCGGAGCAGGCGGTGGATCGTGGGCGTCCACGCACCGGCTTCGCGCCGCACCGTGTCGCCCACGCGCACCACGGAAGGGTTCACGAAGCCGCCGGAGAGGGGTTCTTCAATCATGCAGAGCCGGTTCTTGCCCTAACCAACGGCACAGGCGCGTTCCCTGCCAGTGATCATTCCAGCAACCCGGTCGCCGGATCGTAGCGCAGTTCGAGCGTCTGGCCCTCCGCGAGCTTCAGCTTCTCGAGTTTCGCAACCTTCGCACCGTCGTGCAGCTCGAGGCGATAGACTCCGGGCGCGAGCTCGGGCGGTTCGCCGGTGAGCGTGCGACTCTTCGCGACGGACTGGCCCTCGGCGTCGAACACCTCGTACGGGAAATCCTCCGGCTCGGGCGCGGGCGGCGGCGGGGGCGGCGGGGGCGGAGCGACCGGCGTGGGCGACACGGCGTCCTTCAGCGCGGCGGCGAGCTGGAGCCCGTCGGCGGCCGTGTAGAAATGGCCGCCGGTGGGGGCCGTGAAGGCCGTCATCTCGTCGACGACGCGCCGCCCGGTGAGGGCGAAGCCGATCACGTCCAGCCGCAACGGCACGCCGAGCGCGGCGAGCTGCGGGCCGGCCTTGCGGGGTTTGCCGCCGCAGCTCTCCTCGCCGTCAGTCACCACAATCAGGATTCCGCCGCCGACCTTCTTCAGATCCTCGCCGGCCTGCAACGTGGAGAGCACCATCGGCGTCTGGCCCTGCGCCTGCGCGGCGTCGATCGTGCGCAGCAGCTTCGCGCGGTCGAGCGGCCCGATCGGCACCACCAGCTGCGTGTCGGTGCGGCTCTCGCTCGTCATCGAGCCGTGTCGGTGGCCGTAGAGGCGCAGGCCGACTTTGGTGTCGTCGGGCAGTTTGCCGATCACCTCGCGCAACACCTCCTTCGCTATCTCGAACTTCGCGCGCTTCTTGATCTTCTCGGTCATCGAGAACGAGCAGTCGAAGACGAGCAGGATGTTCTTCGGCAGCGTGCCCTTCGGCGCGACGACGACCGGCGCGGGCGGCGGCGGGGCCGGCGGCGCGGGACGGGCCAGCGCGGTCACGTTGATCCGCGCCGGCTCGGCCTTGCTGCTGAAACTTCCGGTCAACGCGATCACCGGCCACATCGTCGAGGCGAAGGGCGAGGTCGTGTCGGAGCCGCGCCAGGAGGCGTCGGTGTTCTGCCCGACCAGGAGCCATTGCACACCGCGCTGGAACGACGGCGCCGCGGGGCTGAACCCCGCCTGCCGCAGGGCATACAGCACCTGCCCGGTGGCGAAGGGACTGTCCGCCTGCTCGGAATCGGCCGGATCGACCCGCCACGCGCCCGAGGCCTGCTGCTCGGCCAGCAGCACCTGGCAGAGCTGCCGGGCGAGCTTCTTCTCCGCCGCGCCACCATGGCGCAGATACGCGAGCACCTTGAACACCTTGTCCTGCGTCTTCTCCGCCGGCGCGGCGATCATCCACGCCAGCGCGCGAGAGAGGTTCTGTTTGAGCGCCGGCTCGCCGCCGAGGGTGAGCGCCGTCGCCCAGACCTCCATCGCGTGCGCGGTCTGCAGGACTTCGCCCTCGGTCACCGGCGCGTGGGAGGAGTCGATCGGGAGAAAGCCTTCCGGATCCTGCTGCGCGGCGAGCCAGCCCGCCGAGGCCACCAGGCTGCGGGCGCTCTCGGGCGTCGAATGGGAATAGGCGAGGCCGAGCGCGCCGAAGACGGTGTTGGTCGTGTCCACGGCGCTTTCGTCCTCGTCGAGCTGGCGCCGGATGTTCCCGGCCGGTGCGCTGCAGCCCACGGTGAAATCCGCCAGCCGCCGCTCGGCGGACTCGCTCACCACGTACTCGTTTTTTCGGGCCACGTTGAGGCCCATGAGCGCCTGCGACTGCACGTGGCAGCCCATGCAGTTGTTCTCCTTCTGGAACTGCACACCGCTGGCCTGCAGGAAATAGAGCCCCTGCTGCGCGGCGTGGCGCGGCTGCAGCCGCCAGTCGCGCAGATCCGGGCACCGCTGCCGCAACGGCTGGTAGCCCGCCGCCTGCGCCTCGTACACGCGGACCGACTTCACCCCGAACTCGTCCTCGTCCGGCGCGCCCGCCGGGAAACGCACCTTCACGTAGCGCATCAGGCTCTGCGGCACCGGCACGACGTACTCCGTGTCCTCGGCCGTGAACCGTTTCTCCGCCACCTTCTGGAATCCATCCTTCGGCGACGTCATCGACGCCCACACCTCGACCACCCGCCCGCCGTTGAAGGCGCTCTCGGTGACGAGCTCGACCGCCGACACCATCGCCAGCTCGCGCTTGTGGAACGACACCACCAGCTCGCACGGCAGCGCCGGCCGGGCGCCATGCTCGCTGGGCCACCAGGGCTTCGGATTGTCCGGACGCAACAGCGTCCAGGCCCAGGTCAGGCCCGCCCCGCCCTCGCCCGTGGCGGCCTCGAGCAGGCCGCCGCATTCGGGGTCGGCGAGGTTGAACTTCTCCTCGTCCCAAGTTTCCCGCGTCGTGAAGGCGACGCTCTTCAAGGTACGAT
>JAHFTC010000139.1 GCA_023269585.1 Opitutaceae bacterium
GTGCGCGAGATGCACGAATCGGATGATCTCTTCCATGTGGGTTACTTGGTTCCAGGGCATGCGCCCTATGTGTAACCCATCAGCCCGGATTAAGTGTCACCTATCATCCCGGATCATACCGGTGCTCGTGTCGATGATCCCGCCCGAGGCCACCGACTCCCGCAACACCGTCTTCGAAATCCGCGCCGGCACCGGCGGCGAGGAGGCGGCGCTCTTCGCCGGCGAACTCGCCCGCATGTATCAGAAGTATGCGGAAGGTCGCGGCTGGAAGGTGGAGCCGCTCTCCACCAGCCCGAGCGAGCGCGGCGGCTGTCGCGAGGCCATCTTCCTCGTCACCGGAACCGACGCCTACAAGCAGCTCAAGTTCGAGAGCGGCGTCCACCGCGTGCAACGCGTGCCCGTCACCGAGGGCAGCGGCCGCATCCACACCTCCACCGTCACCGTGGCCGTGCTCCCCGAGGCCGAGGAGGTCGATCTGCGAATCGACCCGCAGGATCTCGAGATCACCGTGCAGCGCGCCAGCGGGCCGGGCGGGCAGGGCGTCAACACCACCGACTCCGCCGTGCGCATTATCCACAAGCCCACCGGCCTGATGGTCTACTGCGCCGACGGCCGCTCCCAGCTCAAGAACAAGGCCAGCGCGATGTCCGTGCTGCGCTCACGCCTGCTCCAGCTCGAGGAGGAGAAGGAACGGGCCAAGTACGCCGCGCAACGCCGCAGCCAGATCGGCACCGGCGACCGTTCCGAGCGTATCCGCACCTACAACTTCCCGCAGAGCCGCTGCACTGACCACCGCATCGGCCTCACGCTCCACAGCCTCCCGCAGATTCTCGAGGGCAACATCGGCCCGCTCATCGCCGAACTCCAGCGCGTCGACTTCGAGGAGCGCTTCGCCGCCCTCACCGGCCAGCCCGTCTCGCCCCGCCGCCGCGCCGACGACGAGGACTGAGCCGTCACCAATACTGCGGCACGCGTGCTCCGTCAGCGCAGGCAGAGCTCGAACAGGCGGTCGTGCACGGCGGTGGCGGTGAGCGGTGTGTCCGCAGTTCCGGCACCGAGTAGCACCGGCCAGTCGCGTTCGTCGCGCGGGCAGACGCCGTGCGAGCCCTTCACGAGAGACGGATCGAGCGGGATCACGTCCATCAACATGCGGAAACCGAGCACCTTCCTCAGCAGCTTGGCGGCCACGCGCAGCTTCGGGAACGCGAGCTGCGGATCGAGGAACAGCTCGACCGGGTCGTAGCCGTACTTGCGGTGGATATCGACGCAGCGCGCGAAGTCCGGCGCCTTCGCGTCGTCTTCCCAGTAGTAGTAGGTGAACCAGCTGTCCTCCTCGGCGAAGACGACGAGGTCGCCGGCACGCGCGTGGTCGAGCCCGAGTTCGCGTTGTGCGGCGCGGTCGAGCACCTGCGCCACGCCGGGTGTGGCTGCGAGGGCGTCGCGCACCGCCGGCACGAGCGCCGGATCGCGCACGTAGATGTGTGCCACCTGGTGGTCGGCGATGGCGAAGGCGGCGCTGGCACCGCAGTCCAGCAGTTCGCGGCCGAGCTCGTCCTTCACCGTGATCCAGCCGCGGGCGCGGAGCACACGGTTGAGCGCCACGGCGCGGCGTACCGGCACGATGCCGTACTCGGAAAGCACCACCGGCCGCACGCCGCGTTGCACGTAGAAGTCGAGCAGTTCGCCGACGAGCGTGTCGATCGCGCGGCAATCCTCGGCGCAGCGCGGGTCGTCGGGGCCGAGGCGCTGGAGGTTGTAGTCGAGGTGCGGCAGATAGACCAACGACAGGTCGGGCCGGTGCTGCTCCTCGATCCAGCGCGCGCTGGCGGCGATCCACTGCGACGAAGGCAGGCCGGCGGTCGGTCCCCAGAAGCTGGGGAAAGGGAAGGGCCCGAGCTCGCGTTTCAGCGTCGGCCGCAGGTCGGCCGGGTGCGTGTGGATGTCGAAGACCTTGCGTCCGTCGGCTGGGTACAGCGGGCGCGGGGTGACCGACCAGTCGGCGCTGGAGTACATGTTGTACCACCAGAAGAGCTTCGCGCAGGTGAAACCGGGGCGTGCCGCGCGACACTTCTCCCAAAGCTTCGGGCCCTGCACGAGGGCGTTCGACTGTTTCCAGAAGTGGTGCTCGGCGAGCGCGCGGTCGTACCAGCCGTTGGCGACGCAGCCGTGCTGCGCGGGCGGCATGCCGGTCAGGTACGTGCTTTGCGCGGTGCAGGTGACGGCGGGCAACGCCGGCCGGATGCGTTGCAGGCCGTGCTGCTCGGCGAAGGCGGTCAGCCGCGGCATGGCCGGACCGAGCAGTCGCGGCGTGAGACCGACGATGTCGAGGATGACGGTGCGCTCAGCCATGGCGGTCGCGGAGTTCGTCGATGGCAGCGTCGACCACGCGCTGGTCGAGCTCGTGCAGATCCAGCCGCACGCCGGGTGTGCGGATCATGGGGATGCTGAGGCGCCCGCCGAGGTGTTCGCGGAACTCCTCCAATCCGTCGATGACGAGCCGGTGGCCGTCGGCGCGCCGTTGTTCGAGCTCGGGCGCGTGCAGGTCGAAACCGAAGCGGCGCAGTAACGCGATGGCCTGCTCGCAGGTCGCGGCGTCGAGCAGGCCGGTGCGGCGTGCGTAGATGAGATCGAGCGCGAGACCGATGGCGACGGCATCGCCGTGGCCGACGCGGAAACCGGAGAGCTGCTCGAGCTTGTGCGCGGCCCAGTGCCCGAAATCGAGCGGACGCGCCGAGCCGCGCTCGAACGGATCGCCGCCCCCGGCGATGTGCTCGAAGTGCAACCGCGCGCTGGTGGCGATGATTTCCTCGAAGGCGGCGTGGTTGCCGCCGGCGATGTTGTCGGAGCGGGCGCAGATGGTCGCGAAGAAGGCGGCGTCGCGGATCAACGCGACCTTGATGGCCTCGGCGAGGCCGGCACGGCGCTCGCGTGGCGGGAGCGAGCGGAGGAACGACAGGTCGTTGATCACGGCGTGCGGCGTGCCGAACGCCCCGAGCCAGTTCTTCTTCCCGAAGAGATTCACGCCGCATTTCACGCCCACGCCGCTGTCGCCCTGGCTCAGGCTCGTGGTGGGAATCCGGATGAGCGGGATGCCGCGGTGCGCCGTGGCGGCGGCGAAACCGACGAGATCGAGCAACGCGCCGCCGCCGACCGCGACGATGTACGAGTGGCGACAGAGGTGCGCGGAAGCGATGGCGGCCCAGATTCCCTCCAGTGGCGCGAAGGTGGCTTTCGCGTTCTCGCCGCCGGGCAGGGCGAGCGGCGGTGCGGCCAACTCGGCGACGGCGGAGTGGGCGGAGAACCAGGCGAGGATCTGTTCGGTGAGCGAGGGCCACGCGGTGCGCAGACCGTCGTCGCAGGCCACGAGCACACGCACGCGTTCGCCGGATTCGCGCGGCGTGAGAACCTGCGCGAGCGTGGTGTTTTCCGGCGCGAAGACGTCGCGCGTGAAGAGCAACCGGTGCTCGAACGGCACGGTCAGCGTCTGCGCGAGGTTGGCGGGAAGGTCGGGCATGGCGTCAGTCGGCGGCGAGCAGTCGCTGGGCGGCGCGGCCGAGGGGAATCATCGCGGCGCAGACGAGCGCCCACGGCCAAGTGCCGAGGACGAGCAGAGCCGCGGCATCGACCAGCGGGATGCAGGCGAGCAGCCAGCGCACGGCGCCGGCGAGCTTCGCGGCGGGCGCCCCCGGCGCGTACTCGCGGCGCGCGAGCACGCTGAGCACGACTATGTAGAGCCAGAGCGCGGCGACCCACCACAGCACGGCCGGCGTGAGCGAGTGACCCGGAAGTGTGGCGACAGTCAGCGCGAGCGCGGCGCGGCAACCGGCGATCAGGCCGACGCTGCCGGCCCAACGTTTGTGCAGCCAGTCATAGACGACGACGAGGAGCACAAGCGCTGCGGCGCCGAGCGGCGAGGCGCCGCAGGCGACGAGGACGGCGGCTCCTGCGAGCAGTTGGGTCGCGCCGACGAAACCGGCGGTGGCGCGAGCGATCGTGCCGCGCGGGATGGCGCGCTCGCGGCGCTTCACGGCGTCGAAGCCGGCATCGGCCACGTCGTTGAGCGTCGCGCCGCCGGCGTAGGCGAGGGCGCCGGCGGCGAGTGCGGCGGCAAGTTGGCCGCCGTGCAGCGGAGCGGCGGCGGACAACACGAACGCGGCCATGACGTTGCTCGCCACCGAGGGAAAGTTGCCGGCGCGCGCCAAGTCGAGCCAGGCGAGGGCGAGCGGGCGGTGTGGGGCGGCGGTCATGGAGACCACCCATGTTGGGGCCGGACTACGCGGTGGCGAGTCCGCGTTGCGCGCAGGCGGCGAGCGTCCACGCGTACTCGCGCACGATCTGCTCCTCGACCGGCAACTGGAGCTCGGGCGGCAGCACGGCCCAGGTGTAGGTTTCCATCTCGAGGTGACGGCAGGCGGCGGGATGCGCGGCGAGCCAGTCGAGTGTGCCGAGCAGGTGGTCGCGCGTGTCGCCGAGCGGTGCGGCGGGCGCGGCGTGCAGCGGCACATGGAAATGGATGCGCCACTCGGTGTCGGCGCCGGGCGGCTGCGCCTCGGCGGCGGCGAGCGCCTCGGGCAGATCGGCGAAACGGTGGCTTACGATCCCGCGCTCGGCGGCGACGACCTGGTGCAGGTAGGTGGGCTCGACGAAGGCGGCGAGCGCGGCGCGGCCGGCAGCATCGGGCCGCACGCGCAGGGCGGAGCTGAGGTGCAGTTTGCTCAGGCGGATGCCGGCGGCGGCGAGGCGATCGAGCGCAGCGGCTGGCTCCTCGAACTCGACGGCGAGGTGGCAGCAGTCGTAGTTCACGCCGAGGTGGGGTGCGAGTGCGGCGGAGTCGGGTGTGCGGGCGCGCCAGTCGGCGAAGAAGGCGACGGTTTCCTCGGTTGTCTCGAGCTGGCAGAGCGGCTCGGGTTCGAGGCCGAGGTGGAGGTCGAGCCCGGTGCGGGCGGCGAGCGTGGCCACATGGCGGGCGCAGGTGGCGAGGTTGGCGAAGATCGCGTCGCGGCGTGCCGGATCGCTGGCGACGAAGTCTTTGAACGAGCCCGGCACCGTGCTGACGCTGCCGCCGGCTTCGGGCCGGGCGAGCACGGCGAGCAGATCGAAGAGGCGGCAGGTGTACGCGAGGCGCTCGGGCGCGGACCAGTCGGGCGCGTAGACCTGCTCCTTCACGCGGGTGCCGTGGAACGCGCCGTAGGGAAAGCCGTTGATCGTGAAGACGGAGCAGTCGTGGCGGTCGAGCCAGCGGCGGAAGGCGGCGAGCTCGGCCGGTTGCGCGAGTTCGGCGGCGGCGCGGGCGCTCAGGCGCAGGCCGATCGCGTAGGGGAGACCCGGAGCCACGCGCGCGCGGATCGGCAGCGTATGGTGCTCGAGCGCGGCCAGCGTCTCGGCCCAGGTCTCGCCGCGGTGGACGTTGGTGCAGTAGGCGAGGTGGTGGTCGCCGCGCAGCTTCATGCCTCGGGGCCGCCCGGCAGGCGGAACTTCGGACACTGCGAGAGGAACCGGAACGGGTTGCGGAAGAAGACGCGGTCGACCTCGTCGACGCTGTGCCCGCGGCGGCGCATCTCCAGCGCGGCCTTCGGCACGGCGAGCGGGTCGCTCACGCCCCAGTCGCAGGCGCTGTTGAGCCAGATGCGGTCGGCGTCGCCGCACTCGAGCATGTCGACGGCGCGGGGCGCGGAGGCCTTGGAATGCGGGTACAGCGTGATGCCGGCCCAGAAGCCGCGGTCGAGCACGAGCTTCACCGTGTGCTCCTCGACGTGGTCGATGATCACGCGCTCGGGTTTCACCCCGGGGTGTGCGCGCAGGGCGTCGACCGTGAGGCGCGTGCCTTTCAGCTTGTCCTCTAGGTGCGGGGTGTGGACGAGGATGAGCTGGTCGTGGCGCACCGCGAGGTCGATGTGCTGCTCGAGGATCGCGAGCTCGTTGCGCGTGTTGCGGTTCAGCCCGATCTCGCCGATGCCGAGCACGTTGGGCCGGTCGAGAAACTCCGGGATGAGCGCGAGCACGTCGCGCGCGAGGGCGAGGTCCTCGGCCTCCTTCGGGTTGAGGCAGAGCCAGCTGAAATGCGGTAACAGATACTTGGCGGCGCGGGCCGGCTCGTACTCGGTGAGCTGCCGGAAATAGTCGCGAAAGCCGGCGGCGGAGCCGCGGTCGAAGCCGGCCCAGAACGCCGGCTCGCACACGGCGAGGCAACCGGCGGTGACCATCGCCTGATAGTCGTCGGTCGTGCGGCTGACCATGTGGCCGTGCGGCTCGATGTAGCGGAATGCCCGGTTCACTGCGCGCCTCCCTTCCAGGCGCCGTGGGCGGCCTTGCCGTCGCTGGCGGCGATCGGGGCGGCGGTCGGGTCGCTGAGCTGTTCGAGGATGCGGCGGGCGCGCTCGGGCTGGCCGTCGGCGAGCAGGCGGGCGGCGTCGCGCAGCGCCACGCAGCGGAAGTCGCCGGCGGCGCCGTGGCGCTCGACGCGGTCGAGAAACGCCGCGACCTCAAGCAGGTGCGCGCGGACCGCGATGAAACCGAGATCGACGACGGCGGTCGCGGCCTGTGGGGAATGGATGGTCGGCTCGGACATGACACCCCATGGCGGACCAAATCGTGCGGCGGGCCAACGCAAAACCGCGGCCACGGTCATGCGGGGCGCATGGCGGCGAAGAACTTCCTTTCCGCGCTGCGTGTTCCCCTTCTTCCTCTCCTTGCCCTTTGTGACTAGCCCTCTTTCCCGACTCTGCTGCTGATCCGTCCTTCAGCATTCCCTTCGCCGTGATCCCGCTGCTCGACATCATTCGCAAGACCACCGACTTCTTCCGCGCGAAGGGGATCGAGAGCGCGCGGCTCGATGCCGAGGTGATCGTGGCGCACGCGCTCAAGCTGCGGCGCATGGACCTCTACCTGCAGTTCGAGCGCCTGCTTTCCGACGCCGAGCTCGGCGCCATCCGCCCGCTGGTGAAGCGCCGCGGTCAGCGCGAACCGCTCCAGCATATCCTCGGCGAAACCGATTTCTTCGACCTCAAGCTCAAGACCGACCGCCGCGGCCTCATCCCTCGCCCCGAGACCGAACTGTTGCTCGAACTCGTCACGCAGGCCTTTCCCGTCGCCCCCGAGCGTATCTTGGATCTCGGCACCGGCACGGGTGCCATCGCCCTAGCGCTCGCGAAGTTCTGGCCCGAGGCGGCCGTGGTCGCCGTCGACCGCAGTGCCGAGGCCCTCGCGCTCGCCCGCGAGAACGCCACCAAGCTCGCGCTCGCCGACCGCGTCGTGTTTCGCGAGTCCGACTGGTTCGCCGCCCTCGCCGGCGAGCTGCCGTTCGAGCTCATCGTCTCCAATCCCCCGTACCTCACCGCCGCCGAGGTGGCCGCGGCCGAGCCCGAAGTTCGCGACCATGATCCCGTCACCGCGCTCGTCGCCGAGCGCGATGGCCGCGCCGATCTGGAAACGATTATTCGCGGCGCACCCGCTTTCCTCGCGCCCGGTGGCCTGCTTGCGCTGGAGACCGGCATCGCCCAGCACGCTGCGCTCACGGAGTTCGCCGCGCCGTTCGGCTACGCCGCCATCGAGTCCAAGCGCGACCTCACCGACCGCGAGCGTTACCTGCTGCTGCGCCGGTGATTTTGGCCCGTAGCTGGGCGACGCAGTCGCTCAGCGGATCGGGAATAGAGGGCTTGGGGGAAACGGAAGGGGCCGTTCACCATTCTGGTCCGTGGCAGAACCTTTGGCTGAGCGCACCGAACACACGTCTTCCAGCTCTCCGTGCGCTCTGTGGTACAATTCGTCTGGGTTCAGTTCCTGCCCTGTTCCTTTCGCGCGGTTGCTCAATCGGCGCCCAACGACCGGAGAATCTTCCACGCCAGCGGCTCTTTGATCTCGAGGTGTCGCGGAACCGCTTCGACAACTCCGGTGTGCGGGTTGATCCAGAGTGAATGGGAGCTTCCCTCCCGCTTGAGGTAACAGCCGGCGTGCCGCAGGCGCTTCTCAAGCTCGCGCCGTTTCATCAGACGGCGATCTCGGTCTCGATCGCATCCTCGGGCAGGCCGCGGCGCGCGTCGGCAATCCGGTCTTCGAAGATGAGCCGGATGGCATCGCGCAGACTCGTCTTTGCCGCCGCCACCGTCTCGCCCTGGCCGTTCGCTCCAGGCACCTCGGGACAGATCGCCCAATAGCCGCCTTCCGGCGCTTCTTCGATGATGGCGGTGAACTTCGCTTTCATGTGTGCAAGCATGCCGGCCGGTGCACCAGCGTCAACCCGCGCGCCGCTCGTGCGGGAATGCCCAAACGCCAGTGCGCCGCGCCGCTTGGCTACACCGCGATCGAGTCGAAGCGGCCTCACCGACCGCGAGCGTTACCTGCTGCTGCGCCGGTGATTTCGGCCCGTAGCTGGGCGACGCAGTCGCTCAGCGGATCGGGATTAGGGGGCAGGTGAGAGCGACACCCCCGTTCGGGTGAACGGACGGGAACACGCTTCCGTTTTGTCGCGCTCTTCTCTGTGCTCTCCCGCTGTCGCTCATCCGCTTCCGTGACCTGTCCGCCCCGCTGTTCCCCATGACCGTGTCCAACCCCACCCCTGTCCGACCTGAACGTTTCGAGATCGTCGACGCCCTGCGCGGCTCCGCGCTGCTCGGGCTGTTCCTGCTGCACTGCGTCGAGCATTTCGAGTTCGGCGCCTATCCCGAGGGCCGGCCCGACTGGCTGCTGGCGCTCGACCATGGTGCGCGCGACGTGGCGTTCTTCCTCTTCGCCGGCAAGGCCTATGCGATCTTCGCAATGATGTTCGGGCTGAGCTTCTTTCTCATCCTCGACCGCGCCGCCCGCCGCGGCCTCGATTTTCGCGGACGCTTCGTGTGGCGGCTGTGCGTGCTGACGGTCATCGGCTACGTGTTCGGTGTCTTCTACTGCGGCGAGATTCTGACCCTGCTCGCCATCCTCGGTCTGCCGCTGGCGTTCCTCTACCGGGTGCCGACGCGCTGGCTGGTCGCGTTGTCCGCGGTGTTCCTGATGCAGCCGGTATTTTTGTGGCAACTGGGCCATGCGCTGCTCGATCCGGCCTACGCGCCGGCCCGGCTGGATGTCTGGAGCTACTACAAACAACTGGGGGCCGTCTTCTCGCAGGAGGGCCTGCTCGAGGTGTTGAAGGTCAACCTCTGGACCGGCGTGCAGGCGCGCTGGTCGTGGTCGATCGAGAACGGCCGCTATCTCCAGATGTTTGGGCTCTTCCTCTGGGGACTGCTGCTCGGCCGCGCGCGGGTCTTCGAGGACCGCGCACGCTCCCTGCGCCTCGCGCGGCGAGCGTTCGGGGTGGGCCTCGCGGCCTTCGTCATCGTCATCGTGTTGCAACGACTTGCGCCCGGCTGGGGCCTGGCCGACGCCCCGCGCGGAATTCTGCGCCGGTTGCTCAACTCCTATGGCCATCTTGCGCAGATGACGGTCTGGGCCGCCGGATTTGTCCTGCTCTACCACGCCACGCCGTGTCGCCGCGCGCTGAACCTGCTCGCGCCCTACGGCCGCACGAGCCTGACCAACTACGTCACCCAATCACTGGTGGGCATGACGCTCTTCTATCACTTCGGCTTCGGGCTGTTCCGGCATCTCGGGGAGTTCCCCAGCATCCTGTTCGGCGTCGGCTTCCTGGTTCTCCAATGCGCCGTGTCGCGCCGCTGGCTCGAACATTTCCACTACGGCCCGCTCGAGTGGCTCTGGCGCTGCCTGACGTTTCTCTCCTTCAAGACGCCCTTACTCAAAGTCCGCCGGCCCGCCGCGGAGCCGGCGGCCGCCGTGGCCGTCGAGAGCGCCTGAAAGCCTCCGCCTTGAACTCGCGCCTGTACTTGGCTCTTGCAGCCGCAGGCTTCTGCAACTGGGCCTTCATGAGGTTCCTTTCGTTTGTGCACCAACCCTGTGTCCGTCAGGTCAGGGCAACCTCAGGCGGGTCCGGCGATTGCAGATGGGTGCAGCCAGAGGCGTCAGCCAGCCCGTACGGCGCTGGCGGCAGATGCCGGAGGACGGACAGCGTTCAGCCGAGGCGATCGCCCAGCTTGTTGGGTTTTGCGGGGCTGTTGCCCAAATAGGCAGGGCTGAGAAGTGACCTGATCCGATTTCTAGTTACACCGCGAGGCAGGAGCCGGTTTCGCCGGCCGACGGCGCGTAAAACCAGACGCCGCGGTGA
>JAHFTC010000033.1:0-14138 GCA_023269585.1 Opitutaceae bacterium
CCCGAATGAGTTACTGAAGGCTGGCGCACCGAGGCGTCTTTTCTTGGGTGAAGGAAGAGACCGGCCAACGCTCTTGGTCGGGGGGCATGAGGTGCCGGTTGCGCTGGCTTCGGCTGGGGTCCGGAGAGTCTTGGCGTTGGCCTATTTCCTTGTCTGGGCATGGCACGAGCATCGGGTGGCGGCCAAACTGCTCGGGAAGGAAGCGGAGGAGCGTTTTGTGATCCTTTTCGACGAGCCGGAGACGCATCTGCATCCACGATGGCAGCGCAGCATTTTGCCGAGCTTGATCGAGGCGGTCGAAGCACTCCGTGGCAAGAACGGGCCGAAGCCGCAGATGGTGATCGCGACGCATGCGCCGTTGGTGGTGGCGTCGTTGGAGCCTAGTTTTGACGCGAAGGATGATGAACTCATCCATCTGCGTTTGGATAATGGGCTCGTGGTTGCGGATCAGGAGGTGTGGGCGAAGCAGGGAGATGCGAGCAACTGGCTCGTATCGGAGGTCTTTGGGCTTGAACAGGCGCGCTCCATCGAAGCCGAGCGGGCGATCGAAGCGGCGGAGGCCTTTACGCGGGGAGAGAAGATTGCGTTGCCAGAAGGTCTGCGCACGAGGACGGCCATCCATCAAGAGCTTCAGCGGCTTCTGCCGGTACACGATGCATTCTGGCCAAGGTGGCTGATCGACGGGGGCTTGATTGGAAATGGAAAACGTCCGAGCAACGGGAGGGGGCGGTGATTCCAGTGCCCGTTCCCATTGAACCGGGCGAGTTTGAGGAGCGGGTGCGAAGTCCCGGGTCGCGTTGGTTAAGGCGAAACTCCAATGCGAAGCGGCCGAGCCCATATTGGGACGCATGCCTTGATAAGCTGCGCGATGCGTTCAACAGCAGATGCGCCTATGCCGCGATGTTCGATCCCACGGGAGGAACGGTGGATCATTTTCTGAGCTGGAAGAATCGACCGGATCTCGCGTACGAGTGGAGTAACTATCGCTTCGCTTCTTCGCCGATGAACGCCTCGAAGCAGAACGCAGATGATGCGGTTCTTGATCCGTACGAGGTCGGCCCTGGATGGTTCGAGATCATCTTGCCATCGCTGCAAATGAGGGTGACTGACGCGGTGCCAGCGGCATTCCGAGCCAAGGCGGAATTTACGCTCAAGCGCCTCAAACTACGGGATGGCGAAACGGTGATCCGTTGGCGGCGCAGCTGGTACGAACTCTATTTGGACGGAAATCTCGCACTGGACGGGCTGAGGAGCGTTGCGCCCTTGATCGCGGCAGCTGTCGAGCGGCAGAACGCGTGAAGACGCGTTCTTGGGTATTCAGCTTTCTTGGAACGTGAGTCGGAGGCCGAGCTGGAGCTCGGCGCTGCCAAGGGGTGGCGGGCCAAAAGAAACCCCGGCGCGCGCGGGGCGGGCCGGGGTTTTGCGGAAAGGAGGAGGTGTCGAGCGGCGGCGTTATTTCAGCGCGAGGTCGACGGTGGTGAGGCTGGCGGCGATCATCTCCATCAGCTTGCCGGGCGCGATGCCGAGGGCGGTGATGACGACCAGGAGCGCGACACAGGCGGCGTTGGTGGCGAAGTCGGTGGTGATGGCGGGGCGGTCGCCGGCGTCGGTGAAGTACGCCTCCTTCACGATCTTCAGGTAGTAGTAGATCGCGATGGCGGAGTTGACGACGGTCACGATGACCAGCCAGAGCCAGCCTTGCGCGAGGGCGGCGCTTAGGAGGGAGAACTTCGCGATGAAGCCGACGAAGGGCGGGATGCCGGCGAGGGCGAAGACGGCGAGGCCGAGCGTGAGCGCGAGCAGCGGGGAGCGTTTGTGCAGGCCCGCGAGGTCGGAGAGGGAGACGTTGGCGCCGTCGGTCGAGACGCGGCTGATGACGAAGAACGCAGCGAGAACCATCAGCACGTAACCGGAAATATAGAACACTGCGGCGGCGAAACCGTTCTGGCTGAGGGCGACGAAGCCGACGAGGGCGTAGCCGGCGTGGGCGATGCCGGAGAAGCCGAGGAGGCGCTTCACATCGGTCTGCACAAGGGCGACGAGATTGCCGTAGCACATCGACGCGGTGGCGAGCACGGCGAGGAGCGTCGGGATGGTGGCGTCGCCGGGAGCGGCGAGCCCGACGAAGCGCGTGAGCACGGCGACGGCGCCCAGCTTCGGGAGCGAGGCGACGAGGCCGGCGGTCTCGTTGGAGGCGCCCTGGTAGACGTCGGGCGTCCAAAAGTGGAAGGGGAAGACCGCCATCTTGTAGAGGATACCGGCGAAGGAGAGCGCGAGGCCGACGATGGCGAGCGGGTTGCCCAGCTGGGGTTCGAGGCGGGCGAGCATCACGGGCAGCGAGGTGGAGCCGGTGAGGCCGAAGAGGTATGAAAGGCCGAAGAACATGATGCCGTTGGCGGCGATGCCGAACATCATGTACTTGATCGCCGACTCCATCTGGACGCGCTGGCCGTCGCGCTCGCGGCGCATGGCGACCATGAGGTAGAGCGGGAACGAGGAGAGCTCGAGGGAGACGACGATCGTGATCAGCTCGATGGAGCTGAAGAGGAACGTGAGGCCGGTGACGCCGAGTGCGAGGAAGAGGTAGTACTCGGCGCGGATGTCCTGGCGGATGTCGTCGAGCGAGCGGCCGAGGAGGATCACGAGGAAGTAGCCGATGCCGACGACGAGCTTGAGGAGCTGCGAGAAGGCGTCGACGCGGTAGGCGCCGTCGAAGAGCACAGCCTGGGCGTTGAACGCGAAGAGCACCGCGGCGATGAAGGCCGCCGCGATGGCGAGGGAGGCGATCTTCGCGTGGCGGGTATTGCTGCCGAGCGTGATCCCGAAGAGGGCCAGGGCTCCGGTGAGGAGCACGAGCTCGGGCAGGAAGGCGATGAAGTGGCTGAGCATTGCGGAGTGCGGATTGCGGAGTGCGGATGGGCCGGAGGACGGAAGGCGGAGGACGGAGGTCGGAACGGCGAAACCGCTAATGGACGCTGATGGACGCTAATTCGGAGGAGGGAGGAATTGCCGGAGGCTTGGCTTGGGCGGTTGGGCCTTGGGATTTCGCGTTCCGGCTCTTGGCACTTGTTACGTGGAACTTGTTACGTCGCGGCTCGGCGGATTATTGCGCGACCTGCGTCAGCACGTGCGCGAGGCTGGTGCGCATGACGTCGATGAAGGGCTGGGGCTGGAAACCGATCCAGAGAATGAACACGGCGAGCGGCGTGAGGGTGAGGATCTCGCGGACGTTGAGGTCGGCGGTGCCGGTGTGGTCGGGATTGTCCGGCGTGCCGTAGCAAACCTTCTGGAGCATGCGGAGGTTGTAGGCCGCGGCGGCGACGATGCCCGGGATGGTGCAGGCGACGAGGACCTTCGAGACGGAGAAGCCGCCGGCCAGGACGAGGAACTCGCCGATGAAGCTGTTGGTGCCCGGGAACGCCATC
Organism: Opitutaceae bacterium; assembly: GCA_023269585.1. Taxonomy (GTDB): domain Bacteria; phylum Verrucomicrobiota; class Verrucomicrobiia; order Opitutales; family Opitutaceae; genus CAJCBL01. Next base: position 3,426 of record JAHFTC010000033.1, read on the forward strand.
GAGGAGAGGCAGGCGAGGCCGAGGAAGACCGAGAAGATCGGCATGAACTTGCCCACGCCGGCCGCGAGCGCGAGGTCGCGGGTGTGGAGGCGTTCGTAGAGGATGCCCACGCAGATGAACAACGCGCCAGTGGTGACGCCGTGGTTGATCATGACGAGCGTCGCGCCCTCGAGGCCCGACTGCGTGAACGAGAAGATGCCGAAGGTCGCGAAGCCCATGTGCGCCACGGAGGAGTAGGCGACGAGCTTCTTCATGTCGCTCTGGCCGAGGGCGGCGAAACCGCCGTAGATGATCGCGACGACCGACATCACGAGGATGGCCGGCGCGAAATAGTGCGCGGCGTAGGGCGTGATCGGCAGGCAGAAGCGGAGGAAGCCGTACGTGCCCATCTTCAGGAGCACGCTGGCCAGGATGACCGAGCCGGCGGTCGGCGCCTCGACGTGGGCGTCGGGCAACCACGTGTGGAAGGGGAACATCGGGACCTTGATCGCGAAGGAGAGCGCGAAAGCGGCGAAGATCCAGAGCTGGAAGCCGTGGCCGAAGCCGGGGCCGGCGGCCATCAGGTCCGGGATGCTGAAGCTGCCGACCTGCAGGCGCAGCGCGATGATCGCGACGAGCAGCATCACCGAGCCCGCCATCGTGTAGATGAAGAACTTCAACGCCGCGTAGATCTTTCGCGGGCCGCCCCAGATGCCGATGAGCAGCGCCATCGGGATGAGCATCGCTTCCCAGAAGACGAAGAAGAGCACGAGATCGAGCGCGCTGAACACGCCGACCATCGCAGACTCCATGACCAGCAGACAGACCATGAACTCCTTCACGCGCTTGCTGATGTACTTCCACGAGCAGAGCACGCACAGCGGGGTGATGAGAGTCGTCAGGAGGATGAGCAGCACGCTGATGCCGTCGACGCCGAGGTGGTAATCGATCTTGAGGCTGGGGATCCACGAGCAGTGCTCGATGAACTGGAATCCCGTCTGCGTGGCGACGTAGCCGGTGTAGAGCGGCACGGAGACGACCGCGATCGCGAGCGAGGACACGAGGGCCCACCAGCGCAACAAGCGCTCGTTGGGAATCGCAACCGCGACCGCGGCGGCGGCCAACGGGGCGAAGATGAGAACGCTGAGGAGATGCTCTTTCATCGGGGCGGTCGCGTCTTAGGCGGCGAAGTAGATGAGGGCCGCGATCACGACGGCGGCCACGGCGAAGGTGATGGCGAGGTTGGCCTGCACGGCGCCGCTCTGGGCGGAGCGGAGGCGCTGGCCGCTGGCGCGGACTTTCTCGGCGAGGCCGTCGACGACGCCGTCGATGCCGGCGCGGTCGAAGAGGTCGACGACCTTGGTCGTCCACATCAACGGGATGATGCCGAGCACGCGGTAGATCTCGCCCACGGCGTTGTCGATGGACTGGATCGGCTTGCTAGCGAGCCACTGGAAGGCGCGGCCGCCGCGGCGGTAGAGCCAGTCGTTGTCGATGTTGATCCCGGCGTGCGGCTCGATCTTGTGCGTGCGCACCATGAGGAAGAAGGCGCAGGCGGTGAAGAGCAGGACCTGCACGCTCTCGGCGAGGTGCGGGACATTGTACGGGTGGTAGGCCGCGGCCGCCTCGGCGTGCGGGAGCAGGCCGTAGAGGATGCCGTAGGCGCAGCCGAGGAGGATGCAGAGGAACGCGGCGATACCCATCGCGGCGAGCATGTTCCACGGCGGATCGCCGGCGCGGTCGCGGACGTCGTCGGAGCACTTGTCATGGCCGAACCAGACGAAGTAGGGAACCTTCAGGCCGTTGCAGTAGAAGGTACCGATCGAGGCCAGCATGAGGAGGAACGCCGCCCACTGGAGGTGCGGGGCCTGGAAGCCGGCGGCGGTGATCATCGACTTCGAGACGAAGCCGCTGAAGAGCGGGAAGGCCGAGATGGAGAGACCGCCGATGAGCGTGAGCAGGAACGTCCACGGCATCTTCTTGTAGAGGCCGCCGAGGTTCGACATGCGCGTCTCGCCGGTCATGTGGAGCACGGCGCCGCCGCCCATGAAGAGCAGGCCCTTGTAGAGAATGTGGGCGAAGGCGTGGGCGCAGACGCCGTTGATGGCGAGCTGGCCGAGGGCAGTATCCGGTGTGCCCATGCCGACACCAGCGACCATGTAGCCGACCTGCGAGATGATGTGGTAGGCGAAGAGGCGGCGGATGTCGTTCTCGATGACCGCGTAGACGACGCCGTAGAGCGCCATGATGGTGCCGAGCACGACGAGGATCTCCATGCCGGCGAAACCGCGGCAGAGGGCGTAGACGGCGGTCTTCGTGGTGAACGCGCTGAGGAAGACGGAGCCGTTGAAGGTGCCGTTCGGGTACGCGTCGGGCAGCCAGGCTTGGAAGGGCGGGACGGCGGCGTTGACGATGATGCCGACGAGGATGAACAAACCGGCGGGCGTGTGGGCGGCGCCGAGCTTCACGAAGCTGGCGAACTCGATCGAGGTGCCGGGTTGGGCGAGCCAGAGGATGATGCCGGCGAGGAGCGAAAGGCCGCCCGCGACGTGGACGAGCAGGTAGCGGAATCCGGCGCGGGTCGATTCGGGCGTGCGGCGGAACCACACGAGGAAGACCGAGGAGAACGCCATGATCTCCCAGAAGAGGAACAACGTGAGCAGGTCGCCCGCGAAGATCGCGCCGAGCGAGCCGGAGACGTAGATCCACGCGGCGGAGTGCTGGGCGTCCTCCTTGACGTGGAGGCCGTAGAGCGTGCCGATGGCGGCCATGCCGCTCATGATGACGGCGAAGACGAGGCTGAGCTTGTCGACGCGGCCGAAGGTGAGCGTCCAGTTGAGGAACTCGAACTGGCCATGCAACGCGTCGGGCTTGCCGAGCATCGTGAGCACGACGCCGAACGCCGTGAGCGGGATGGCGAGCAGGAACGCCTTCTTGAGTGCCTTCGGGATCAGCGGCAGCAGGAGCGCGCCGGCGACCAGGATCAGCGAGGGATGGATCCAGAGATTATTCACTGTAGTAATCCTCCTTCACGGAGACGCCGAAGTGGCCGTAGGATTTGGAGACGACGACAATCAGGATGCAGCCGAGGAAACCGAAGAGCGTCCAGAAGACCGGAACGGTCTCGGCAATGTGATAGGCCTTGGCCCAGAAACCGTGGGCTTCGCCGTGAGCGGCGGCAGTGGCGCCGTGTGCGGCCGGGGCGGTGTGCTCCGGGGTGACGGCGGCGTGGGTGTTGTGCTCGGCGGCGGGAGCGACGGCGTGTTCGCCGGCGGGCGCCGCGGCGTGGTGACCGAAACCGGTCGTGACACGGGCAATGTCGGCGACGACGACCAAGCCGAGCACGACGCAGCACGCGACGATGACGGCCTTCAGGTTGCGGCGGAGCGTTTCAATGATGCCGAGGAGACTCATTGGGCGATCCCTTTCACGAATTGCAGGATGAGATCGGGGTAGATGCCGATGACCACGGAGATCGCGGCGGTGATGCAGAGCGGGATGAGCATCGAGAGCGGCGCCTCGCCATGGTGATGGTCGTCATGGCCGTGACCATGCGCGGCCGAGTGACCATGCCCGTGGGCGTCAGCGCCGTGCGCGGCGGCTGCGGCGGGTTGGCCGAAGAAGGCGTGGTAGACGACCGGGGCGAAGTAGGCGGCGTTGAGCAGCGAGCTGCCGATGAGGACCGCGAGGATGAAGTAGGAATGCGCCTCGAGCGAGCCGACCAGCATGTAGAGTTTGGAGACGAAGCCCGCGACCGGCGGGGCGCCGATCATCGACAGCGCGGCGACGGCGAAGGCGCCGAAGGTCCACGGCATCTGGCGGCCGAGGCCGCCCATCTCGGAGATGTTCTTCTTGTGCGTGACGACGTAGATCGCGCCGGCGCAGAAGAACAACGTGATCTTGGAGAAGGCGTGGGCGGCGATGTGGAAGAGGCCGCCTTCGATGCCGATCGGGTTGAGCAGCGCCACGCCGAGGATGACGTAGGAGAGCTGCGAGACCGTGGAGTAGGCGAGCCGGGCCTTGAGGTTGTCCTTCGAGAGCGCGATCACCGAACCGAGGAGGATCGTGAGCGAGACGAAGCAGGCCGTCGGGAGGCCGAGGTCGAGGCGGGCCATCGTGTCGGTGCCGAAGATGTAGAGCATCACGCGCACCGTGGAGAACACGCCGATCTTCACGACCGCGACGGCGTGGAGCAGGGCGGACACCGGGGTGGGCGCGACCATCGCGCTCGGCAGCCACGAGTGGAAGGGCATCACGCCGTTCTTGGCGAAGCCGAGCAGGCAGGCGATGTAGAGCGTGATGACCAGGCCGTTGTGCACGCCCGTCGGCAGGATGCCGGAGTGGACGTTGGAGGCGAAGTCGAGCGTGCCCGAGAGCACGTAGATCAGCACCATCGCTGGGAAGATCAACGCCTTGGCGGTGGTGGTGAGGTAGACGAGGTACTTCTGCGCGCCCTCGTAGCTCTCCTTGTCCTGGTGGTGGGCGACGAGCGGGTAGGTCGAGATGCTCACGACCTCGTAGAAGAAGTAGAGGGTGAGGAGATTGTCGGCGAAGGCGCCGCCGACGGCGCCGAAGAGCGCGAGGGCGAAGCAGGTGTTGAACCGCGTCTGGTTGGCCTCGTGGTGGCCGCGCATGTAGCCGGCGGCGTAGAACACGGCGAGCATCCAGAGGAACGAGGCCGCGACGGCGAAGACCATCGAGAGGCCGTCGGCGCGGAGAGAGAAGCTCAGGCCCTGGTAGAAACCGGCGGAGTCGGCCGGGATCAGCTGGGCGACCGTGTAGTGGACGGTCTTCCCGGCGAGGACATCGGGGATGAGCGACGCGACGAAGCCGAAGAGGGTGCAGGCGGCGATGAAGGACATCGCCTCGCGCAGGTTCGGCTTTTTGCCAGTGGCCATGACCAGCCCGGCGCCGACGAGCGGCGCGAGGAGGGCATATACCAGACGTGGATCGGATTCCATGGGCGGGGCGTCAGCGTTGCAGGTCGGTGAGCTCGCGGGACTTGATGGACCCGTAGTTGCGGTAAACCGCGATGACGATGCTCAGGGCGATGGCGATCTCGGCGGCGGCCAGGCCCATGATGAAGAGGACCATGATCTGGCCGGTGGCCGGGTCGGGGGCGAAGAAGTGGTTGACCGCCATGAAATTCAGCGAGGCGGCGGCGAAGAGCAGTTCGCCCGCGATGAGCATGCCCACCAGCGTGCGGCGGCGGATGAAGCCGTAGAGGCCGACGGCGAAGAGAAAGGCCGCGAGCACCAGGTACGGCGCGGGCTGGAGGTGGAGCGTGAGGAGCTGAGCCGTCAGCGTCTTCATGGGGAGTGGTGGTGCCGGCCGGTGCGGGCGATGGCGATGGCGCCGAGGATGGCGACGAAGAGCACGAGCGAGATGACCTCGAAGGCCATGCTGTACGTGGTGAGCAACTGGACACCGATGGTCTCGACGGAGCCGCTGGACTGGTTCACGGCGAGGGTCGGCCAGTCGCCGCAGACACCGAGGCGGGCGAGCGACCAGAAGAGCGCGGTGGCGACGATGCCGGTGCTGGCGATTGCGAGCCAGTTGTGCCGGGCGGTGGGCGCGGGCTCATCGGGCTCGGCCAACATGACGGCGAAGACGATGGTGACGCAGACGGCGCCCACGTAGATGAGCAGCTCCATCAAGGCGAGGAACGGGCTGTTCAGGAAGTAGTAGAGGCCGGCGAGGCCGAGGCAGCACAGCGCGAGGCCGCAGACGCTGCGGATAATGCGCTGGGCGCCGACCGCGATGATCGCACCGGCCACGGTGGTGGCGGCGAAGACCAAGAAGAGCGCGGGGATGATGTATTCCGAGAAGGCGAACGGGACCACCTCGGCGATTGGGGTCAGGGTGGCGGGGCTCATTGCGGCGGAGTCTGGGTCGGCTGGGTCGCCTGCGGCTCGGCGGCCGGGGGTGGCGTGGGCGGCTGCGGCTGCTCGGGCGTGGGCGGCTGGGCCGGGGGGCGTTCCTTCGCCATGCGCGTATCAAGGTCCTTGATGAGGTCGATCTTCGAGTAGATCGCCTTGCTGGTGCTGGCGAGGTTGTAGCGCTTGGAGTAGGTGAGGGCGTCGGTCGGGCAGACCTCGACGCAGGCGCCGCAGAGGCTGCAGAGCGTGTAGTTGAGCTCGAAGATGGTGGCCGACTTCTTCTTCGCGCCCTCCTTCTTCTCGCCGTCGACGAGGATGCAGTCCGACGGGCAGGCCTTCTCGCAGGCCTTGCAGGCGATGCAGGTGGAGAGGCCGGCTTCGTCGTTGGTGAAGATGATGTGGCCGCGGTACCGATCGGGGATCGGGAGCACGGCGTGCGGGTAGGGGACGTTGTGGTCCTTGCGGAAGTTCTTGAGGAACTGCCCGAGCGTGATCCGCATGCCTGTGAGCAGGCTGACGGCGCCACCGACGATTTCCTTGAAAGCTTTCTTCATGGTCAGAGGACCTTCACGAGGAAGCTGGTCAGCCACAGCGTGACGAGGGCCACGGGGATGAGGATCTTCCAGGAGAGGTTGAGGAGGCCGTAGAACTGGGTGCGCGGGAAGGTCCAGCGGATCCAGATGACGGTGAAGATGAGGGCGTAGAGTTTGGCGAAGAAGAAGCCGAGGCCGACCAGCGCTCCGCCGATGCCGGTGCTGAGCCAACCGAGCCAGGACGGCAGGATGTCGAGCGGGATCGGGCAGTTCCAGCCGCCGAGGAAGAGGATCACCGCGAGCGAGCAGCCGATGACGATGTTGGCGTACTCGGCCATGAAGAAGACGCCGAAGCTCATGCCCGCGTACTCGGTGAAGGCGCCGGCGACGAGTTCGCTCTCGGACTCCGCCATGTCGAAGGGGGCGCGGTTGGTCTCGGCGAGCATGCAGATGTAGAACGTGAGGAACGAGAGCCACACGAGCGGGTTGTGGTGGAGCTGGAAGATGTTCCAGTTCCAGAACCAGCCGCCCTGCTGGGTGACGATCGTGGAGAGGTTCATCGAGCCCGACATGAGGATGGTGGTGACGACCGTCAGCAGCATCGGGATTTCGTAGGCGATGTTCTGCGACACGACGCGGGCGGCGGAGATGATCGCGAACTTGTTGCGCGAGGACCACGCGCCAAGCATGAGCGCCATGACGTTGACCGAGGCGAAGGCGAAGAGGGCGAGCAGGCCGAGGTCGAGGTTGGCGGGCACGAGCGCGGAGCCGTAGGGCAGCGCGACGAAGCACATCATCGCCGGCGTCATGATCAGCACGGGCGCGAGGCGGAAGAGGATGCCGTCGGCCTCCGGCGGGACGAGGACCTGCTTGGAGAGCAGCTTCACGGCGTCGGCGATCGGCTGGATGAGGCCCTGGGGACCGACTTCCATCGGGCCGGGGCGGCGCTGGACGTAGGCGGCGGTCTTGCGCTCGACCCAGACGAGGTAGGCGGCGTTGGCTCCAACGAAGGCGGCGACGCCTCCGAGGAATAGAGCGAGACGCACAAAGGACCAGTAGGGCTCCTGGCCCAGAAGTTCGATTACGGCGCTCATCGGTCGATGTCGGGGATGACGAGGTCGAGGCTGCCCATGTGGGCGAGCGCGTCGGGGAGGAGCATGCCGGCGCTGGTTTCCTCGAAGAGGCTGAGGTTGGCCAGGCAGGGCGTGCGGAGTTTCACGCGGTAGGGGATGTCGGAACCATCGGAGACGAGGCGGACCATGAAGCGGCCGCGGCCGGCTTCGGTGGCGAAGGTGTAGTCGCCGGCGGGAACCTTGATGACCTTCGGGACCTTCGGGTGCACGAACGGGCCTTCGGGGATCTTCGCGACGGCCTGTTCGATGATGCGGAGCGACTGCTCGATCTCATCCATGCGGACGAGGTAGCGGGCCATCGAATCGCACTCGTGGTAGACCGGGATGTCGTAGTCGAAGCGGTGGTAGATCGAGTACGGCTCGGCGCGGCGGACGTCGTGCTGAATGCCGGAGCCGCGGAGCACGGGACCGCAGGCGCCGTAGCGGCGGCACTGGTCCGGGGTGATGATGCCGATGCCCTCGATGCGCTTCCGGAGGATGATGTTTTGGGTGACGAGCTTCTTGTACATCTTCATCCGCTCGCGCATGTACGGGACGAACTCGCGCGTGCCGTTGAGGAAGTACTCGTCGACGTCGTTCACCACGCCGCCGAAGCGGTAATAGCAGAAGGTGAGACGCGCGCCGCAGATGTGCTCGAGCAGATCGAGGATCTTCTCGCGGTCGTCGAAGGCGTAGAGGATGGGGGTGAAGCCGCCGAGGTCCATGACCCACGCGCCCCAGCCGACGAGGTGGGAGGCGATGCGGTTGAGCTCGGAGGTGATGACGCGGATGTACTCGGCGCGCTCGGGCACCTCGATCTTGCAGGCCTTCTCGACCACGCCGCACCAGGCGTGCGTGTACTGCATGGCCGAGAGGTAATCGAGGCGGCTGGTGTTGGGCAGGAACTGCGAGTAGTTGCGGTTCTCGCCCATCTTCTCGTGCATGCGGTGGATGTAGCCGCAGACGGGTTCGGCGCGCTGGACGAACTCGCCGTCCATCGTGAGCTTCACGCGGAGCACGCCGTGCGTGGCCGGGTGTTGCGGGCCGAGGTTGAGGACGAAGGTCTCGTTGGGACCGCCGACGCTGTGCGCGGAGCGGGCGAGCGCCTGTTCTTTAGTCAGCAGCACGGATGAAGTCCTTCCTAAGCGGGTGGTAGGTGGCGTCCTCGGGCAGCAGGAACGGGACGAGGTTCGGGTGGCCGAGGAAACGGATACCAAAGAAATCGTGGGTCTCGCGCTCGTGCCAGTTGGCGCCCTGGAAGATGGCGATGATCGACGGCAACTCGGGGTTGGCGCGCGGCACGCGGCAACGGACGACGAGGTGGAGGTTGGTCGTGAAGTGGACGAAGTCGTACACGACCTCCATCTGCTCGAGCTTCATCCAGTCGACGCCGGTCATCGTATCGAGCGAGAACTCGAGTGCGTAGAGGCGCTGGGCGACGGCGACGATGTCGGCGGCCGGGATCGAGAGATCGAGGTGATAGCCCTTGGCGGCGAAATCGACGGCGATGGCACCGGGGGCGCGCTCGGTCTGGAGGACCGGGCCGGGCTTGGCGACGGGCGGCTTGGGCGCGGCGGGTTTGGGCGCGGGGACCGGAGCGGCACTAGCGGCGGCAGGAGCGGCGCCTTCAACGGCGGGGGCGGGCGCGGCCACCGGTTTCGGCGCGACGGGCTTAGGCGCCGGCTCGGGAGCCGGTGCGGGAGTTTCCACGACGGGGGCCGGCGGCGGCGGGTAGAGCGAGGCGAACTCCGCGAGGAGTTGCTCGACGGTGGGGCTGCTCATGGGGTTTCGACGCGGGGCCAGCGGCGTTTGCCGGTGAGTTTTTCTTCGAGGCTGAGGATGCCTTCGATCAACGCCTCGGGGCGCGGCGGGCAGCCGGGCACGTAGACATCGACGGGGAAGAGTTTGTCGACGCCTTCCACCACCGCGTATTGGTCGGGGTAGACGAAGGGGCCGCCGGAGATGGCGCAGTTACCCATGGCAATGACCCATTTCGGCTCGGGCATCTGGTCGTAGAGGACCTTGATGGCGGGGGCCATTTTCTTGTTCACCGTGCCGGCGACGATCATGAGATCGGCCTGGCGGGGCGACGGGCGGAAGACTTCGGCGCCGAAGCGCGAGAGGTCCCAGCGCGCCATGCCGGAGGCCATCATCTCGATGGCGCAGCAGGCGAGGCCGAACGTCAGCGGCCAGAGGGAGTTGGCGCGGCCGAGGGCGAGGGCTTCGTCCAGCTTGGCGAAGCGGACGAGGCCGGCGATTTCCGCCGGGATCTCATCCGACGCGGGGCCGGGCGGGAGTTTCAGTCCTGCGTGGACTGGGGAGCAACCGGTTTGCGGGTCCATTCAAATACCCCTTTCTTCCGTGCATAGACGATCACGAGGGAAAGAATTCCCACGAAGATCGTCAGTTCGATGAAATCCCGCCAGCCATCGGCCAGCCCGTGTGCTGGGCTGTTGTAGACGAGGGCGACGGGGAAGAGGTACAGGACATCCACGGCGAATGCGACGAACACCAGAGCGTAGAGGTAATAGACCGCACTGTAGCGGATCCACGCGTCGCCGATCGGCTCCATGCCGCACTCGACGAATTGGCCGGTCTTGCCGGCGGTCTGGCGCGTCTTGCGCGCCGAGAGCAGGTGCACGAGGACGAACGGGCCGACGGCAAACACGAGCCCGAGTCCGGCGAAGCCGAAGACGTAGATCAGGTCGTTGGCAAGTTTGACGTCCATGTGGTGGGTGGGAGACTCGGTGTTGGCGGCGTTGCGAAGCGAGGTGTGGGAATTAAGGGTCCATCTTTGCAAGGTTTTGAGACCGCGGCCACTCAAAATTTGGCGATGACTATGCGGAAATTGCGGCGATGGGCGGGACGTTGACCCGAAGCAAACCGATCGCGCGCGGGCTCCTCTCGAGGGCGGCTGCTGCGGGGACGAAGGCCGGCGTATTGATCGGCGAACCGTGAGGCAGAAGGCCCAGCTCCTTACAAACTGGCCGTGAACGATCGCGCATTTGCCGCGCTTTGCCGCGGCTGCGGGGGCACCGGCCCGAGGGCGACGGGGTGCCCGCGAAACGTGCAGGGAGGGGGCCGGCGGGGGCGGTCGCGACGGGACCGGTAAAAAAAGAAACCCCGGCTGAGGGCCGGGGTGGGAGAGCGATGCGGAGGGTTGCGGGCTACTTCGGGGAAGGAGCCGGAAGGCCAATCTCTTCGTGGACC
>JAHFTC010000033.1:14148-35323 GCA_023269585.1 Opitutaceae bacterium
CGCCTGGAGCAGTCCTTGGAGAGTAAAGGGCTTGTCCACGACACGCACGGCGTGCTTCCCGGTCCGGAGGAAATCGGGGAGATCCTCCCGGTATCCAGTGATCAGCAACACCTTCGTTTCCGGGTGGTGGTGATGGATGGCGGAGACGATCACGGAGCCGTTCTGATCCGGCATGTGATAGTCGCAGATCACGCCCTTGAACTTGTCCCGCTCGAGGAAGTGCAGGGCTTCGTCGGTGCGGGTGGTGGAGGTGACGTCGTAGCCGCTGGCCTGCAGGATGCGGCTGGTGGCCTTCAGGGCAACGATGTCGTCATCGACTACGAGGAGCTTCTTTTGCATCGCGGTGGTGAGTATGGAGGGGGGCGTGACCGCGTCGAGCCTTCAGGTTGGGCGCGGTCGAATTTCGCTCGCGCCGGGGGATTTTTGTGTGGTCCGGGGCGAGTGCGGCCGGGTAAACCGGCCGTCGCAGCGGAGCGTGGAAGTCCGGCCTCGGGCGGAGGGATCCGAGGGTTGGATGCGGAGCCCTCGGGTGGATGGGGGGCGGGCCGGCGGCACGGCGCTGCTCGTGGGTCCAAGCGGGGTGAGGGAGCGCACCCGCGGGGGACGTAGGGTGAAGTCCCGGCCGGATGAACCTCAAGCGCGCGGGAGGCCGAACCGATAGACTGGAAACACAATCGCTCATGGCCACGATCGCCATCCCCCACTACTTCGATGTTGTCGCCGCGCTGGAGCGGGCGTCGCTTGAGATGTCCCGCGACGCCGGCTTGGGTCTGAGCATCTCGCCGAATCGGTACCTGCTTCCGCTCCAGAAACGCATGGAGTTCTCGTTCGCGAGGCTGGGTGACCGGAAATGGCAGTTGCGGGTGGCCGTCGAGAAGGTCGGCGGGGAGACGAAGAGCTCCGCATTTCGCATCCAGTTGTGGATGCCGGGCGGTGGAATGAAGGACGAGGTGGTGCACCTCACCAACGCAGAGCAACTCGGGGATCTGGGTTTGCGCTACGCCGAGACGATCACCTCGGTGGCGGCGGAGCCGGAGCCCGCACTGGCCTAGGCGCAGCGTTTTGGGCCGTGCGGCAATCCGTGTCCTGCGACGGAAGAGCGGGCCCGCGGTTGGATGACTTCGTCTTCCAGCGCGCCACGCGGGGAAGAGGCGTGCCCAACGACGGTTGCGTCTCCCTAGTGCGAGAGTCTTCGGGAGGGCACATGTCAACCAATAGTTGACAGGATCGTCGGGCCGGCGCTTGGGGGTTGAGGAGCCGGTAGTGTGAACGGCGAGAGGGAAGGCTGCTCTTGCGAGCCGCTTCAGACGGCGAGAACTGGTGGCGTGTTCGTCGACGGCGCACGGTGTGGACCTAAAGCGCGGGTGTTGCGCACAGCCCGACACCGGGAGGGGGGCCGGGGGCATCGGCTGGCGAGCGGGATGGCGGGAGGGTCCGGACGGCGTCAGCGTCGCCTTGCGGAAAAGAAAAACCGCACGGCGGGAAAGCCGTGCGGTTTGGAAAGGATCGATCGGGAGAGGTTACTTCTTCTTGGACGAAGCGAGAACGTCGTTCACGAGGGCTTGGCTCTGCTCCATGCGGTTGGCGAGCATGTCGGTGAAGCGCTGGATCTCGAACTCGGCGTTGCGCTTGTCGATACGGGCTTTCTCGAGGTCGAGCTTGGTCTCCATCGCTTCGGCCTGGGCCTTGTCGCGGGCGGCACGGACGGCGAGGATGTCGGACTGCAGCTTCACGATCTGGGCCTGGAGCTTCTTGGAGGAGGCGTTGGCCGCTTCGGTCTCGGCGATCAGCTTGCGGTACTTCTCTTCCTTCGCGTTCTTGATCTCCTCAAGCGCTTTCTCGATTTCGGCCTGGCGGATGGCTTTCTGGCGGGCGGCTTCGCGTTCGGCTTCCTCTTGGAGGCTCTTTTTGCGGGCATCTTCCTTGATGGTGTCCTGCCGCACCTGCTCCGCAAGAACGGCGGCCTTGTGCTCCTTCTCGGCCACATGGGCCTTGTAGAAGTACACAAAGATCGCGAAGACAATGATCGGCGGGATGACGATGATAAGGCGTTTCATGGTCGGTGGTATTTTGGGCCTCGGTTACTTGGCGGCCGCGGCGGCTTTCAGGCGGTCTGATTCTAGTTTCTGCAGTTTCTCGAGCAGCTCCTTGAGCCGTTTTTCGTTTGCTTGGGCTTTGGCGACATACTCCACGATGGACTTCTTTTCATCGCGCATGCTCTTGATCGCGTCGTCGGCGGCCTTCTGGGATTCCTTTTCCTTGTCGAAGGACTCGGTGAGGTCCTTGACGACGTTGGTGTAGCGCGTGGTCTCGCGGCTGGCGAACTCGAGGTTGTACTGGAGTTCCTCGAGGTACTTGGCCTCGGCGTCCTTGCGCTCCTTCTCGGCCTTTTCTTCCGCCTTCTTACGCTCCGTGTCGATGCGGCGCTGCTCGATGGCGATCTTGTTCTTGCGCTCGATTTCCTCGTTCTTCTGGACCTGCGCAAGGCGGTCGGCCTCCTTCTTCGCAGCGTGCTCGGCTTCGATGGCACCGCGCGACTGCATATAGAGGAAAATGAACAGGATCAGGACCGCGAGCGGCGCCAACCAGATGTAACCTTTTTTCATGTTAATAAATGAGAGAGGGGGTGATGGGTCAGGACGTTGCGGCGGGGGCGGTTTCGGCCTCAGGGGTGCGACTGCGGATGATATCGACTGCCTCTTGGAGGATCTTCCGGACGCGATCGAGATCGCGCTTGTCGTTGTCGGACGACTTCTCAGCGATTCCGAAGAATTCGAGCGCGAGCTCGTAGTTGCGTTGTTCGAAATTGGCGGTGGCGAGGAAGAGCGCCGCCCGACCGGGCCGCTTCAGTCCGCCCTTCTTCCACGCGGTGGTGGCCACTGCGAGGCCTTCCTTGTACTTGCCGTCGTACCAGAGGTACTGGGCGAGCTGGTAGTCGAGATTGCCGGTCTTGAAGCGCTTGCGGGACTCGTCGAGAATCTTGCGCACGGCATCTTCGCGGCGGAGGTTCTGCATGCACACGGAGACGAGTTCCCAGTTGTCCTCGTTGTCCTCGACCTTGCCGGACTTGATCCAACTCTCGAGCAACTGGCTGGCGCGGCTGTACTCCTCAAGTCGGTAGTAGAGGCCGAAGATGTTCATGTAGTCCGCCGGCTGGTTCTGGAAGCCGTTGGCCTGTGCCCGCTGGTAGGTGAGGATCGCGCGGATCGCCTGGTCGGAGCTCAGGTAGGCCTGGGTGAGCTGGAGCCAGTAGTCCTTCTTGTCCGGGAACTTCCGGATAAACATCTCGAAGGTTTCGGCGGCATCGGCGTTCTTGCCGGCCTCCTGCTGCGCGGCGAAGAGAAGAATCCAAGACTGGTCCTTCGGTTCGATCGAAAGGCGCACGAGCTTCTGCGAGACCTCGTAGGATTTCTGATAGTCTTTGAGGAAGTAGAGGCAATTCGCGTACAGCTCCATCGCGTCGATGTACGGAGCCATCTTGTCGGAGTCGCCGAGCACGGGCTCGGGCGAGGCCGCGAACCAGGCGTTGAGCCGGTCGCGTGTCTGCCCGAGGCGTTTCTCGCGGTGCTTCTCGTCGCTGGTGGTGCCCGCATCCTGCATGTAGAGCTGGGCGAGCGCGAGGCTCATCCCGAGGGTTTCCCCCGGAGCGAAATAGTTGCCCGAGATCGACTGCTCGACGACCGGGATCGCCTTGATCGCCTGACCCGAGCGAATCATGAGGTTCGCGCGGAGGCGGTTCGTGTAGGCGAGGTCGTAATCCTTGAGCTTCAGGCGCGTGATGAGATCCTCGATCTTGCGGAGCAACTCCGGATAGGCCGCCGGATCGTCGGCTTGGAGCGCCTCGCGCAACTTGCCGAGTTCATCGGAGAGGCCGGCGCTGAGTTCGGGCGGCTGGGGCGCTGCAGCCTGCGCCTGCACGGTGGCAGGAAGCAGGGAGCAACCGAGGAGGAGAACGGCGAGACGCAGGCAGGTGCCGGCTTGCGGCAGGCGGCTTTGCCGGGAGAGGCGGGGAGAGGGCATGGCGTCAGTTGCTGAGCTTGAAGGGGAACATCTGCTGCATGCGGGTGGTGACCTTGCGGCCATCCTTCATGCCCGGTGTGAACTTCCATTGCATGACGGCTTCGAGGCAGGGCTTCTCGAAATCCTTGTGGCTCGAAGAGACGACAACTGCGTCGGCGACTTCGCCGGCGGAGGTGACGATGAACTGGACGGTGCACTCCCCGCTGATGCCCTGGCGCTTGAGCTCGAAGGGATAGCGGGGGGCCATCTGCGAACGAGCCTGCGGGCGTTTGTCGAGTTTGTTGAGGTCGACGAAGTCCTTGAACTTGTTGGTGTCGAGCGTGCGGGTCTGCTTGCTCGGCGGGTTCCAGTTCTGCGACTCAGCCTTCGGTGCCACCGGCGGGGTGGGCTTGATGACCGTGGTGATGTCGCTGACGCCGACGGTGTTCATCGGCTCCGGGAGCGAGGCGGCCGAGGAGTCGCCGCTGCTGTCGGAGTCGGACGATTCGTCATTGTTTTCGTCTTCGGTCTTATTCTCGTCCTCGGGAGGCTTCACTTCTTCGGGCTCCGGAGTGAAGTCGAGTGCGGTGACGGTAATCTGCTGATCATCGCCGGCTTGGGCGGGACCATGCTTCTTGGCCATCTCGAACAGCTCGCCACCAAAGAGGACGCCGCTGTGCAGACCGGCGGAAACCAGCACACCAATGATAATGTCGATTCGTTTCATGACGGCCCTTATTGCTGGCGGACGGAGTTCTTGGCCATGGGATCGAAGGTCACCTTGTTGATGCCGGCGCTGCGGGCTTCATCAATGACGATGATCGCTTTGCCGAATTGCGCACCGGCTTCGCCTTCGATGACCACTTTGGGGTCGGCGGACTGAACCTTGTGGCCCTTGAGGCGGACGATCAGATCGTCGATGGAGACGCGCTCCTTGTTCCAGAAGTAGTCGCCGGCGGTGTCGATGGAAACAATCACCGGCTTGTCGGGCTGCACCTCATTTGGCAGCGCTTGAATCGGATTCGGTACCGGCAGTTCGACCTGAATGTGCTTATTCTTGTTCATGGTGAGCATGACCAAGACGAAGGCAGCCATCAGGAACATGATGACGTCGATCAGCGGAATGATCTCGATTCGAGCTTTCTTCCGGACTGTTTGCTTCACTTTCATCGTAGGAGGGGGGGCTGCGGCGCGAGGCCGGCTTAGGAGGACCTTCCGCCACCCGACGGAAGCTTGTGCGAGATATAGACAGTGACCTTCTTCGGTGCCTTGCGGATCTCGTTGAAGATCGACATGGCCTGGCCCCATTGCGCGTTCTGATCGAAGTTGATGAGGATCGTCGGGCTATCCTGTCCGCTATACTCGACGAGCTTGATGATGAAGTTGTCCCAAGTGATCGGGTCTTTGTTCCAGCTCATCTTGCCATCGCCCGCCTCCAGACTGAGCGTGACGGCCTTGTTCGGATCGAAATCGACGCCGGTTTTGGCCTCGTTGAGAACGATACCGCCGGCGCCGTTGTTCTTGCTCATGGAGAGCGTGAACAACACGAAGGTGGCCAACAGGAACATGATAACGTCGATCAACGGGATGACGTTGATCGTGGCCTTTTTCTTGGAGCCTGAGCCCCCTCCGCCTCCTCCGTGCATAGTGAGTGAAAGTTAGGATTGACCGAGTATACGTTGGGACCGCGGGGAACCGGAGCTCAGCGCTCCGAGTTCACGCCGCTGGACTTCTTGACCATGATCTCGAGCGCGTTGCCGGCGTCCTCGACATCGTGGCGGGCGTGCTCCCAACGGGCGTTGAGATAGTTGAAGGGAAGCAGTCCGATGACGGCGATCGTAATACCGGCGGCGGTGGCGATCAAGGCCTCGGCGACACCACCAGTGATCTTCGAGGCGGCGGAGGCGATGTCGCCCTCCATCGATCCGAAGGTGGTCATCATGCCCAAGATCGTGCCGATGAGGCCGAGGTAAGGGGCGGCGGTGATGCAGGTGTCGAGGGTCGGCATGCCCTGGCCGAAGCGGGTGAGCTCGGCGCTGGAGCTGCGGATGAAGGCGTTCTGAAGCGAGGTGTCGCGATGGGTCAGGGTGTAGACCAGGATCCGGGCGATGAAGTCGTTGGTTGTGCGACCGAGCGCGATGGCGCCTTCGGCGTCGCCGGCCTCGACCTTCTCGAGCATGCGCTCGACCACTTCGGCATTGCGGGCCTTCAATTCACGGAGGGTGAAGATGATGCGCTCGGTGACGACCGTGACACCGACGAGCGATGTGATGAGGATGGGCCACATGATGAAACCACCTTCATGGAAGAGCTCCATGGGCGTCTTGTTCATCAGGAAGGCGAGGGGGAGGTTCTGGATCATGGTGTGATGAGTTCGAGGATTGTTGAGAGAAGCGAGGGGAAAGAAAGCAGGCAGCCGACAGGGCCGAGGTTAGGAGCGAATCTTAAGAGGTAATAAGGTGCTTTTCTTTCGCAACAAAGGGGAAGGGGAGCGGGAGAGGTAACGCCGCGGGGAGGCGGACTACTTCAAGCGGGCGTCGCGCGGACGCGGCAGGAAGTTTTTGGGCGCGGCGGGGTCGGGGGAAAAGGGACCGTTCGTAGAGGGGAAAAAGGGGAAGGCTGTGGGAGAGGCGGGTGAGTTCGGCAAGCGGGGTAGGGCTTGTCAAAGGCAATTCTTCGGAGGTGGCGGGATTGCCGCGCGCTGACGATAGAGCGGCCGCAGGGGCACTTCGCAACGCTGCGGAGGCGGGCTGGCGGCGAGCGCGCGAGTGGTGGGGAAAGGGGGATACACAGGGGGCGCGCGGCGATACGAAACAACGCTCCCGCGTAGTGATGCGGGCGGGGCGCCTCCAGCGCGGAACGGGCCGAAGGGGAAGCGTGAAGCCCGGCCCCGTCGCCGGCGGGCGCGCGGGACTGCGCGCATGGTCCGCGCGTTGCGTCGCGGGAGGGCCGGCCTGCCGACGGCCGCGGGCGCGACGGTTTTGGTTTGGCGCGGGCGGGTGGGCGGCTCACGGTGCGGCCATGAGCCAAGAACCCGTCGAGTATTACCACCGGCAGCGTCGCGAGATGGTCGAGGAGAACGTGCCCGGGGAGGCATGGTTGCGCTGGCTCTACAGCAGCTCGATCAGCGGCCAGGTGGCGTTGCATGTCCTGATCAAGCGCGCCCTCTTCACCTGGTGGTATGGACGGAAGATGGACCATCCGCGCAGCGTCCATCGTGTGCTGCCGTTCATCGTCGACCACGACCTCGACGTCGACGAGTTCGCCAAGAGCGCGATGGCGTACAAGAGCTTCAACGAGTTCTTCTACCGCAAGCTCAAGGACTCCGCCCGGCCGATCCACGCCGACGCGGCCAGCGCGGTCCTGCCGGCCGACGGGCGCCACCTCGTGTTTCCGCATGTCGACGACGCCGACGGTTTCTACGTGAAGGGCGACCGGTTCGAGCTCGGTGAACTGCTCGGCGGAGAACTCGTGGCCAAGCAGTTTGCCGGCGGCGCGATGGTGATCTCGCGGCTCGCGCCGGTCGATTACCACCGTTTCCATTTCCCCTGCGCGGGCACGCCGGGGCGCTCCAGCGAAATCAAGGGGCCGCTGTTCTCCGTCAACCCCATCGCGCTGCGGCGCAAGGTCCGCTATCTCGTCCAGAACAAGCGCACGGTCACCCTGCATGATACGGAGCGTTTCGGCACCGTGGCGATGATCGAGGTCGGCGCGACCTGCGTCGGCGGCATCCGCCAGACCTACGTGCCAAGCGTCAAAGTGAAGAAGGGCGAGGAGAAGGGCCTTTTCCGGTTCGGCGGTTCGTGCGTGATCACGTTGTTCCAGCGCGACCGGATCGTCTTCGACGCCGACCTGTGCGAGCAGAGCCGCAACTTCGTCGAGACCTACGCGAAGATGGGTGAGCGGCTCGGCGTGGCGACGCATTGAGGGCGGCACGACCGGCGCCCGGAGGTCCGGGCGCGCGGGCCGGCGGCGACTGCCATCGGGGGTGGCGCCGCCTCGCCGTGCGAGCCGCCCTTTCGGCCTTGCCCCGGTCGGCCCGAGCGCCGGGAATTCGCGGCGTTCGATCCCCAGCCGTTTGCCCGGGTGGCGGAATTGGTAGACGCAACGGCCTTAGGAGCCGTTTCTCGCAAGGGAGTGCAGGTTCGAGTCCTGTCCTGGGCACCAACTGGAAATGCGGATCGCGGAATGCGGATTGGGGAGATCCGGAAAGTGGCGGCGAGGGGTGAATACTCGGCTCTGGGAAGGCATCACGCCCGAGTTTCCCGGACGCCGGCTTGAAAACCCACCGGAGTTTCGTCCCCTCAGTTCCTCGCCATGAAAGTCAGCAAACTGCTTCACACCCGGATGCGCGTGAACGACCTCGAGCGCTCCGTGAAATTCTACCAGGACGCCCTCGGCCTTGAGGCCTCGCGCCGCTTCCTCTCCCCGCGCGGCGCCCAGCTCGTCTTTCTCAAGACCCCGCACAGCGACGAGGAGATCGAGCTCTGCCAGATGCCCGCCGGCGCGGAGTCCGTGCGCGTGCAGCCCGACCTCATGCACCTCGCCTTCGAGGTGGAGAATCTCGAGGCGTTCGCCGCCGAGCTGGCGAAGAAGGGCTTCGCGCTCTCCGACGGGCCCACCAAGACCGGCTCGGGTTCGGTGATCGCGTTCATCGATGCGCCCGAGGGCTACGAGGTCGAGCTGATCCAACACGCCAAGTGAGCGCCACCGGCGCCGCCGCCCGGGCTGTGCCCGGGCCCCGCGGCGCGGCCCGCCGCGTCCTGTTTCCGCCATGCCATCGCCCCTTCGCCCGAAGATCGTCGTCCTGAGCGGCGCGGGAATGAGCGCGCCGAGCGGGCTCGCGACCTTCCGCGACGCCAACGGCCTCTGGGCCAACCACCGCGTCGAGGACGTCGCCACCCCGGAGGCCTGGCGACGCAACCCGGCCCTCGTGCTCGAATTCTACAACGAGCGGCGCGCCCAAGCCTGCGCCGCGCAGCCCAACGCCGGCCATCGCGCCCTCGCCGCGCTGGAGCGGCGCTACGACGTCGTGATCGTCACGCAGAACGTCGACGATCTCCACGAACGCGCCGGCTCGACCCGCGTCATCCATCTCCACGGCGAACTCACCAAGGCGCGCAGCACCGTCGACGAGACGCTCGTCCACGACATCGGCGCGAAACCGATCCGGCTCGGCGACCGCTGCGCCGCGGGCAGCCAGCTGCGGCCGCACATCGTCTGGTTCGGCGAGGAGGTGCCGCTGGTCGAGAGCGCCGCCGAGGAGTTTGCCGACGCCGCGAAGGTGCTCGTCGTCGGCACCTCCCTGCAGGTGTATCCGGCGGCCGGGCTCGTGGTCCATGCGCCGGCCGAGGCGGAGAAGATCCACGCCGACCTGCGCACCGACCACTGCCCCGGCGGCTTCCGCGCCCTCGGCGGCTCGGTCGAGCAGACGTTGCCCGCGCTGGTCGAGCGCTGGCTGGCCTGAGGCGGGTCGGTCGTGGTGCGCGCCGGGAGTTCGATCGGATCGGCCCCATCCGGCCGATCGGACCGACCGATCTTTTCCGCGCTCAGGCCGCCTTCGGCTCCGCGGCCTTCGGCGCGCGGGTGAAGTACGCGAGCACGGCGGCGACGACGAGCATCGCCGCGCAGATCAGGTAGGCTTTCGAGAACGAGCCGAAGAGGTCGCGGATCATGCCGCCGTAGCGCGAGCCGAGCACCCCCGCCACGCCGAAGCCGGTGAAGACAAAGCCGTAGTTCACGCCGAGGTTGCGCACGCCGTAGAAATCGGCCGTCGCCGCGGGCATGAGCGTGAAGATTGTGCCGTAGCAGAGGCCCGTGAACGCCGTCCCGAACATGATCAGCGCCACCGAGTCGTATTGGGCGAACAACGCCATGTTCACGGCCTGCAGCCCGAAGGCGACAAGCATCGTCCGCGTGCGGCCCATCCGGTCGGAGACGTAGCCGGAGACGATCCGTCCGAGGGTGTTGAAGCCGGCCAGGATCATCACGCCCACGAAACCCGCCTCCCACGCCGCCTGTTCCTTGGCGATGATCGCGACGTTGGAGATGAGCATCAGGCCGGCGGTGGCGGCGAGCACGTAGATCAGCCACAGCAGGTAGAACTGCGGTGTGCGCAGCATCTCGGGCCAGTCGCGGTCGCGTCCCGCGACCGCCGCCGGGCGCGGCGCGCCGGCCGCCGGGGCCGCGACCGCCGGACGGAAGTCGGCCGGCGGATTGGAGAGGATGAGCGAGAAGAGCAGGATCAGCACGAACGCGCCGGCGCCGAGCACGAGGAATGTGTTCTGGATGGTTGTGCGCCCGAGCAACCATTGCGTGAGCGGCGCGATGTAGATCGCCGCCGAGCCCACGCCCGCCACGACGAGCCCGGTGATCAGGCCCTTGCGCGCGGGCGGGAACCACTTGATCGCCGCCGGCGTTGTCGCCGAATAACCGAGACCGATGCCGATGCCGCCGAGCACGCCGAAGGTGAGCGCCATCGTCAGCGGCGTGTGGGCGAGGCTGGAGGCGGCCAGGCCGGCCCCGAAGAGCAGACCGCCGAGCTGGGCCACGCGGCGCGGGCCCATCTTGTCCTGCATGCGGCCGGCGAAGATCATCATGATCGCGAACGAGGCGGTGCAGATCGCGAAGGGCAGGCCGGCGTCGGCCTTCGACCATTTCCACTGCACGACGAGCGCCTTGCCCATGACGCTCCATGCGTAGAGCGCACCGAGGACGAGGTTGATGCCGAGACCGGCGAGGGTGACGACCCAGCCGCGGGTCAGGGACGGGGAGGAGGACATGACGGGGGTGTGTTCCGGGTTGGCGCCGCCGGGCGGCGGAGCGGAGCGAGGGTTTGGGCGGTGGGGAACCGCGGGGCGCGCAGGGTGCTAGAGGCAACGCCGCGCCAAGTCGAGTGGTGGTGTGGGGCTTTCCTGAATTTGGCTCGCCGGTTCTCGGCCGGTTGGCGCTCCGATGGTGGAACGGGCTTCGGCGCGGAAGGAGGGATGTTTCCCGCCCTTGCCGGCCGGTCCGGCGTCCGTCACAACCGCGCCATGCCCAACGGCCGCAGCCCCGCCATCCTTGTCGTCGACGACGAACGCGCCATCGCCGATACGGTCGTGTACGCGTTGCGGACCGAGGGGTTCGCGCCGCACTGGTGCGCCACGGCCGGTGCCGCGCGTGAGGCGCTGGCGGTGGCGTTGCCCGCCCTCGTGGTGCTCGATGTCGGCCTGCCCGATGCCAACGGCTTCGACTTCTGCCGGGAGCTGCGGGCGCAGTACGCCGATCTGCCGGTGATCTTTCTGACGGCCCGCAGCGAGGTGATCGACCGCGTGCTCGGCCTCGAGATCGGCGGCGACGACTATCTGGCGAAACCCTTCTCGCCGCGCGAGCTCACCGCCCGTGTGAAGGCCGTGCTGCGTCGCCGGAATCCGGCGACGCAGACGCCGTCCGCGGCCGCCGCTCCGGCTCCCGCGGCGCCCGGGCGCGGAGGCGAAGCCCCGGCCGGCAACCTGTCGGGGCGGCCCGGCGGGGGGGCGGACGATGTAATCCATTGTATTACTAGTCCCGGCGGTGCTCCGGCGCGCGGGCCGCGGGCGGTCTGGGCGGTGGATGAGGAGCGCTGCCGGATCCTCTACCGTGGGGCGGCGCTCGAGCTCACGGCGACCGAGTTTCGCCTGCTGCGCACGCTCGTCGCGCATCCGGGGCGTGTCTACACGCGCGACCAGCTCATGCACGCCGCGTGGCCCGACCCCGGCTCCGCCACCGACCTCACGGTCGACGCCCACGTGAAGACCGTGCGCGCCAAGCTCCGCACCTCCGCGCCGGCGAGCGACCCGATCCAGACCCACCGCGGGCTCGGCTACTCGCTCCGGGAGGAAACATGAGCCTGCGGCTGCGCCTGGCGCTGTTTCTCGTGGCCGTGTTCTGCCTCGGCGAATGGCTGATCGTGCGCACCGCGCTCAACGAGGTGAAACCGCGCTACCTCGAGAGCATGGAGGAATCGCTCGTCGACGCCTCGCGCCTGCTCGCCGCCCTGCTCGAAACGCAGCTGCAGGGGGACGCGGTGGATCCCGAGCCGTTGCGCACCGCCTTCGCCGCGGTCCGCACGCGCGAGTTCATCGCCCAGGTGTATTCGCTGCGGAAAACGCAGCTCGACCTGCGGGTCTACGCGACCGACTCGACCGGCCGCGTGGTCTTCGACTCCGACGGCGGGCGCGACGAGGGCGCCGACTATGCGCAGTGGCGGGACGTGCGGCTGACGTTGGCTGGCGAGTACGGTGCGCGGGCCACGCAGACGGTGGCCGGCGACAACGAGTCGCTGGTGCTCCATATCGCGGCGCCGATCCGGCACGGCGACCGCATCGTCGGCGTGCTGTCGCTCGGGAAGCCGACGCGCTCGATCAACACCCTCGTCGCCGCAGCCCAACGACGCATCCTCTCCGGCGCGCTCGTGGGCGGGCTCGCGTTGCTGGTTGCGCTGCTGATCGCGGCCAACTGGGTGATCGCACCCCTCGAACGGCTCACGGCCTACGCCCGGGCGGTGCGCGACGGGAAGCCCGCCCCGTTGCCGCCGCTGCCCGGCCGAACGCTGCGCGAGCTCGGCACGGCGTTCGCCGAGATGCGCGAGTCGCTCGAGGGGAAACGGCATGTCGAGCGCACGACCCAGGCGCTCGCCCACGGCATCAAGGCGCCGCTGGCGGCGGTGCGCGGTGCGGCCGAACTGCTCGGCGAGGACATGCCGGCGGAGGAGCGTCGCCGGTTTTTGGACAATCTGCGCGCGGAGTCGGGCCGGATCGAGCAGATCGTCGAGCGGCTGCTCCAACTCTCGGCGCTGGAGGCACGCACGACGTTGCGCGCGCCGGAACGGATCGAGGCCGCCGCGCTGCTGGCCGAGGTGGCCGACGGCTTCCGCAGCGCCGGGCGCGCGGCCGGTGTCGAACTCGTTGTCGCGTCCGAGGCGATGGGCCTCGTCTGCGGCGAACGGGCGCTGTTGCGCGAGGCGCTGGCGAATCTGGTGCAGAACGCGGTCGAGTTCTCGCCGCGCGGCGGGCGGGTCGCCCTCGGCGCCCGCGTGATCGAGCACCGCGTGGAGTTCTGGGTCGAGGACGAGGGCCCGGGCATCCCGGACTATGCGCTGGCCCGGATCTTCGAGCGGTTCTACTCGCTCGAACGCCCCGCCACCGGTCGGAAGAGCACGGGGCTGGGCCTCTCGCTCGTGCGGGAGATCGCGCATCTGCACGGCGGCGAGGCGGAGCTGGTGAACCGCCCCGCGGGCGGCGCCCGGGCGACCCTACGCCTGCCGGTGGCGTAGTCGGCGGCGGGTTTGCCCTTGGCGCGGGGAGGCCGGCTGGTTTGATCCCGGGGCATGAGCCGGTCCCCACGCCTTCTCGCTCTCGCCACGGCCTTGGTGCTGCCCTGTATCGCCCGGGCGGTGATTGTCTATGGCGGCGACGGCACGCAGAACACGACCGCGCCGGCCAACGGCGCGCCGTGGAACCGCGTGGGCGTGGTCAACGGCGCCTCCGGAGTCTACCTTGGCAGTTATGCGGGCAAGGACTGGGTGTTGACGGCGGATCATGTCGGTTTCGGGAGCTTCACGCTTGGGGGTGTGGCCTACTCCGCGATCAACGGCTCGGCGCTTCAGCTTACGAATGCCAACGGCACGGGGACCGACCTGTTGCTCTACCAGATCAATTCCTCGCTCGACTGGTCGCTGTTGCCGATCACCGGCTCGCCCCCCGAGCTCGGGACCTCGGTGACGATGATCGGCAACGGACGGAACCGCGCGGTGAGTCCGACGACCGGATATGTCGACCTGGGGAAAGAAATCCCAACGTGGTTGGGCACGACACCAGTGGCGGAGGCGACCGAGGTGGAGAGTTTTGCCTGGGCGAGTGGCAACACGATGCGCTGGGGCACCAACACGGTCGCGGGCGAAATACTGGCGGTCTATGGTACCGGGGCGACGCAGCGGACGACCGACTGCGCCTACACTGTCTTCGACGCATTTTCGGGTGAGGCGCAGGGCGCAAGTGGCGATTCCGGTGGCGGGGTCTTCAGTCAGGCTGCCGGCGGTGCTTGGAGCGTCTCCGGAATCATGGTGTACATCGGAACCTACGCCGGTCAGCCGGGTGGCACGGCGGTGACCGGCAACCGTACCTACTACGCCGATCTCTCCGCCTACCGCGGGCAGATCCTCACGGCGATTCCCGAGCCGGCGACGGTGGCGCTGTGGTCCGGTCTCGGTGCGCTCGGGTTGGCGGTGTGGTGGCGGCGCCGGCGCTGAGCGCGCAGTCGCGCGCACGCCGCTGTTGTTCGGGGTAGCAGCCTGCTTGGAGGCGATTCCGAGCACCGATCGCCTGCAAGCAGGCTCCGACACGGCTTTCGCCCAGACTTAGCTCGGGCGCTTTTCGCCGAGTCTTCATGCCGGCTTCATCAGGGCTTCACGGTCGGGTGCGAGAGTGGCGGCATGGAAACTCCTCCCGTCCTCCCGCCCCCGATTCCTGCCGCCCCCGCCGCCCTGGGCTCCAAGCTCCCCGCCACCGGGCTCAAGGTCTTCGCCATCGCCGTGCTCATCGGTCTGCTCTGGATCGCCTTGCTGCTCATCGACGGCGTGCGGCAGGAGCGCCTCTGTTTCCGCGAGGAGGCGCGTACCGAGATCGCCCGCACTTGGGGCGGCGAGCAGTCGCTCGTGGGGCCGGTGCTGGCGGTGCCGTTCACCTACGCCACCAAGACCGTCAACGAGGTGCGTGACGCGCGCGGCGTGCCGGTGCGGACCGAGGAGGTGCGCACCGTGCGGGCGTGGGCCTATTTCCTGCCGACCGAGCTCGATGTTTCGGGGCAACTCGACCCTTCGCTGCGCCGGCGCGGCATCTTCACGATCCCGGTCTATGAGACGACGCTGGCGGTGCAGGGCCGGTTCCAGCCGGCGGCGACGGCGATCGGCATCGAGAGTGCGAGCTACGACTGGGCGAAGGCCCGGCTGCTCGTGGCGCTCACCTACCCGCGCGGCCTGCGGGCGGCGCCCGAGGTGCGTTGGGGCGGGGCGACGGTGAAACTCGAACCGGGCACCCCGCGCAACGGCTTCGGCGAGACGCTTGAGGCGGCGGTGCCGCTCGACGCCACCAGTGGGGCGGCCGGAGTGAGCTTCGCGCTGGAGATGACGCTGCAGGGCAGCGCGCGGCTCGCGGTGGCGCCGCTGGGCGCGCAGAGCCGGGTGACGCTCAAGTCGAGCTGGGTCGACCCGAGCTTCGGCGGCGCGGCGTTGCCGGCGCGGCGCGAGGTCGGCCCCGAGGGGTTCACCGCCACGTGGGAGCAGTCGTATTTTGGGCGCGGTTACCCCCAGCAATGGACCGATGGCGCCGGCCAGACCCAGGTCGAGTGGCACCAACTCACCGACTCGGCGGTCGATGTGACGCTGCTGCAACCGGTCGACGCCTACCGGCTGGTCGAGCGGGCGATCAAGTACGGTGTGCTCTTCCTCGTGCTCGTGTTCGCCAACTTCTTCCTCTTCGAGGTCACGGCGCGGCTGCGCATCCACCCGCTCCAGTACCTGATGGTCGGCGGCGCGCTGGTGCTGTTCTTTCTCGGCTATCTCGCGTTGAGCGAGTTCGTGACAGCCGGGCTGGCGTACGGCCTCGCGGCGGCGGCGAGCACGGCGTTGGTGACCGGCTACAGCGCGAGCGTGTTGAAGACGGGGAAACGTTGCGGGATCGTCGGCGGCGGGCTGGCCGGCACCTACGCCTACCTCTATTTCATCCTACAATTGCAGGACTACGCGCTGCTCGCCGGCACCGGCGCGCTCTTCGCGCTGCTCGCCGTGGGCATGTGGGCCACGCGCAAGATCGATTGGTACAGCGGGCGGTGAGGCTGGGGTAGGGCGATTGGGGCAGGGACGGCGCCGCGTGTTCTTCGCCGTGAAGAACACTGGGTCGCCGTCCGTCCGCAAGGCCCGGGGTTGACTCGACCGCAGAGAGGCAGGCTTCGGAGAGAAGCCGAGACAGGACCGGACGCCGACGGAGCGGCGTCCCTACCTTCCGGATGGGGCCCGCCGCGCGCTGGACTATTCGCGGGCGGCTACCTATGAGACAGCCCGCCCACCACCCGAACTGCGACCCGCTGTGAGCGACCGCCCACCCGCATGAAACACATCTTCGCCCGGAAGAGCATCGAACAACTGCACCGTGAAGCCGAAGGCGACAACCGCCTGCGGCGCGTGCTCGGCCCGGCGCAGCTCACCAGCCTCGGCATCGGCTGTATCATCGGCGCGGGCATCTTCGTCGTCACCGGCCAGGCGGCGCACGACAAGGCCGGGCCGGCGATCATGCTCTCGTTTGTGGTGGCGGGGCTGGCGTGCGTCTTCGCGGCGCTGTGCTACGCGGAGTTCGCCTCGATGGTGCCGGTGGCGGGCTCGGCCTACACGTACTCCTACGCCACGCTCGGCGAGTTGGCCGCGTGGATCATCGGCTGGGATTTGATCCTCGAATACACCGTCGCCTCCGCGGCCGTGGCGCACGGTTGGTCGCAATACTTCCAGGAGTTCACCTCGACGTTCCTGCCGCGGCTGCCCAAGGCGCTGTCGACGACGCCGTTCGACTATGATCCCGGCAGCGGCCAGTTTGTGGCGACGGGTGGCTTCATCGATCTGCCGGCGGTGCTGGTGGTGGCCGTGCTCACCTGGGTGCTGATCCGGGGCATCAGGGAGAGCGCGCGGTTCAACACCGTGATGGTCGTGATCAAACTCGCGGTGGTGCTCTTCGTGATCGGCGTGGGGGCGTTCTTCGTGAATCCGGCGAACTGGCAGCCGTTCGCGCCGTTCGGCTACACCGGGCTGAGCCTCTTCGGGCACACGGTGCTCGGACAGACCGGCGCAGGCGGCGAGCCGCTCGGCATGCTCGCGGGCTCGGCGATCATCTTCTTCGCCTACATCGGCTTCGATTCGGTCTCGACGCACGCCGAGGAGGCGAAGAACCCGCGGCGCGACATCCCGATCGGGATCATCGCCTCCCTCATCGTCTGCACGGTGCTCTATCTCGCGGTGGCCGCGGTGCTCACCGGCATGGTGCCGTATCATGAGATCAACATCGAGGCGCCCGTGGCCGACGCCTTCCGCCGGGTCGGGCTGCCGTGGGCGCACCTCGTCATCTCGATCGGTGCGGTGGTGGGCATCACCTCGGTGCTGCTCGTGCTCATGCTCAGCCAGCCGCGGGTGATGCTCGCGATGGCGCGCGACGGCCTGGTGTCGGAGCGGATCTTCGGCGCGGTGCATCCGCGTTTCCGCACGCCGTGGCTTTCGCAGCTGGTGATGGGCGTGGGCGTGGCGGCGCTCGCCGGTTTCCTGCCGCTGCGCATCCTCGCGGAGTTGGTGAACATCGGCACGCTGCTGGCGTTTTTCGTCGTGTGCGCGGCGGTGCTGATCCTGCGCCGCACGCACCCGCAGGCGCACCGGCCGTTCCGGGTGCCGTTCTCACCGGTGGTGCCGCTGCTCGGCATGGCCAGCTCGGCGCTGCTGATGTTCTCGCTGCCGAAGGAGAACTGGTGGCGGCTGTTCGTGTGGCTCGCGCTGGGTTTCGCGATCTACTTCCTTTACGGCCGCAGGCACAGCGCGCTGCGGACAGCGAATACACAGCCGCCGCTGCCCGGCGAATGAGCCGCGGGGTGGAAACGCGGAGCCGGGTTTTTCCATGAAAATTTTGGTCGCCATCCTGCTCATCGGAGCCGGCGTGTGGCTGTTCCACACCGGCTGGATCCAGCGGGATTCGCTCAAGGGCAGGACCCAGCGTGTGCTCGCCGGCGTGGCCAGCCACCTCGAGGGCTCGCGGCAGTTCCCCGAGCACACTTGGTTCATGCTCGGCGGCGGCGCCATGGCCGCGCTGGGCGCCGGGCTGCTGGTTCTGGGAAAGAGGAACTAGGAATCGGTCGGATTGGGCCGATCCGACCGATCGAAACCGACTCAGGCGAGCGGCAGACTGCCCTGCGCGCCGGGCGCGCCGGCGATGGCCTGCAACCCGATCGCTTCCCAGCCCTTCGACGTGAGTACGCGGCCCTGCGCGGTGCGTTGGAGATAGCCTTCCTGGATGAGGAACGGCTCGTGCACCTCCTCAAGCGTCTCGGCCTCCTCGCCCACGGCGACGGCCACCGTGCCGAGGCCGACGGGGCCGCCACGGTACGCCTCCGCCATCAGGCGCAGGATACGCTTGTCCATCTCGTCGAGCCCGCGCGCGTCGATCTCGAGCAACTCGAGCGCGGCGGCGGCGACGGGCTGTGTGATGTTCCCCTTCGCCTTCTCCTGCGCGTAGTCGCGCACGAAGTTGACGAGGTTGTTCACGATGCGCGGCGTGCCGCGGGAGCGCGCGGCGATCTCCTTCGCGCCGCCGTCGTCGATGGGGACGTTGAGCAGCCGGCAGGTGCGGTTGACGATCGTGAGCAGGTCCTCACGGCCGTAGAAATCGAGACGGGTGTTGAGCGTGAACCGGCTGCGCAGCGGCGCGGTGAGCAGGCCGGAGCGGGTGGTGGCGCCGATGAGCGTGAAGCGCGGGAGGGTGAGGCGCACGCTGCGGGCGTTGGGCCCCTGGTCGATCATGATGTCGAGGCGGAAGTCCTCCATCGCGCTGTAGAGGTACTCCTCCACCGTTTTCGGGATACGATGGATTTCGTCGATGAAGAGCAGGTCGCCCTCCTCGAGGCTGGTGAGCAGGCCGGCGAGGTCGCCCGCCTTCTCGACGACGGGGCCGGAGGTGATGCGCACGGTCTTGCCCATCTCGGCTCCAAGGATCAACGACAGCGTGGTCTTGCCCAGGCCGGGCGGACCGCTGAGCAGGATGTGGTTGAGCGGGTCGCCGCGGCGGCGCGCGGCGCCGACCATGACCTTGAGGCGCTCGACGGTCTTGGTCTGGCCGACGAAGTCGCCGAAGTTGGCCGGCCGCAACGCGGCCTCGGCCGCAGTGGCCGGCGCGGTGAGCGCGGTATTGAGGAAGTTGACGCCTTTGTCGGGCATGGGGCTAGCCTGCATCGTTTACAGTCCAAGAGCGTGCAACAGTGGACGGTCGAAGCGAGGATTCTCTCGCGGGATGGAGTTAGTCCTCGCGATGCAGGCTAAAGGCAGAACCGCCGCGGTTCTGCCAGAAGGCGGGTAAGCCGCTGCCGATCTAGAACAGGGCGTCGAGCAGGCGGTGGAAGAGCGCGTCGGCGGAGGCGTTGAGCACGCCTTCGACTGATTCCTTCCAACCGATCAGGCCGGAGCCGAAGACGATAAGCCCGAGCCCGCCAAAGAGGAGCGTGATCCAGACGTTGAAGCCGGTGGCGAGCGACCAGCCCGCGAAGCCCATGGCGCCGAGGCCGAGCAGCAGCGCGAGCAGACGTTTCCACCACTCGACGGTCTGCGCGCGTAGCGCGAGAAACTCCTCGAACTTCACCTCGGCGCGGGAGCGGTTGCGGAAGGCTTTTTGGGCTTCGCGCAGGGCCGAGCGCTCGAGGTAGGACTGGTGGCGGGTGAGGCTCACGTAATTGGCCGGAAGAGGAGCTTACGGCTGGCTGTCGAGGTAGCGCTGGGCGGCGGCGCGAGTTCGCTCGTGGTCGCGCGAGGAGCGTTCGCGCTGCTCCGGCGGGAAGACTGGTTCGCCGAGGTTTTCGAGCGCGATCAGGATCTGGTAGGCGACGTCGGGATCGCGCGGGAGTTCGCGACGCAGGGCGGCGACGAGTGGCGCGACGTCGCAGGGATCGCAACGTTTGCCGAGCGCCCAGTAAGCGGAGCCGCGCAGGGGCGAATCGGCGCCCTCGGCGGCGAGCCACCCCCAGAGGGTCTGCGCGAGGTCGTCCGGCGACACGGCGGTGAGCTCGGACTCGGCGATGATCTCGGTCTCGAAGTCGGATTGGCGCACGCTGCGGGCGGCCTCGAAGCGGAAGGCGGCGGCGGTGAGGAACTGGGAGTCGATCTCCATCGTGGCGGAGGATGTTGGAGACGGAACGCGGTGTCGATGCTCGTGAATGGCGCGGGCGGAGTCGGCGACGCGCTTGGGGGCAAGCGCGTCCACCCGCAGACTTGGAGCGCGTACCGGATGTTGAAGACTCGCTTGCGGGTGGGCCACGTTGCCCTCAACGCGGTCGAGGGCGTTGCAGCGGAACGGGCGGTAGGGTGATCGGACGGCCCGTAGGTCGTCCCTTCAGGGCGACTGGTCGGGTGGTATTCGCGGATCGGGTGCGAGCGCGGAGTCGAGCGGGTCGGCCTGAAGGCACGACCTACCCGCAAGCGTGCTCACTTGTCCGACCAGATGGCGAACTCGCTGCCGCCCGGCTCGGTGAAATGAAAACGGCGGCCGCCGGGGAAACTGAAGATGTCGCGGGTGATCGTGGCACCGAGTTCCTTCGCGCGGTCGCGAAGAGTCTCGAGGTGCTCGGTGTAGATCACGGCGATGGTGGCACCGCCCTCGTAACTGGAGACTTTTTCGGAGCGGTAGAACCCGCCGGTGGTGCGGCCGTCCGAGTAATCGAGGTAGTCGGGGCCATACTCGGTGAACTGCCAGCCGAACAGCGCGGTGAAGAAGGCCTTGGTCTTCGGGAGATCGCGCGAGGGCGTCTCGACGTAGTCGACGGTGTTTGGAAGCGAGATCGGGCGCATGGTTGTCTGGGGTTGAGGGGCGGAGTCGGCGGCGAGGAGGGTGGCCGAGGCGAGCAAGGCGGAAACAAGAAGCAGACGAAGGGCTGGGGAGTTCACTTGGTTTCCTTTTCCTTGGCCGGCGCTCGTGCGGCGAAGAACGCCTTCATGAGCTCCTTAATGCGGTATTTCTTCTCCCAGCCCCGGACTTTTTCAGTGCTCGTTTGGGTGAGAATATAGCTGCTGCTGCCGGACAGCTCAGGGAACTCCACCTGGTCGGTATAGTCCTGAGCTTGCATGTGTGTCGCGTGAGAGAGCCCAAACGCGGCAATCATCTCAGAATTGCGATACAGCACGACTGTGAACTCAGGGCTACAAAGACACATGGCATGCACAATGCGGGCTTGGGGATTCTCCGGATCTCGTTTCGGCAACTTCGTGGTGTCGAACTCAAGTTGATCCAAGAGGTCGAGCAGCATGGCTCTTCCGGTTTTCTAGTGGCTAGGATTGGGGTGCCGGGAGCGGCTTGAGATCGAGTTTGCCGCAGTGAAACAGGATGCGGATACGGTAGTTGGCGAAGCTGCGGAACCCCCGCGCATC
>JAHFTC010000140.1 GCA_023269585.1 Opitutaceae bacterium
GGCGTATTCACTGCTCGAGCGCGTGCCGGCGGAGGGTCGGCGGCGTTCCGCGCGGCTCGGGATGGTGCAGGGCTGGCTGAAGCGGGACGAGGGGGCGGCGCTGGCGTGGGTGGGCACCTTGCCGCATGGCGACGAACGGACGCATCTGCGCGACGTGGCGTTCGGCGTCGTCGCCCAGCGCGATCCGCGGCGGGCGCTGGAGTTGGCGCAGACGGAGCCGGCGGGGCACGGACGGTCGGCGTTGATCGACCGGATCTGTTTCGACTGGTCGCGGCGCGATGACGCGGAGTTCGACCGGTGGTGCGCGGCGTTGCCGGAGGGGGCGCTCAAGGCCACGGCGCAGCGGGCGGTTTTCAACCGGCTGGCGCAGCACGACCGCGCGGCGGCGTATCGTTATCTTGAGGGCGTGCCGACGCTCGCGGCCGATCAATCCCTGCGCAACTCCCTCCTGTCCACCTGGAGCCAGCACGACCCGGCGGCGGCCTTGGCGGCGATCCGACGGTTGCCACCCGGGACGGACCGGATCGATCAGCAGAGCTTCGCACTCGGCCAGTTGGCGAAGAGCGACCCGGCGGCGGCGGTGCAGATCGTGGGTGCTTTGCCGCCAGGGATGGAGCGTAACTGGGCCGCGACGCGGCTGGTCACGACCTTGGCGCAACATGATCCGGAGATGGCCGGGCAACTGGCGGGCCTGCTTCCGCCGGGTGAATCCGGCGAGGCCGCCCTGCGGGCGGTGGCGAGCGGCTTCATCAGTCACGACCTTCCGGGCGGTCTCGCCTGGGTGCAGACCTTGCCCGAGGGGCGGGGCAAGCAACAGGCGGTGCGCGCGTTGGCCCTGGAGCTGGCGCGAACCGCCCCGGCCGCGGCAGGCGAATTCGCGGGGCGGTTTCCGGCGGGGGAGTGGCGGGACGAAACGTTCGGGCGGATCGCGTACACCTGGGCCGCCCACGATCCGCAGGGCGCGCTGCGGTGGGCCGAGAAGCTGGTGGAGCCTTCCCTGCGCAGCGCCGCGGTCGAGAACGCCTGCGGCCATTGGTCGCAACGTGAACCGGCGGCCGCGTTGGCCTATATCCGCACGTATCCGGAATCCGGACTAAGCGAGCGGCTCACGGTCGGAATCCTGCAGGCGTGGGCCCTGCGGGACCCGGCGACGGCCGAGGCGTTGGCGGCGGGGAACCCGGAGGGGCGCACGCCGCGGGCGACCTGGGGTCTGGTCACCGGCATGGCGGAGAGCGACCCGCAACGGGCGGCGCGCACGGCGGCCGTGCTGTCGGATCCGGATCTTCGCGACGAGTTGCTCGGCCGCGTCGTGGCGCGCTGGGCGGCCGCGGATCCGGCGAGCGCCCGGACCTGGCTGGCGGCGCAGCCGCGCGGCGCGGTGCGGCAGGCGGCGCTGGAGCCCTTCGTGGCGGCGGCGGTCGACGCCTCGCCCGCCCTGGCGGCGGAGTTTGCGGTCGAGTTCGCGGACCCCCAGAGCCGGCACGACGCGATCGCGCTGATTGCGCGGCGTTGGCTGGAGGTGGACCCGGCGAGCGCGGAGGCGTGGCTGGCGCGCACCGATCTGCCGCCGGAGGGGAAGCGGCGCCTGCTGGGTCGGTAGCGGTGCCAAGCTTGAGGGGTCGGCGCGCGGTTTCGCTGCGCAGCGAAGCGCCGCGCCGAGGGGGTGAGTTTCCGTGGAAAGTGGCCGAGGCGAAGGGGGCGGCGATGGCGGTGGACCGCGCCCAAGAAAAAGGCCGGGCTCGCGAACGAGCCCGGCCGGAAGAATCGGAACGAAACGCTCACGCGTTCCGCTACGGAGGAGCGGACGTTTCGGAGAAACGTCCCTACCTTCAGAACTTGTTGAACTTGCCGCCGTAGATGGCGCTGTCGCCGAGCTCTTCCTCGATGCGGAGGAGCTGGTTGTACTTCGCCACGCGGTCGGTGCGGCAGAGGGAGCCGGTCTTGATCTGGCCGGCGTTGGTCGCCACGGCGATGTCGGCGATCGTGGCGTCCTCGGTCTCGCCCGAGCGGTGCGAGATGACGGCGGTGTAGTTGGCGTCCTGGGCCATCTCCACGGCGTCGAAGGTCTCGGTGAGGGAACCGATCTGGTTCACCTTGACGAGGATCGAGTTGGCGGTGCCGGTCTCGATGCCCTTCTTGAGGAACTGGGTGTTGGTGACGAAGAGATCGTCGCCGACGAGCTGCACCTTGTCGCCGATGGCGTCGGTGAGCTTCTTCCAGGTGGTCCAATCGCCTTCGGCGCAGCCGTCCTCGATGGAGACGATCGGGTACTTGCTGGTGAGCTTCTTGTAGAAGTCGACCATCTCGTCGCCGGTGAGGATCTGGCCGGAGGACTTCTTGAAGACGTAGTGCTTCTTCTCCTTCACGTAGAACTCGGAGGAGGCGACGTCGAGGGCGAGGTAGATGTCCTTGCCGAGCTTGTAGCCGGCGTTCTTGACGGCGAGGGCGATGGCGTCGAGGGCCGCCTCGGCGGACTCGAGCTTCGGGGCGAAGCCGCCTTCGTCACCGACGGCGGTGGCGAGACCGCGCTCCTTCAGGACCTTCTTGAGGGAGTGGAACACTTCGCAGCCCATGCGCAGGCCTTCGGAGAAGGTCGGGGCGCCGAAGGGCATGATCATGAATTCCTGGAAGTCGATCGGGGCATCGGAGTGCGCGCCGCCGTTCATGATGTTCATCATCGGAACGGGGAGGACCTTGGCGTTCGGCCCGCCGAGGTACTTGTAGAGCGGGATGTCGAGGGCGGCGGCGGCGGCCTTGGCCACGGCCATGGAGACGGCGAGGATGGCGTTGGCGCCGAGCTTGGCCTTGGTGGCGGTGCCATCGAGCTTGATCATCGCGCGGTCGATCCCGATCTGGTCGATCGAGTCCATGCCGATGACGGCGGGGGCGATGATGGTCTTGACGTTGTTGACGGCGGCCTGGACGCCCTTGCCCAGGTAGCGCTTCTTGCCGTCGATGCCCTTGGGCAGCGACTTGGCGGGAGCGGAGGAGTCGCGGAGTTCGATGGCCTCGTGTTCGCCGGTGCTGGCGCCGGACGGGACGGCCGCGCGGCCGAGGGCGCCGCAGGAGAGCTTGACGTCGACTTCGACGGTGGGATTGCCGCGCGAGTCGATGATCTCACGGGCGATGACGTTCGTGATGGTGGTGGACATAGGAAAAGGAGCGGAAAGTTGGCGGAAGGAGGGAAAAAGATACGCCGCCCTCGAAGGGGCGGCGCATCGAAAAGGCGGTTACGACTTAGTGGCCGGCCAGGTAGGCGCGGACTTCGTCGATCTTGCCGGAGGAGCCGAGCTTGTCATTGCGGCTGGCAATGAACTTGGCGTATTCGGTGATGAAGATCTTGCCCGGCGGGCGGAAGTCGAACGCTTCGGGCTTGTCGCGGAAGAACTCGCGGTGGACGCGGGTCCAGACCAGGCGGCCGTCGGTGTCGATGTTGATCTTGGTGACGCCGAGCTTGGCGGCGGGGAAGTATTCGTTGATGTCGACGCCACAGGAATCCTTGATCTTGCCGCCGGCGGCGTTGATGCGGGCGACTTCGTCTTGCGGCACGCTGGAGCTGCCGTGCATGACCATCGGGAAGTTGGGCAGGAGGGTCTTGATCTTCTCGAGCACATCGAAGTGCAGGGACTGCTTGCCCTTGAACTTGAAGGCGCCGTGGCTGGTGCCGATGGCGCAGGCGAGGGAGTCGCAACCGGTGAGCTGGACGAACTTGAGCGCCTCTTCCGGGTTGGTGAGGGTGGCGTGGCCGTCCTCGACCTTGATGTCTTCCTCAACGCCGCCGAGCATGCCGAGTTCGGCTTCGACGGAGATGCCCTTCTTGTGGGCGGCGTCGACGACGCGCTTGGTGATCTCGACGTTCTTCTCGAACGGGTCGTGGGAGGCGTCGATCATCACGGAGCTGAAGAAGCCCGAGTTGATGCAATCGTAGCAGGTCTCCTCGTCGCCGTGATCGAGATGGACGGCGAAGATGGCGTCCGGGAAGATCTGCTCGGCAGAGCGGATGATGGCCTCGAGCATGCGCTTGTCGGTGTAGCTGCGCGCACCCTTCGAGATCTGGATGATGAACGGAGCTTTGGAGTCCACGCAGCCCTTGAAGAGGCCCATGGCTTGCTCGGCGTTGTTGATGTTGTAGGCGCCGATGGCGAACTTGCCATAGGCCACCTTGAACAGTTTGGCGGTCGTAACGATCATAGGGAAAAGAAGTTCGCGAACGTCGACGTGTATGGCAGCCGGGGGGCGGCCAACAAGCGCTTTTTCCTCGAAAACGCGAATTTTGCCGAGGGTGGTGCCGCGACCGGCCCGGGTCGTGATGAGCCGGGCTCATGGCGGGGGGCGACACTCACGAGTCCGGTGCGGCCGAGGCGGCGCGGGCGTTCATGAGGTTGTGGACCTCTTCGATGATCTTCTCGGGCAGGATGGGTTTGAGGATGAAGCCCACCGGGCCGGTGCGCGTGGTGCGCTCGCGGCGGATGCGCGCGCCGATATGCTCGCTTGAGATGATGAGGACGGGAAGGTGGGCGAGGGCCGGGCTCGCGTGCAGCCGCTGGATGAACTCCTGGCCGCCCATTTCCGGCATCACCAGATCGAGCACGATGAGGTCGGCAGTTTCCTTGAGCAGGAGCGCGAGCGCCTCCTGCCCATCCTTGGCGGCGCGGCAGCGGAAGCCGGCTTTCTCCAGGACGAACGAATGATAGAACCGCACACTGGGGAAGTCGTCCACGATCAGTGCGGTGCGTTTGGCGCCAGAGGCGGGGATAGGCGGTGAGGTCATGCCTGGAGCGAGGCCGTGTGCCTCATCGGAACAACCGGTGCGGCACTTGAGCGCGAAGTGATCGCTGGGCGCCGGTCGTGCGGGTCCGCGGGTTGCGGGTGCGGGCGAGCGGTGAGGATTTGCAGGTACGACCTAAACTGCCCGGACCTTGGCCCGATAGCATCGGACGCGTCGGCACCGCGGTAGTCGGGCGCTCGGCACGGTCATCTTATGCCCAAGCTCGTCCATGTTGCGTTTGTCCGGTCGGGATTCGGCGCGGTGCGGTTGTGTGGGGGCGAAGCGGCCCGGAGGGTTCGGCGGTGAAGGCCCCTCGGCGCGGATGGATCGCGACGGTGGTGGCGATCCAGCTCTTGAGCGCGCTGGCCACCTGGTGGTCGGTCCGCACGGCGGAGCGCCAGATGCGCGGGGAACTGCTGCGGCAGGCGACGCTGGTCTCCGAGACCGTGAACATGCGGCGGGTGGAGCTGTTGAGCGGCTCCGCTTCCGACACGGAACACCCGGTGTACCTCCGCTTGAAGCAGCAGTTCGCGATCGCGCGGGAGGCGCGGCCGGGGTGCCGTTTCCTCTACCTGCTGGGACGGCGCCCGACACGGGGCGGCGACGATTCGTTGTTCTTCCACCTCGACAGCGAGCCGGCGGACTCGCCGGACTGTTCGCCGCCGGGGCAGGTGTACGACGAGGCTCCGGCGGAGTTTCGGACGGCCTTCACCCGCCGGGCGAAGGGGATCATCGGCCCTTATCGGGATCGCTGGGGTAGTTGGGTGACCGCGCTGGTGCCCCTCGAGGATCAGGGGACGGTGCCGGTGGGCGGGGCGACCGAGAGCGAGGCGCGGGCGATGGTCGAGAGTGCCGTCGCGTATCTGCGCGAGCACGGGCGGGAGCGTTTCCTGGCCGAGGTGAACCGCCGCGAGGGGCGGTTTCACCGGCTCGACCTCTATGCCTTCGTCTATGATCTGGACATGACCATGCTGGCGCATCCGGTGCGGCCGGAACTGGTGGGGCGTAACCAGCTGGAGCGGAAGGACTGGCCGGGCGGAAGGTTTTTCCGGCGTGAGATCCAGGAAGTGGCCCGGACGGCGGGGCGTGGCTGGGTGGAGTATGAATACGAGAATCCCGTGTCGCAGGCGGTCGAACCCAAGGTCTCCTACATCGAACGGGCGGGCGATCTGGTGATCT
The DNA here is from genome assembly GCA_023269585.1 of Opitutaceae bacterium. Classification (GTDB taxonomy): domain Bacteria; phylum Verrucomicrobiota; class Verrucomicrobiia; order Opitutales; family Opitutaceae; genus CAJCBL01. The sequence goes on from JAHFTC010000140.1 coordinate 5,948, forward strand.
GCGCGGGCGCCTACAAGGGGCAGGGGATGGCGCGTGCGGTGCTGGGAATGGATGTCGATGCGCGGGAGTGGCGCCACCGGTTGTGGCGCGCGGCGATTCCGCCGGCGGGGTTGTGGCTCCTGACCACGGTTCTGCTGGGGGTGGTCCACCGGGCTCGGCGCGGGGGCCATTGGCGGCCGGGTGCATTCCTGGTGGCCGGCCTCGGTCTCACGCTGCAGGGGGCGTGGGTGGCGCACCAACACGAAGCGGAGGACCGACAGACCGCTTTCGCGCAACTCGCGGCGATTCGGGCGCACGCTGTCGCCGACCGGTTGGTGAAGCTGCGCGACACCGAACTGGAGGGGCTGGCCCATTTCTTCGAGGGTAGCGCCCAGGTCTCGGATACGGAGTTTGCGCGTTACACCGGCTACCTGCGGACGAACGCCGCAGTGCAGGCCTGGGAGTGGATTCCTGTGGTGGGCGAGAGCGGTCGCGACCTGTTCGAGACGACGACTTCGGCGCTGGGGCGACCCTTCGAAATCTGGTCCCGCGACGGTGATGGGCGGCGGCGAGCGAGCGGACGGGCGCTCTATTATCCGGTGGGCGCGGTCGCGCCGGTCCTCGGCAACGAGGCCGCCCTCGGATTCGATCTCGGGTCCGAGCCGGTGCGCCGGGCGGCGTTGGAGGAGGCGGCCCGGACGGGCCTGGCGACCGCGACCGCGCCGATCACCCTGGTGCAGGGATCCTCGAGCGAGAAGGCCCTGCTGGTGGTGCGCCCGGTTGGCGCCGAGGGCGGCGCGGGAGCATTGCGCGGATTTGTCGCGGCGGTGCTGCGCATGGGGACCTTCTGCCGGGGTTCCGGCGATGACGATGTGGCCTACTTGGAGATGGCCGAGCTGCGCCCCGGTGGCGGGCGGGAGGGGTTGGCGGCGTCGTGGGATGCGGATACGGTGGTGCCCCGTGCATTGAGCGAGACGCGCCCGGTCTTCGTGTTCGGCAGGGTGTTCGGCCTGACGGTGCATGCCGGCCCCGGTTTCCTGCGGAGCTACCCGCTCCAGGCGGGTTGGACGATCCTGGGCTTCGGAGGCCTATTGAGCGCGGCCTTGGCGTTTATGGCGAGGAGCGTCGGCCGGCGGCAGGAGGAGTTGGAGGCGGCCGTGGCCGCCCGCACCCGCGAGTTGCGGGAGAGCGAACAGCGATTGGGCTATGCGCTGGCGGCGTCCGGCGAAGGGGTCTGGGATTGGGACATCCGGCGCTCGGTGGTGAACCACAATGCCCGGTGGTGCACGATCCTGGGGCTCGACGAGAGCTTTCTGGTGCACGAGCTCAGTGTGTTCGCTGAGCGGATTCATCCGGAGGATCGCCCCGCGGTCCTGGCGGCGATCCAGACCTGTCTGGCGGGCGGCGCCGGCTATGAGAGCCGGCACCGGATGCTCCATGTCGACGGGCGGGCGATCTGGGTTCTCGACCGGGGCCATGTGGTCGAGCGGGCCCAAGACGGACAAGCGTTGCGGATGGTTGGCGGCATGGCCGACATCACCGAGCAGAAGCGGGCCGAGGACGCGCTGCGGACCGAGCGGGATCACTATGCGGCGGGACCGGTGCTCGCCATCACGTGGGCGCCGGAGCCCGGCTGGCCGGTCCGCTTCGTCTCGGCCAATGTCATCGACATTCTGGGACTTCGTCCGGCCGAGATGCTGGCGCCGACGTTCCGTTTCGCCGACCTCATCCACCCGGAGGATCTGGCGTGGGTCAGCCGCGAGGTGGCGGCACATCTCGCCAACGGCGTGGACGCCTTTGAGCAGACGTACCGGTTGCGCACGGCCACAGGTGGCCAGCGCTGGTTCTTCGACTCCACACAGGTTGTGCGCACCGAGCGGCGTGAGGTCGCGGCGATCCGCGGCTATCTGGTCGACCAGACCGGCCTCAAACAGGCGGAGCTCGCCCTCGCCGACCAGCGGCAGCGGTTGCAGCACACCATCGACGGCACCCAGGCGGGAACCTGGGAGTGGCATATCCCGTCGGGGGTGGTGGTGGTCAACGAGACGTGGGCGGCGATCGTCGGCTACACGGTGGCGGAGTTGGCGCCGGTGAGCATCCAGACCTGGGCGAATCTCTGCCACCCGGACGATCTCCGGGGCTCGGGAGCGCTGCTCGAGAAGCACTTCACGGGCGAGTCCGCGCAATACGATTGCGAGGCGCGCATGCGGCACAAGGACGGCCGCTGGGTCTGGGTGCAAGACAGGGGCCGGCTGGTTTCGCGCGATGGCGAGGGGAAGCCGCTGCTGATGTTCGGCACCCACATGGACATTACGCCACGCAAGGAGGCGGAGGAGCTGTTGCGGGAACACGACGATCATCTGCGTTCCGTGCTGGCCGCCATGGCGGAGGGCATCGTCGTTCAGTCGGCGGCGGGGCCGATCATCGATTGCAACCGTCGCGCCGAGGAGATCCTCGGTCTATCCCGCGACCAGATCCTGGGCCGGGATTTGCTGGATCCGCGGTGGGGCGCGATCCCCGAGGACGGCAGCGCCTTCGCGGGCGACGTCCACCCGTCGATGGTGACGTTGCGCACCGGCCGGCCACAGCGCGATGTGGTCATGGGCATCGACGCGCCGGGGCGTGCGCGGCGCTGGATCAACATGAACACCGAACCGCTCTTTCGCTCGGGCGAGACCACCCCGCATGCGGTCGTCGCCTCGTTCTCCGATTGTACCGAACGGTTGGAGGCGGAACGGCGCGAGGCCGCGGCGGTGGAGCGGCTGCGCCGGCAGGCGAGGATCATCGCCGGTCTGGCGCTGGAGCCTGCGGTGGGCGCCGGGTACATCGACCTGATCGTGCGCGACCTTGCCGAGCAGATCGGCTGTCGCCTCGGCATCGAGCGGGTGGGCATCTGGATGTACAGCGACGACGGCAAGCAGTTGCGCTGCATCGAACTCTACGAGACGACGCCGGCGCGGCATTCCTCCGGCGCTGTGATGGAGGAGGCGGACTACCGCAACGAGTTCGAACACCTGCGCCAAGCGAAGTACGTCGATGCGGGCGATGCGCTCACCGACCCGCGCACGGCGGGCTATGTCGAGGGCTACCTCAAGCCGCTCGGCATCACCTCGATGCTCGACGCGGCGATCTGGGCCGGCAGCCGCGACATCGGCGTGATCTGTTTCGAGCACATCGGTCCGCCGCACCATTGGGAGCCGGACGAGATCGCGTTCGCCTGTCAGATTGCGGACCAGATCGGCATGGCGTGGGTCAATCGCGAGCGCCGCCAGACCGAGCTGGCCCTTCAGCAGACGATGTCCGAACTGGAGCAGGCGAATCGCCGGCTGGCGGAATCGGTGGCCCGCACCGAGTACATGGCCGCCCGCGCGGAGGCGGCGAGCCGGGCCAAGAGCGAGTTCCTCGCGAACATGAGCCACGAGATCCGCACGCCGATGAACGGGGTGATCGGCATGACCGGGCTGCTCCTCGACACCGAGCTGACGGCCGAGCAGCGCAACTACCTCGCGATCGCGCGCTCGAGCGGCGAGTCCCTCCTGGCCCTGATCAACGACATCCTCGACTTCTCCAAGATCGAGGCCGGCAAGCTCGACTTGGAGAAGCTCGACTTCGACCTGGTCGCCGTGCTCGAGGAGTTTGCCGTTGGCGTGGCGTTGCGGGCGCAGACCAAGGGCCTCGAGTTCGTCTGCACGATCGATCCAGCGGTGGCGGGCGCCGTGCAGGGTGACCCCGGGCGGTTGCGGCAGGTGCTGGCCAACCTCGTCGAGAACGCGCTCCGGTTCACCCAAGGCGGCGAGATCGCGCTGTCGTGCACGACGGTCGCCTCGGACGCCGCCGGCGCCCTGTTCCGGTTCGCCATCCGTGACACCGGGATCGGGATACAGCCCGAGAAGCAGGACCTCCTGTTCCGAAGTTTCAGCCAGATCGATGCCTCGACCACCCGGAAGTTCGGCGGCACGGGGCTGGGCTTGGCGATCTCGAAGCGGCTCGCCGGTCTGATGGAGGGCGAGATCGGCGTCGTCAGCCCGGCGGAGGCCGCCCCGGCGGCCGCCGCCGGGCCGGGGGCGGAGTTATGGTTCACCGCGCGCTTCGGCTGGCCCGCGGATGGACCGGTGGCTCCGCCGGTCCTGGCGGCGGTCAATGGCAAGCGGATACTGGTGGTCG
>JAHFTC010000034.1 GCA_023269585.1 Opitutaceae bacterium
GCAAGGGCACCGCCCAGTCCTACATCGACATCCGCGACCTCACCAACGTATCCCCTGCGCTCCAACGCCTCGGCGGCGTGGCCCGCGTCACCCGCCAGCTCTACTACCTGCCCGACGGCCGTTCGCCGCAGCTCGCCGGCGTCGCATCCGATATTGTGCTACCAACTTTCGTCGCCCCGGGCGATCGCACGGAAAGCCAGCTACCCCACGCGCTGCCGGCCACCGCCATCCCGCCACCGGAGCCCATGCCCGTCCTCTCGCCCCGGCTCGCCCAGCTCACTCCCGCGCTCCTCCAAACCCTCCGCACACGCACCGCCGAGCGGTTGGCCGCGCTGCCCGAGTTCGCCCTGCGGCAACGCTGGCTCGCCTTCTACCGCGAGGTTTCCGGCGAGACCGCCCTCGCGCTGCCGCTCGAACAGCGCCGCCAGCAGGCCGCCGCCCGCGAAACCCAGCGCAACGAACTCCGCGCCGAGCGGCTCCGCATCGGCGCCCAGTCCGCCTTCCCCGCCGAGCGCATCGACCTCGCCCTCGTCGCCGCGGCCCGCGACGCTCATCAGAGCGCGCTGCGCCACCGCCGCACCCTCGGCGGCGAGCCCTGCGCCAACCGATACGACCGCGGCGTCTTTTATCACCAAGCCGAGGGCGGCCCGATCCGCGCCATCCCGCTCGCCGCCCTCGACCTCGCGGACTGCCGGGCCGCCGCCGCCACGCTCGCCGAGGCGTGGACCACCGCCACCGGAATCTCGCTACAAGTCGACCAGGTGAAGGCCCTCCTCGCCGACCTCGCCCACCAGCGGGAGTTTCCGGACCCCGCGGTCGACCTCCCGGCCTTGATGCGCCGCCAACTCGCCCAACCCCTCGACGGGGCGGCGCTCGCCGCCGGGCTCACCGCCTTCGTCCGCGCCGCCCTCGTGGCCGACGGGGACCAACTCCGCGACCTGCCCCTGCTTGATACATCACTGCGCGAATCGCTCCGCCTCGCGGCCGACTGGGCGGAGTCCGCCCCGCCCCCGCCGGCCACGGAGACCGCCACGCCCCTCGCCCCTTCCCTCGTCCAGCCCTGACTTTGCCATGCGTACGACTCTCGCCTGCTGCCTCGCCTTTTCCGCCCTCGGTGCCGCTGCGGCCACCCCGCCCGCCGCGGCCACCGCCCAGCCTCCCGCCCCCGCCGCCGTAACAGTGCCGGCGCCTGCCCCGCCGGGCGACGCCGCGGCGAACCCCGCCGCCGCACCGTATTGGCAGGCGCTCAAGCTGCTCCGCGACGGCAAGCCGGCCGACTGGCCCAAGGTTCGCGCCCTGCTCAAGCAGGCCACCGACGCCGAGTTTCCCGCCGCCTTGAACTTCGTGGCGCTCTGCCACCTGAACAAGAACTATGGTTACGCCAAGGACCGGAGCCGCGCCGTGAACTTCCTCCGGCTCTCCGCCGAGCAGGGCAACGCCAACGCCCGCCTCCTTCTCGGCCAATGCTACGTGCAGGGCACCGGCGTCCGCCGGGACCGTGCGCAGGCCATCGCGTGGTACACGGCGGTGCTCGCCACCGACAGCGATTTCACCCCGCCGGCTCCGCCCGCCGACTTCTTCCCCGCCGCCGCTGCAGCAGGCAAGGCGGCGGGCCCCGGCACACTCAGCGGCAGCCTGCCCGTCGATCCCGCCGACCAACTCCGAGCCTCCGCCCATCTCGCCTTGGGCAGCCTTCTCGTTTTCGAGAAGAAGCTGGCGGAGTCGCACAACCACTTCGTCCAAGCCGCCACCCAGGGCGCCAACCACAGCGCCGGCCTCTACGACGCCGCCATCCGCGCCGCCATCAGTTTCGCCTTCGGGCAGGGCGTGCCGCGCGACATGAAGAAGGCCGACGAGATGCTCGCCCTGAGCAAGAAGCTCATCCGGCGCAACGTCCTCTACGTCGCCCACAACATGGTGGAACAGAAACTCGTCGACGACTTCGCCCAGGCCGATGTCGAGGAGGAGGCCGCCGCCGAGACGGACAAGATCGAGACGCAGATCCAGTTCGCCATCGCCGGTTCGTTCGCCGACCCGAAGTCGAAACTCTACGACGCCAAGGAAGCCGCCAAATGGTACGAGCTCGCCGCCGAGAAAGGCGAAGCCTGGGCGATGCTCTCGCTCGCGTTCCTCCACCACGAAGGCCGCCTCGGCCAGCCGGACCCGGTGAAGGCGTTTGAGTGGTTCAAGCAGGCCGCCGAAAAAGGGAATCACAACCTCGGCCGGGCCAACCTCTCCATCTGCTACGAGCGCGGGCTCGGCACTCCGGTCGACCACGCCAAGGCCGCGGAGCTGTGGCAGAAGAACCGCAACGACTCCATCATCTGCTACCTCGGCACCATCGGCCAGTGTCCGGCCACGGTGCTGACCTACGAGCAGGAACTGGAACTCACCAAAACCTGGGCCGAGAAGAAGGGAGACGCCCACGCGCAATATCTGCTCGGTGTTCGCTACCTTCGAGGCTGGGGCATCGACGCCAACCTGAAGACCGCGGCGCGCTGGTTCCAGCGCGCCGCCAAGGCCGAGCACGGCGCCGCGCTCTGCACTCTGGGCCAACTCTACCGCGACAACGGTAAGGCCGTGGGGTGCGACACCACGGAGGAGGGCAACAAGAAGGCCTTCGAGGCCTTCCAACGCTCCGCGGCGACCAACTACACGGACGGACTCTTCCAGCTCGGCTACTCCTACGCCAATGGCATCGGGTGCGCCGTGGACCTGGACAAGACCATTGACGCCTACCAGCGCTGCCTCGCCATCGATGCGTCCTACTCCGTCGCCTACAACAACCTCGGCGCCACCTACGTCGAGCTGAGCGAAAAGGCGCCGAAGGGCTCCCCGAAGCGGGCGCAGCTCGAAGCCCAAGCCCTCGAATACTACAAGAAGGGCGACGAGCTGAAGAACAGCTATTCTGCCTACAACCTGGGCTTGCTCGCCTACGACGGCGCACTCGTCCCGAAGGACCTGCAGCTCGCCTACACCCATTTCGAAACCGCGGCCGCCCGCGGCTATCCGGCGGGCATCGTCCATCTCCAGCTCGGGAAAATGCTGGAGAACGGCGAAGGCGTTCCCGCCTCGCTGCGCGAAGCCGCCTACCACTACCGCCTCGCCGCCCTCGCCGACAACCGGGACGCCCTCGTCAGTCTCTGCGAGATCTACATCACCAAACCCGGGTTCGCGCAGAACACCGACCGGGCCATCTACTGGCTCAGCTTGCTCGCCCGCCGCGGTAACAATGGCGCCATCGTCGCGATCGGCGACGCCCTGATCCGGAAGGGCGACCACGCGGAGGCGTTCAAGTTCTTCAAGCCCCTGCTCGACGCCGACCCGCTCTATCACCCCGGCGCCCTGTATTTGAAAGGCAACGCGTACGAACGGCTCAGCCGCCTTTACCGCGACGGCCTCGGGGTCAAAGCCAACCCGAAACGCGCCGACGAATACCTCAAAAAGGCGGTCGATCTGGGCAACCGCAACGCGCTCTACCAACAGGCGCGCGACCTCCTCCGCCAAGGCCAGGCCGCTGCCGCCGTCCCGGTCCTCAAACGCGCCTGCGAGGCGGGTTTGAGCAGCGCCGTCTACACCTTGGGCACGCTCGCCGTGAAGGGCGAAGGCCTGCCGCGCGATCCTCAGGTTGGTTACATCCTGATCCGCCGCGCCGCCAACTTCGGCGAAGTCGATGCCATGATCGCGCTGGCCGAGGGAACGTTGCGCAAGGTGCCGCAGGCCCCGTCGTTCGACGAGGCACTCCGCTTCGCCGAGATGGCCGAGGAATGCAATGACCCCCGGGCCGCCGCGCTCGTCGAGCAACTGGCCGCACTCCAGACCGACCAGAACACCGCCGGCCCCGCAGAAACCGGTTCCGCCCGCCCGCTCTGAGCGGTGGCGCTCCGGACGAAGAACGAACGTCATGGGACGAGTGCCGCGGGTCGCGGAAGCCGCGGCCCATTGAGACTCGCGCATTCGACTGTCGCGGTAGGGACGGCGCGCCTGACCTGAGCTTGTCGAAGGTCCGCCGCCGTCCGTACGCTCGGCAGATCCCGCGGTCAAGATAAGGAAGCGCCCATCAGGCCAGCAGGCGCGACTCAGCAATCTCGGCGGACGCACGACTCAAGCTGTACCGCCGGCGGTTTCACTGGGTCCGGAGCACCTTCGGTCTCTTCGCTACCTTCTGTAGTCTCCGAATATTGGACTCACGCAGCCGCGAGCCGGACCTCGAACGCGCAGCGCTCGCCGCCCTGCAGGACCGACTCCTTCAACTCGCACACGGCCGCGTGCCCGGTGACCACCGCGAAGGAGTGCGCGATCGCGCCCACCGAGCAGCGGCACGCGGCCGCGGGCACGGTCGCCTTGCTCATCAGCGGACAGGCGCAGTCGCCGTTGGTCTGAAACGACACGCGCACGATCCCGCGCTCCTTGTCGTGCTCCGTCTTCGCGCCCCAGCGCTTCTGCATCTCCGCGAGATAGCCGTCGAGGTTGCCGGCGAACTTCCCCGCGGATCCTTGGCTCGAGCAGAAGCGCCCCACCTCCTCGATGATCGCCGCGAACGTCGTGGCGTCGACCTTCGCGGCCACGGTGCTCACCAGCTTCCCGTAGCGCTGCTTCGCGAAGTTGATCCGCCAATCTTCCGGCGGCGTGGCGCCGGCAGGCGCGGCCTCATCAGCGGCGAGCAGACTGGCGACGGTGCAGGAACACAGCCCGGCGGCACAGGCTGACTTGAGGAAATCGCGACGTTGCATGGTGTGAAGGGATTAGGGTTTGGGGCTGGGAGCGGTTATCCCCTAAACCCCGGTGCCACGCAAATCCCGTCAAGCCGCCGGGGCCGATCCCTCCCGCCCGTTCACGGCGCCGAGGGAACCTCCGCCACCGCGGTGACGCGCAGACCGTCCACCATCGGCACCGCCGGTTGCGCCTCCAGCAGCCCGCGCGGCGCGGTCAGGAGCATCCCAACGAAGAGCCAACGAGCGGTCGTGTGTATAAGTTCCGGAAGTTTCGCCCGGCGCCCCACAGCTCCTGATCGGCTCAGTGGCTCACCCGCAGGCGCAGGAACCGGCGCTCGTGATTCTCCCGCACCTCGCTGTCGGTCGCGACGACCGAGCCAGCCACGTTCTGCGCGCCGGTGCTCGTCCAGATCGGCGCCCACGTGATGAGATCGTCGCTCGCTTCGACCGTATAGACCAGCGCCGGGTCGGCGATGCGGTTGAAGGTCAGCGTCGCATGCGTGCCGGCACCGTCGATCGCGGAACCCTCGACCATGGGGGCGCTCGGGTCGGCCGCGTTCGGCAGCGAGCCGAGCGCGTACTCGAGCAGATTGCTGCGCCCGTCGAGATCGGGGTCGGCGTCGTTGGCCGCCGCGCCGGCGTCGGCCGTCGTGCCGAAATGCTGCTGCCGCCACACCACGAGCGGCGCCGCCTCGAGGACAAAATGCGCCGCAGTGAGCGCGGGAAGTGTGTAGGTGAAGTCGTTGCCGGTAATCGTCGCCACGGGCGCGCGCTCCGTGAGGACGGAGCTCGCCGAGTCGAACGCGAAGACCCGCGCCTTCGCGTAGGAGGTGGCACCGGCAATCCGGAGGCGCACCGGCGTCGCGGTATCGTAGGCTTTGTTGAGCACGATCACGTGCAGGCGGGTCGGATCATTGCCGACGATCGAGGCGAAGGTGGAGCACGTCGCCACATCGTTCGCGGCTGCGCTCACTGTGGTGTCGCCAAACTTCGAACCGGCGCCGTCGTAGTCGAGGTAGAGCTTGAAGCCGGAGGCGACGTAGGTGTCGCCGCCGTTCTGCGCCCAGTAGTACGCCATGTAGACGCGGTTCCGGCCGAGGATGCCGAGCAGGTCCGCCTGGGCGATGCCGCCGGTGATATGCTCGCCGCCCCCGAAAGCGTACTCGCCCATGGCGAACTTCGTGCCCGGGTAGAAGGTGTCGATCGAGGCCTGGATCTTCGGCAGAAGCGGCAGAAAGGCCTGATTCCACTGCCCGATCCAGCTGTCCTCGATGTAGGTGGGGTCCCATAACGTGCGCGGCGCCTGGAGCCGCGCCTTGTTGCACTCGATGTTGGTGTAGTCGGTCGTCGCATTCACCCGGACACCACCGCCCTTCGCCTCGGTGTAGTTGTGCAGGTCCAGCACATCGAGGAGGCGTCGGCCGGCGGTGTCCGATGCCTTCTTCAGCTGATCGAGGTAGTAGTCGACGAACCAGCTGTACGCGCCCTTGGTGCGCTCCGTCGGCCAATCCGGGGCCCCTTGGAACGTGAGGTAGCCCGAAAAACCGTAGCTCACGAAGCCGAGCGTCTCCGCCCCGGGATCCATCCGCTTGATCGTCTTGGCGAGGTCCACCGAGCGGGTGATGAGCTCGGTGCAGGTGGCCTGGGCCGGGTGCAGGCGCGCATGGGTGGAGAACCAAAGATCCGGTTCGTTGTCCAAGTTGTAGCCGCGGACGCCATTGGCCGTCCCGGCCGCGCCATAACGCTGGATGAGAAAGTTGATCTCCTCGTCGACATAGACCTTCCCGTCGGTCAGGTCGGGCGTGGTCGAGAGCGCGGTGGGTTTGTTGTTGAGCACCTGAACCCAGCGCGAGGAGGGGGCCGCCTGGGCGGTCGACACCACGCCGGCTTTGTCCACCGCCACATAACCGGCCATCGGCAGCGTGATCAGCGTGTACGGCGTCCGGGCGGCGACCGACTGGTCGATGAAGTGGGTCAGGGCGATGCCCGGCGTCAGCGCCTGCGTATCCGAGATTCCGACCACCCAGGTGAGGTAGTTGTCGCTCTGGTGGTAGTAGTCGTTGCCCGCGTTGGAGGCGTTGTTCTCCCAGTTGTAGCCGGTGGTGCGGTTGCCGCCGTAGCGCCGTGCCGGGGCGACCACGCCCGGCAAATCCTGGTTGGTGCCGTAGATGTACGGGCTGATCGGCGCCCGGCCGGCCGACGGATCGACGTCGATGGTGACGGTGGCGCCAAACACGCCGGAGGGGAGAAGGAGGGCAACGGATGCCGCCGAAGCGAGAAGACGCGCGGGTCGGAGTATCATGGGGGTGAGCGAACGTAGACGCCGAGAACTCCGCCGACAAGCCGCCACATGGTGCACGCGCCGAAGGATCGCTCCGCCCCCACGCACGTTCTCAGTTTGCCGCCCGGCCGGCCGGGGCTCAGGACCAAGCGATGAGCCCACCCACTTCCGACCGAGCCGACGCCCGCGGCGTCGCCTATGCCACGGTCGCCTACGTGATCTGGGGCCTGTTTCCGCTGTTCTGGCGCCTGCTGCAGAACATCGCCGCCACCGAGTTGATCGCGCATCGCATCGTATGGTCGCTGGTGTTTGTGGCCGCAGTGTCCGCCACGCACGAAGGCTGGACGGAGCTCAAGCCCGCGCTGCGCTCGCCGCGGACGCTGGCGCTGCACCTGCTGAGCGGCACGTTGTTGTCGATCAACTGGCTGACCTTTGTCTGGGGCGTGAACCATGACCGCGTGCTCGAGACGAGCCTCGGCTATTTCCTCGTGCCGCTCGGCCAGGTCGCGATGGGGCTGCTGTTTCTGCAGGAGCGGCTCCACCCGCGCCAATGGTGGGCGATCGGGCTCGCGGCCGTCGGCGTGGCGCTGCAGTTCCGCGGCGTGGGCGGCGTGCCCTGGGTGGCGCTCACCGTCGCCGTAAGCTGGGTACTCTATGGCTACCTCCGCAAACGTTCGCCGCTGGGCTCGCTGGCCGGCCTCACTCTGGAGACGGCGCTCCTCGCCCCGATCGCCGTCGCCTATCTGCTGTGGCTCGCCAGCCGCGGAGCCGGAGCACTCGGGCACGCCAGCGCCTGGCAACAGGCCGGCGTGCTGAGCGCCGGCGTGGTCACCGCGGTGCCGTTGTTGCTCTTCGCCGCCGGGGCGCGCCGCCTGCCGCTCACGACCATCGGCCTGCTCCAATACATCGTGCCCTCGCTGACCTTCCTGCTCGGCGCGTTCCTCTACCGCGAGCCGCTCGCACCGGCGCGCCTCGCGTCGTTCGCCTTCATCTGGGCGGCGCTGGTGCTGTATTCGGCCGACGCGTTCGCCCGCCGCCGCTGAGCAACCGCGTGGTGCGCGGCGACGCGTGGCCGAGAAGGCGTTTGCGCCGCAGGGCCGCCGGCGCACGCTGGCGCCTTCCCCCGATGAACCTCCGCACGCTTCTCCCCCTCGTGCTGCTCACTCCCCTGGCAGCGTTCGCGCAGACCACCAACGCCGCGCCCTCACGCTCCCGCTCCGCGAGAACGACGTGTGGTTCGTAGAACTGACGCCACAGCAGGTTCCCGTTGCAGCCACGTTCCGCGGCCCGCTCCCGCCGGCCCACGCCGTTCGCCAGATCGGGATTGCCGGACCCCGGCAGCCACGCATCGACTCGGGGCCATGTTCGCCCCGCATCCCCTGCTCGACGATGTCTGCTGCCAGGATCCGAAACGCGTCGCCGCCGCCCTGCAGGCCGCCCATGGGCACGGCGAGGAACTCGTGCCCGGAATTGTGGCACGGATCGAGTCCGCCGCCGCGAATCCTGCAGCCTGGACGGGGCGAGAGAAACCCAACATCGGCTTCCTGCTGTTCCTCGCCGCCAAACTCCGCGCCACCGCCGCGCACGAGCCGCTCACCCGCATCCTCCGCCTCGACGACGACCGCGCCTACAACCTGCTCGGCGATATCATCACCGAGCAGGCTCCGATCATCCTCGCCGACACCTACGCCGATACACCGGAGCCGTTGCTCGGCCTCGTCCGCGACGAGGCCGCCGATCCGTTCTCCCGCAACGCGGGCCTGCGCGCTCTCTCCATGCTTTGGAAACGCGGGTACTACACCCGCAAGGATCTGCTCGGGTTGATCGCCCAGCTCGCCGCCGCGCTCGATCCCAACGGCAAAAACGACTCGCTGGTTGGCAACGGGCTCGTCGACGCGGCAATCAACATCCATGCCATCGAGCTCCGCGGCACGATCCTCGGCCTCTACGACCGCGGCCTGACCGAGTTGAACTATATCGAACCCGAGTACACAGCCGCGATACTTGCGAGCGCCACACCCGACGCCATCGAGTCCGCATCCCTTGATCGCACAATCACCGATGCCTGGCAGGCCGTCCATCGCTGGCACTTCTTCCAACCCGAATACCTCCGCGACCAAACGAAACCGGCCCCTGTCGATCACGGCCGCACCATCGGCACCGCGGCCATCGACAGCGAGGGGAACGTAATCCCCTACAAGGCCCCGCCCAAAGTCGGCCGCAACGACCCGTGCCCCTGCGGCAGCGGCAACAAGTTCAAGAAATGCTGCGGGCCGTAACCGAACCTCGGGCACGCCGAGCCCGAATTCGGTCGGCGACAGAAGATAATGAAGGAAACAAAGAGTCCCCGCCCCAGAGAAACACGCCGGCGGTTTTGTCGCCTTGTGTCGAAGCCTCCTCCGCGACGCAGACCGATGTCCAAGAGACCACAATCCTCCGCCCAGCGCCCGCTGAAGGGCCGGGACTACCGGCTTGAGACCTGCTTTGTCGGCGGCAAGATGAAGCACCGGCGGATCCCGCTGATCGAAGGCCAACCGGTCGCAGAATTCCTGCGCCACAATACCGACGACTCCTTCCTCGCGGCAGAGAGCCATTTCGAAATCCTCCACGAGCGCGAGTGCGAGCGAAACCACCCCGACTCGGAATCACTATTCAAGGACAACGACATGATCCCGCTTTGATCGCTCCATCCGTCGGAGGCGCCCCACCGCTGGGCGCTACAAACTTGTACTGCACCGACCACGGCCATCGCTACTCGTCTTTCATGGCCTCGAACCCAGACATCCGCTGGAAGCAACGTCTGCAAAGCTTCGGCAAAGCGTTCGGCCAATTGTCCGCGGCGGTGCAACTGGCCCAACAGCGGCCGCTCTCGGAACTCAAGCAACAAGGACTGATCCATGCCTTCGAGTTCACGCACGAGCTGGCGTGGAACACGTTGAAAGACTTTCTGGAGTCGCGCGGAGCGACGGACCTGTACGGCTCGCGCGACGCGACCCGAGAGGCGTTCAAGCAGGGCCTGCTCGCCAACGGCGACGAGTGGATGGCGATGATCGCCGCCCGCAACCGCAGCAGCCATACCTACAACAAGACGACCGCCGACGAGGTCGCCGTGGCGAACACCACGAGCTTCGTGAAGGAGTTCGCGGCTTTCCAAACCAGGCTCGCTGCGCTTGCCGGCCAAGGGCCATGAACGCTGTCACCAGCACGGATTGTCCACGGCCAACCTTGAGAAGGTGCGCGCCGTGCTGGAGCGTTTTCCCGAGGTGGAGCGGGCAGTGCTCTTCGGTTCGCGCGCCAAGGGAACGTACAAGCCCGGCTCCGACATCGATCTTTCGCTAGAAGGCGTGGCGCTCGACTGGCGCGTGGTCGGCCGTGTTTACGACGCCCTCGACGACCAACTGCTGCCCTACAAATTCAGCCTGATCGTCCACGACAAGGCGCTCGATCCCGAGGTCGCCGCACACATCGCCCGGGTCGGGATTCCGGTCTTCGAGCGAGAGGCGACGACCCGGTCGTGAACCGACCGACCGGGCAGCGTCAGCGGCAGCGGATTCTACTCAGTGCCACCTCCCGAAGGAGCGGAGGTCCGGCTCGGCCCCTTGCTGAACCTCGCAAGGAACGCGGAAGTGCCGGACAGCCACGGCACGCGCAAGGAACAGTCAGTTGCTCACGCGCAGCCGCAGGAAGCGGCGGGGATGGTTCTCCACGGTTTCGCTATCCGTCACCACGACCGAGCCTGCCACGTTCTGTGCGCCGGTGCTGGTCCCGATCGCGGACCAGTTGGTGAGGTCGTCGCTGGCCTCAACCGTGTACGTCAGCGTTGGATCGGCGATGCGGTTGAAAGTCAGCGTGAGGTGCGTGCCCGCTCCATCGGTCACGGAACCGACGTCAGCTGGCCTGCCCGAATCCGCCATCGTCGGCACCGAACCCAGTGCGTACTCGAGCAAATTGCAGCGTCCATCGAGATCGGGATCCGCGTCGTTCGCGGCCGGGCCTGCATTGGCCGTGGTGCCGAAGTACTGTTGGCGCCACGACGCGAGCTGCTCGCCGGTCGAAAGCAGCGCTGGTTCCGAAACGACCGCGCCCAGACGATTCCGGACGACGCAACGGAAACGCCGGCCATCCAGGTCCGCGGGCACCTCCCCGGCGAGAGCCAGAGTCCTTCGTCGCGCACCGTCGTACATGCCCCCGTCGGCGAGGTCGGTCCACTCCGCCCCTCCCGCGGCGCCGATCTGCCATTGATAGGTCGGGGCCGGGTACCCGTCCGCGGCCACCGAGAAGCTCACCCCGTTCATCGCGGGCAGCCGCTGGTTCTGCGGCTGCGTGGTGATCGACGGCGACGCGAAAGGCTCCCGGAGCGTCCGCGTGTTCTGCGGATCGAGATTGTTGCAGCTCCACGGGGAGTTCGCGGACGGGGTTCCGGTGGTCAAAACCGTCAGGGCCCCGTCATTTTGCCAACCGATGTAGCCCCCGTCTTTGCGCAATGGATAGGTTGCCGCCATCTCCATCGTTCCATCACCGTTGAAATCGCCCGCCAGCGGCAGCCCAAGCGCCGCCTGCATCCCGTCGATTCCGGGCAGCGGCCATCGGCCCAGCTCCGCGCCGTCGCGTCCCAAGGCGACAAGATAGACCGAGACGTACTCACCGCCTCCGCTCAACCAGACGTTCGATCCGACGGCCAAAATGTCGAGATAGCCGTCTCCGTCGACATCCGCGAGCACCGGTTGGCCGAGACTCGCCCCCTGGAGATTCCAGGATGGCCCCCACCGGGTCCCATCATCCCGCAGGATCTGCACCTCAAGCGCCGAAGCGACCACGATCTCATTACGCTGATCCCGATCAATGTCTCCAATCGCCACCGCGGTTTCCGCGGGAACCTCGAGCGGCCATCCCGGGCGCACGCCGCCCGTGCTGTTCACCACCCGCATCAAGACCATGCCAACCACCGACACTTCCACCACGACGAGTTCGCTGCTCCCGTCGCGGTCCAGATCTGCTGCGGCCAGTGACTCTACCGCAGCCGGTGACGAGACCTGCGGCAGCGGTCCTTCGTAGGAGAACGAGACCGCCGGAAAACCCGCGTACGGTGAGCCATCCGCATTGTAGGCCTGCAAGGTGTAGCCGGACCAGTCCCCCGCTGTGATCGCCATCACGATCTCCTTGCGCCCATTGCCGTCCAGATCGACCGCCACCACGTGCACCCGGCCGAAATCCCCGCTTGGGTCGAGCGGCGAGATGATCGGCAGCGGGTAGTTCGGGGAGAACAGCGATCCATCGGCCCGATACACATGGAGTGCTCCGGAGGCCCGGTAGGAGTCTCCGGTGGGGGACTGCGTGTCCCGCGCGGGAGCGATGATCTCCGGCACGCCGTCATCATCGAGATCGGCCAGCACCGGTTGATCGACCCCAAACACACGTGGCTCGACCGCCGTGATCGACCGGATCAAGGTCAAATCGCCGGAGAAGATCTTGAGCGCCAGAGCATCGGGCACGACCGCCTCGTCGCCGGGCCGGCCGTCGAGATTGCCGACACAGGGCTGCTTCTCGGAGCCATGGGCCAGCGGCACTGTGATCATCGAGCCATCGAGCGCGATGGAGCGGTACACCGAACCCATGGCACTCGCGGCACCGCACAGCAGAAACCGCGTGCTGCCGTCGGGCTGCCGCATGGGCAGCGCACTGTGTTCGGGAGAGAAGGTGCCCACGCCCCGGGGCCACGCGCCCGAGAGCAGCGCCGGCTCCACATAGACCATCGTCGTCGCGACACTGGCGAACCCGGCGTTCTCCACCGTGAGCCGAAGTGTGTAGAGTCCGGCGGAGGGAGGGGGAGTCCACGTGCCGAGCGCGGCGTTCGCGACCGGAGCCAGCCCGCCCCCGACCGGGGCCAGACCGTCCGTCGACCAACCCGAGACCGCCTCGGCGCCTGGCGCCCACTCGAGCCGGAAGCGCTGGAAACTCGGTCCGCGCGCGGAGCCGGTGATGGAGTGCGCCAGCCCGGCCTTCACCACCGCCGCCTGCGATGGATGCCGCGGCGCCGCGGGCCAGGTGAGCTCAAGGTAGCCCACGCGGACCCGCAGCACATCGGCGAAGCTCCGGCCCGACCGGTCGTACGCCCGCAAACGCACCGAATACAGGCCGTCCGGGAGCACGGTAGGGTCGAAGGTGCCCAGCGGCCCATTCACCACGCTCACGGAACTCTGGCGCAGAACCGTCCATTGCTCCGGATTCTCACCACGCCCGAGATCCAGCACATAGCGATCGAAGCCCACACCGGCGGCGGTGCCCGACAGAACTGTCACCGCTAAGATCGCCTCGCCCTCCCGAACGGGGGCCACGAGCTGAACTCCGAGCGGGCTGGTGACCGTCAACGCCCCCGCCGGGTTCACCAACCCATAGCCGAAGGAAGAATCCCGGCCGAGCGGTCCCCAGTCGGTCGCGGAGAAGCGCAAGGCTTGGCGCACCTGCTCCTGCGTGTAGGAGGGATGCATCGAGAGGATCAGCGCGGCGGCTCCGCTCACGTGGGGCGCCGCCATGCTGGTGCCGCTCGAAGTGATGTAACCGCCCGTCCCGGACTCCAACGAGAGGATGTCGACGCCCGGCGCGGCCAGCTCGATCTTGGCGCCCCGGTTCGAGAAATGGGCCAGTGCGTTGTTGGATCCCACTGCGGCGACCGCGATCGCAGTGGCCACATTGGCCGGCACGAACTCCCCCGCATCGATGCTGTCGTTGCCCGCCGCCGCCACAAAGACCACGCCAAGGGAATGGGCATAGGCGATGGCATCGGCCAGGACCTGCGACGTCCCCCTCCGGCCCCAGCTGGCGTTGATGACATCCGCGCCGTTGTCCGCCGCATAGACGATCGCCTCCGCCAACATGGAATCGGTGCCGTACCCGTCATCATCCAGTGCCCGCACTGCCATGACCTTGGCGTTCCACGCCACCCCGACGATTCCCAGATTGTTATCCCCCACGGCCGCAACTGTCCCCGCGACATGGGTTCCGTGTCCGGAGACATCGCCCGGATCGTTGTCCGGAACGGATGACTTATAGTTGGGACCCACAAAATCCCACCCCCGTGAGTCATCGACATAGCCGTTGGCGTCATCGTCGATGCCGTTGCCGGGAATCTCGCGGGGATTCGTCCAGATGTTCGCGCCGAGATCGGGGTGGTTGTAGTCGATGCCGGTATCGATGACGGCAACAACGACCCCTTGCCCCCGGGTCGTGTCCCACGCCTGCGCCGCACCGATCTGTTTCAACCCATAGAGGTCGTCGAACCCCTGCCCCCAATGGCCGGAGGAGGAGTAGAACGGATCGTTGGGCACGTACTGAATACGCACCACCTGGTCCTCTTCGGCATAGAGGACGTCGGGATCGGCCTGGAGCGAACGCACCGTCTCCGCCACTTCCGCGGCCGAGAGATGGTCCAGGTTCAGCACCACGGTGTTGGCGAGATCAGGAGCCACCGCGCCGGCCGGAGCGCGTTGCGCGCGCACAGGAAAACGCCGGCGCTGCGCCTCCGCCTGCTCCGCAACGGACCGCCCCGACTCCCGCCGGGCGCGGACGTTTTCCCGAAACACCGGAACTGCCGCCCGCGCCGCATGCTTCGAAAGCAGGGAAGCGAACGGCGGTTCCGCGAGCGCCGCCTGGACCGTCGCGGTCGAGCCCACGGGAGCGGGCCGTTCCCGCAGCCGCACAATCACGCGAGTCGCCGCTGGCGACTTCGGTGCGGCACCCCGGCCGGGCGGCAACACGAACTGCGCGGCCGGTGACCGGTCACCCCGGGTGGGGCTCGCTTCGCTCCCGGCGGGCAGCTCGGCCATGGCAAGCCCGAGAACCCACAACCCGACGAGACCAGCAAAGAAACGCCTCCACATGGGGCGAGTGAACGAGGAGGTGCGTATGCTGTCGATACCGCAATGAACCACGGTCGCGAGAAGCGCACCACGCGGGAGTGGTGCGCTTTGGATAAACTGTAGCCGGCCGCGGTAAGGCCGGCCTCGCGCGGCGCTCGCGCCATGCGCCGTTCTGCCGGGTTCGGCGCCCCCGGCTACAGTGCGCCCAGCCACCGGAACCGCGTTCTCACGAACGCGGCTACGGCCCGAGCGGAAGCGAGACTCTCCCGCTACGCGGGACACCACCCCTGTCAGTTGCTCACGCGCAGCCGCAGGAAGCGGCGGGGATGGTTCTCCACGGTTTCGCTATCGGTCACCACGACCGGCCCCGCGACGTTCTGTGCGCCGGTGCTGGTCCCGATCGCGGACCAGGTGGTGAGATCGTCGCTCGCCTCAACCGTGTACGTCAGCGTCGGGTCGGCGATGCGGTTGAAGGTCAGCGTGAGGTACGTGCCCGCTCCATCGGTCACGGAACCCACGTCAGCTGGCCTGCCCGAATCCGCCATCGTCGGCACCGAACCCAGTGCGTACTCGAGCAGATTGCAGCGTCCATCGATATCGGGATCCGCGTGGTTCGCAGCAGGGCCCGCATCGGCCGTGGTGCCCCAATACTGCTGCCGCCAGGAGGCCAAATCCCGCACCAGCGTCAGTGTAGCCGGCATCGAAATCGGAATGCCAGCCGAGTTGAGGGCGCAACAGTGGTATTGATACCCGTTCATGGCCTCCGTCACACCGGTGATCGACAAGGTCGTCGTAGTCACCCCCGAGTAGAGCTCATCGTCCGCGATGTTGATCCATACGGTTCCACCATCGGTGCTCACCTGCCATCGATAGGACGGCGCCGGGTTGCCGACAGCGAGTGCGGTGAAACTGGTGTTGCCGCCGACCACGACCACTTGGTTCTGTGGTTGAAACGTGAACGACGGGGCAACGGGCGACGGCGGGACATAGTCCAGAGGCACAAACTCCACGTGAAACCCCTTGTCCCGGTCCATCAGCAGGAACACGGGAGGAATCCAGTCGCTCGTGCGGAAGCTAGTACAGGGTACCGTGTTCAACATCGTCAGGTACAATACCGCGGTGAAGCTGTCCCACGGCGCCCCGACTGGTGCACCCGAAACATAATTCATCGAATAGATCCGCCAACCTGGCGCCGCTTCGACGGTCACAGAGACCTGCGTCCCACCAAGAAACGCGATCTTGCCATCGGCGCCGGGGCTGCCACTGGGATCGAACGTCACCGTTCCCGAACCCGAAAAGGTGAAGTCCAGCTCGAAGCGCACGGCATCGGAAATCTGCAAGACTGCGTCGTTGCTGTTCGTGGCCCCCATCGAGTTGCGCGCCACACATCGGTAAGTGGCCGCGTCCCCCGAACCCACCGAGGGGATCGAAAGCTCCTTCTGCGTGGCTCCGTCTATATCGATTCCATTCTTCTGCCATTGGTAGGTCGGCGCGGGAATACCGTCCGCCTCGGCGCTGAAGCGTACTTCCTGACCGGGTTGTGCGGCTCGGTTCCACGGCTGTTGGGTGAATGCAGGAGCGATCGGATTGTTCGAAAAGACCCCTGTGATGATTTTGTCTCCATCCATGTCCAAGGGAATCGTGAACTCGTGTTTGATGGAGGGCGGCTTCATGTACTCCAGCAGCACCCGTTGCGTAAATAGATCAAAGGCCGCGCCTTCGTACGCAGATTTGGCCGTAGCAATATACCACCCGGCATCAGCCTTGAACTTCAACGCGACTGTTGAACCCTCGGGATAGCTAAAGGTGCCCTCACCCATGTCGCGTCCCGCTGGATCCATCGTGATCGTGCCCTGCCCCTCCGCTTTTAGAACAAGCGTGCGGTCTGCCGCCAAGGCAGGAGCCAAGACCGACGCCCAAATCAAACACAGCAGCAGGCAATATCGATGCAACGCGGACAGGGTGAACCTTGGGGAGCGGCGAGCAGACATCGGAGTAAGCGGGATTGTTTCTTCAATACAGACACAGCACCGGGATCTGAGCGAATCAATTCACCCACCCGTGCGACCAGCAAGCGAGCTCCTGTACTCCGAACACTTGGGGCCATCCGCTTCGCCAATACCCAGCACAATCCGCGCATCGCGGGTTGGCGATTGGCCAGATAAGTGGGCGCGGCGCAGGAAGAACCGGATCGGTTTGCTGTAGCCGGCCGCGGTGAGACCGGCGTTCTGGAGCGGAACACTCGCGCATCACACCGCTCGGCCGGGGTCGGCGCCCCCAGCCACAGGGTCAGCGTTCTCACGAACGCGGCTACAGGGAGGCGGGCGGTTCGTTCTGCCGTTCGGCAGAATCGATGAGAGAGCCGCCCTAACCTTCTGCACTCAGCATTCTTCGGTCCGCCTCAGGGGGGACCTTGGGGATGCCCGGAGAGCTTGCCCGCATGGCGGACCGGGTCGTTGACCGCTTGCGGGCTCCGTCTATGGTGCGGCCATGTCCACCGACCAGATCACCGCGGCGGCACTGGCCCTTCCGATGAGCGAACGCGTTCTGCTCGCCCAAGCCTTGTGGGTGAGCATCGACCGGGAACTCCCTGAGTCGGACGAGGCCCAAGCCGTCGAGGAATCAGCCCAACGAGCCGACGAATTGGACAGTGGCGCGGTGAAGGGCAAACCGCATGAGGATGTGATGCGAGAACTGCGGCGCTCGCTGTGAGGCGCGTCATCCACCATCCTTCGGCGACGGCGGAGATCGCAGAGGCGGCCCGCTACTACGAGCAACGCGTCGTTGGGCTCGGGGCGCAGTATCTCGTCGAAATCGACGAGGCGGTGAAGGCGATCCGGGCGCTGCCGGAATGCTGGCCGATCATCGGCCGCGGCGTTCGGCGCTACCTGCTCCATCGCTTCCCCTTCGGACTCTACTACCGGCTCAAGGCGGACCAGATCGAGATCTTGGCCTGCAAACATCACAGCCGACACCCGGACTATTGGCGCAAACGGCAGGAATAGGTTGGCGGGCCGAAAACCCGATGCACCCACGTTCTCACAAACGTGGCTACACGGAGGCGCGGAGAAATTGAGTAGAAGAAAAGGCGCACCGCGAGAAGCGGTGCGCCTGGGGAATCTTGCGGAGACGGACGCCGGCGGAGCGGCGTCCCTACCTGCCGCACCATCACCCGAGGATCGCGACGATCTTCGAGTTGTGCCGGATCTTCTCCGTCGGGACGACTTCGCCCTCGACGGCCACGCCGTCGATCGTGAGCGACTTCAGGCCCTTGCAGACGCCGCTGGGGTTCTGCACCTCGATCTTCACGCGCTTGCCGCGGAAGGTGCGCGTCATCTTGAAACCGGGCCACGCCTTCGGGATGCACGGGGCGATGCGCAGGCCTTCGATCTCCGGACGCACGCCGAGCACCCAGTGCGTGGCGGAGTAGTAGGCCCACGAGGCGGTGCCGGAGAGCCACGGCACGCGCGAGGCGCCGAAGTTGACGTTGTACTTTGAGTACGTGGTCTGGCAGTGCACGTAGGGCTCCACCTGGCGGATCTCCGCGCGGTCGTTGTAGGCGGCCGGCATGAACGCGCGGTAGTACTCCCACGCCTGGTCGCCGTTGCCCTGCATGATCTCGGCGATCACGCCCCAGCTCTGGGTGTGCGAGAAGATGCCGGCGTTCTCCTTGATGCCCGCATTGAAGAGCGTGGCCTTCATGATCTCCGGGTTCGCCTTGATGAACGGGGGATCGCAGAGCGCGACGCCGAACGGCGTGGCGCACTTCTCCTTCATCGTCTTGAGAGCCTGCTTTGCCTGCGCGGGCGTGGCGGCGCCGGACATGACGGCCCACACCTGCGTGTTCATATAGACCTGACCTTCGGCGAAGTCCTTCGTGCCGTAGACGGTGCCGTCCTGGCCGATGGCCCAGATGAACCACTCGCCATCCCAGCACACGGCCTGGATCTTCGCGTCGAGCTGGGCCAACTCGGCGCGGGCCCACGCTGCTTCCTCGGGCTTGCCGAGTTTGTCCGCGATGCCGGCATAGACGTCGAGACCGAGGCGGACCTGAAAGGCGACGAACACGCTCTCGCCCTTGTAGCCGAGCTTGATGCAGTCGTTCCAGTCGGCGGCGAGGCCGCAGGGCAGGCCGTTGCGGCCGGTGCGCTCGAGGTTGAACTCGAGACCGCGGCGCAGATGGCCGAGCACGGTTGCCTCGCCCTGGTCGGCGTACGGCAGGACCTTATTGTAGAAATCGAGGTCGCCCGTCTCGGCGACGAAGGCCGGGATCGCGTTGAAGAACCACAGGCAATCGTCGGAGCGGTATTCTTCATCCGGAGGCGGCGGCTCCTTCCCGGGCTGGTGCGAGAACGGCTTGATCACCGGGATCGCGCCGCCGTTGGCGAGCTGGCCGGTGAGCATGAGCTCGAGGCGCTGCTGCACGCCGTCCTTCAGGAGCGGGATCGCGCCGAGCATGTCCTGCACGGTGTCGCGGAAGCCGAGGCCGTCGCGCTCGCCGTTGTAGACGAGCGAGGCCGAACGCGACCACGCGTAGGTGATGAGCGCGTTGTAGGCGTTCCAGACGTTGACCATGGAGTTGAACTCCGCGTCCGGCGTCTCGACCTTGAGGTTGGCCAGCGGCGCGTGTTTTTCCGCGACGAGCTTCTGGAACTCCTCCTCGCAACGCGCGCTGTTGCCGAACTCGGCGACGGTCGCCTTGCCGTGGCTGCCCACGGTGCCGAGGCCGAGCATGACGATGAGCTCGCGGCTCTCGCCAGGGGCCAGCGTCACGTCGCCCTGGAGACCGCCGACGACGTTGTCGCCCTCGGCGAGGAAGTTGGAGCACTTGCCGTTAACCACGACCTCGGGCGCCGCGTAGCCGCCATACGTGCCGCAGAAACGCTCACGCGTCGTCTCGTAGCCGGCGAGCGGTGTGCCCGTGAGGGCCATCCAGGTGCGGTTGCAGCTGGTGAGGTCCTTGCCGTCGAAGTCGAAGTTCGGGTTGCAGGTCACACCGAGGATGCCGTCCTCAAGCGTGGCGCGGGTGATGAAGAGCGAGTACTGGAGGTTGATCAGGTCCTGCGCGGTGTGCCAGAGGTTGGCGAACTCGCAGTA
The DNA here is from genome assembly GCA_023269585.1 of Opitutaceae bacterium. Classification (GTDB taxonomy): domain Bacteria; phylum Verrucomicrobiota; class Verrucomicrobiia; order Opitutales; family Opitutaceae; genus CAJCBL01. The sequence continues at coordinate 19,950 of JAHFTC010000034.1, forward strand.
GGTGAAGACCGAGAGCTTGCGCTCCTTCTTGGTCTTGTTGGTCAGCTTCAGGCGCCAGTATTCAAAAGTCTGACCCTTCGGCACGAAGTAGGTGGCCTCGCTCACGATGCCGGCGTAGCGGCTCTCGATCGTGGTGTAGCCCATGCCGTGGCGGCAGGTGGACTTGTATTTCGCGAGCGGCTTGGCGACGGGTTGCCACGCGGCCGACCAGAAATCGCCGTCCTCCTGGTCGCGGAGGTAGAACATCCGGCCGGGCTGATCGAGCGGCGTGCTGTTGAACCGCATGCGCAGGAAACGCCCGGTGGCGCCGCTCTTGTAGAACGAGTAGCCGCCGGCGTGGTTGGTGATGATGGCGCCGTACTCGGTCGAGCCGAGGTAGTTGGACCACGGACGGGGGGTGTCCGGGCGGGTGATCACGTACTCGCGGGCTTTGTCGTCGAAATGGCCGTATTGCATGGAGGTAAGGACTCGAAGGCGGAGCTTCGGCCCACCGGCGGCGGCCTGTCCACCCCGAAGGCGCCCAGCCGCTGCCCTCCCCCGCCGGGTTATTGCGTCAGGGGCAGGCCACCGCATGGCTCCTGTCTCCTGATTCCGGCCTATCTGGAACTCAGGAAATCAGGAACGGCCGAGCCACAAAGCGCCCCCGCAGTCGGCACTAATTCCTTCTCTGTTCATCAAGCACCCGAAGCTCAGAGATCAACTCGTGCGCGGTGTGAAACAGCGGCGACAACTCAGCGCTTCCTCCAACAGTCGGCGCTCGCCCTCACTCGGACCGGAATCCTCCTCCAACGCCCAGAGCCGGTCGAGAATCTCGCGGCGCTCTTCCCGCGAGAGTTTCGGCAGCTCGCCGAGGATTTCCGCTTTGCTCATGGCCCGCACCCTAGCCTCCCACCGTCCGGCAGCAAGCCGGCGGAAGATCTGAAACAACGCCGCCACCGCGCCGCCCTCCAGCGGCAGGTTGGTCTGCAGACGGGGCGAGGCACGGACGTTTCTCCCGAACGCCCGTTCGCCCGGCCCGAGGCTGGCGCGATTGCGCCTCCGGCAGGCTCACGGTTGCGGATTGCTCGGAGCGCCGTCCCTACCCTGTCGGCATCTCGGACCGGGGTCAGCGCCCACGGCTACAGTACGGGGCATCCACCACGACGGGAGAAACCACTGATTGCACAGACTGCACCGATACGAGCCTCCGCATTCCGTGCACTCCGTGCATTCCGTGGTCATCGTCTCCGGTCTTCCTGTCGCAGGGATCGGCGATCCCAGTGGTTCGGACCGGGGTCAGCGTCCCTGGCTAAAGGCCCTTGTCGCCGGCCCAAACAGAGGACAACGCGACATCCGCCCAGCAAAAAGGCCGGGCACGAGGCCCGGCCTTTGGAGAGAAAAACGATCGAGTCGCTCGACTCAGGCCTTGGCGGCCTTGGCGACGAGCGCGGCGCGGGCCTGCTCGACGACGACGGCGAAACCGGCTTCGTCGCGGACGGCCATGTCGGCCAAGACCTTGCGGTCGAGGAGGATGTTGGCGGCCTTGAGACCCTCGATGAAGCGGCTGTAGCTGATGCCGGCGTTGCGGCAGGCGGCATTCAGACGCACGATCCAGAGGGCGCGCGCGTTGGAGCGCTTCTTCTTGCGGTCGTCGTACGCGTACTGGAGGGCGTGATCGAGCGCCTCCTTGGCGTAGCGGAAAAGCTTGGACTTGCTGGCGAAGTAGCCCTTCGACTGCTTCAGGACTTTCTTCCGGCGCTTGCGGGAGGCCGGGCTGTTGGTGACACGAGGCATGTTGTGATGTGTTGGTTAAGGATCGGCAGGTCGCCTACGGGAGTTACCCGCCTGATCAGTTAGGGTTGTTCCGGGATTAGAGGCCGTGCGGGAGCCCACGGAGGAGCGCCTCGGCATGGCCAGGAGACACGAGCTTGTCCTTGGAGGCACGACGCTTCTGCTTCGTGCTCTTCGAGGCAAGCAGGTGACGGAAGCCCGGAGTGCGGCGGATCAGCTTTCCGGTGCCGGAAATTTTGAACCGCTTGGCGATGGACTTCTTGGTCTTCTGCATGATGGGAGCCGGGCAGAAAAAGGACCGCCCCGGGCGAAAGCAAGGGGGAATTTCGTCGCGCGTCATCAGTCGCCCGTCGAGCGGAGGAGCGACGAGCGCCTCGGGGAACGAGAAGATCCGCACGGCCCAACGACGCCGATCGCCCATCGACGGTTTGGCCCTCGTTCCTCGACGCCCGACTCTCGTCCGAAGCGACCCGCTCACCTTAAACGAAGCAGTTGGACACTGAGGTCAGGCAGGAGAACGCCGAGAGTTCAGAGGAAATTCAGTCGATGGCGAGGCTCACCCTCTCGGTGAGTTGGCAGGATGGATCAGACTTCCGTCTCACCAGGTCCCACTCTGTGCTCTCCATCCCCAGCTCCTCTGCCTCTGTGACCTGTCCGTTCTACGGCGACTCGCCTCAATCGACATCCACCGCCCGGCCGGCCTCGCGTTTGTCGTAGCTGCGGAAGGCAAACAGCGTCTCGCTGTCGACGATCCCGTCGGTCTTGAGCAACGCATCGGTGATCACGCACTCGATCATGTCGACCGACTCGCACCGGATCATCGCGAGCAGATCGTAGCGGCCGGACACCGAATAGACGTCGGTCACAGCCGGGATCTCGAGGATCTTCTCGGCGATGCCGGTAACTTTGCGACGGTCGGTCTTCAGGAGGACAATGGCGGTGGGCATGGCGGGAGGATGGCGTGGCGGAGCGCCTTCTGCAACCCGGGTGTGGCCCACGGCCCGGGGCCGCCGACCGGCCTCCGACCAGCCCGCCGCAGTCGGGAATCCCGACGCGTTCGGGGGAGGCAAGCGCGCCCACCCGCGAGCGCCGGCCTGTCCCGCGAGCCTCATTAATCACCCACCGCCGTCGCGCCGCCGCCGCCTTGGCGCTCGCGCACCGCCAGAGCGGGCCGAGAATCCCGTGCCGCTCCCCCGCCATGCACCGTTTCCTCCAGACCGCCCGCATCCTCCTGCGCAACCGCAGCTTCCTCGCACTCCTGCTCTGCAACGTCCTGCTCGGGCTCGCGTACTCGTTCGTCGGCCCCTTCATGTCGCTCTTCGGTACCCAGGAAGTGGGCATGAGCAATCTCGTCTTCGGCGTCTTCATGACGATCACCTCCGTGGCGGCCATCGTGCTGAGCACGCTCCTGGCGCACTGGTCCGACACCCGGTTCTCCCGCCGCTCGATGCTGGTGCTCGGCGCGGTGTGCGGCACCGCCGGCTACCTCGGCTACGCGTTCGTGCGCGATGTCGTCTGGCTCACCGTCATCGGCTCCGTCGTGCTCGGCCTCTCCTCGATCACATTCTCCCAGCTCTTCGCCCACGCCCGCGAGATGCTCAGCCGCTCGGAGGTCTCCCCGACCGAGACGCCGCTCTACATGAACGTCTTCCGGCTGTTCTTCGCGCTCTCGTGGACCGTCGGGCCGGCGCTCGCTTCGTGGGTGAACATCCATTACAGCTACCGGGGCACGTTCCTCGTCGCCGCGGCGGTGTTCGGCCTGTTCCTGCTGGCGGTGCTGCGCTTCGTGCCGCACGCGCCGCCCCTCGCCGGCAGCCCCGGCGCGCCGCCCCTGCCGCTGCGCCGGGCGCTCACCCGTCCCGTGGTGCTCGCGCACTTCATCGCCTTCGTGCTCATCTTCACCGCGACCACGATCTCGATGAGCAACCTGCCGATGCTCGTCACCGAGACGCTCGGCGGCAACCAGGGGCACGTCGGCATCATCTACAGCGTCGCCCCGGTCTTCGAGCTGCCGTTCATGTTCTTCTTCGGCCTGCTCGCCACCAAGGGCGACCACGGGCGCCTCATCCGGCTCTCGTTCCTGCTCTCCGTAGTCTACTACGCCGGGCTCTGCGTCGTCGACGCGCCGTGGCACATCTACCCGCTGCAGGTGATCAGCGCCGCAATCGTCGCCGTCACCTCCGGCATCGCGATCACGTTCTTCCAAAACTTCCTGCCCGACCAAGTGGGCACCGCCACGAATCTCTACGCCAACGCCATGCGCGCCGGCGGCATCGCCGGCTACCTGTGCTTCGGCGCCCTCGCCCAAGCGTTCGGCTACCGTGCAGTCTTCGCGTTCTGCACCGTCCTTTGCGCCATCGCACTCGGCATCCTCCAGTACTACCGGCAACAGCAGGACGGGCCCCACGCGGCCACCGCGGCGGGCTGAGCGGCGCCGTTGGTCCCCGCCCTATCGCCCTCAACTCGGCGTCCGGCGGTCCGATGTTTCCCATCTAAGATGGTCCCCACCACCACCGAGTCCCCGCCCGCGTCGCTCGACACCGATCTGCCGTCCGAGCTCCGCGCCGCGCTCCCGTTGCTCGACGTCCTCCACGAGTTCTACGTCATCGCCGACGCCAACCGACGTATTCTCTTTGCCAACCAGGCGTTCTGCCGCGCCGCCGGTGTCGCTTCCGCCGCGGAGCTGATCGGCCACCGTTTCGGCGAAGCCCTGCACTGCGTCCGCGCGGCCGGCGCGCCCGACGGTTGCGGCTCCAGCCCGTTCTGCCTCGTCTGCGGCGGCCGGCGCAGCCAGCTCTCCGCCCTCGGCGGCGAAGTCGCCTACGACGAGTGCCGCATCCTGCGCACCGACAGCCAGGCCGTCGACCTGCGCATCCGCGCCGCACCGTGGGACGCCGGCTCGCACCGCCTCCTCCTCGTCAGCGCGATCGACACCAGCGCCGAGAACCGCCGGCGCGCCCTCGAGCGGCTCTTCTTCCACGACGTGCGCAACACCACCGGCGGCATCATCGGTTTCTCCGAGTTCCTCGCCGAACAGGAGGCCGCCGCCGGCGACCCGGAGCGCAAACCGCTCGCCGACACCGTCGCCCGCCTCGCCCGCCGACTCCTCGAGGAGATCGATCTCCAGGCCAGCCTCGCCGCCGCCGAAGCCGGCGAGTTGCGCGCCCACGACCAGCTCTGCGAGCCGCCGGTGTTCTTGGAGACATTACGCGAGCTCTACCGCCACCACTCCGTCGCCCTCGGGCGCACGATCGCCGTGCGCACCGATCCCGAGGCCCCGACCATCCGCACCGACGGCGTCATCCTCTCGCGGGTCGTCGGCAACTTCCTCAAGAACGCCCTCGAGGCCACGCGCACCGGCGACACCGTCACGCTCGGCGTGCGGGCCTTGGACGACTGCATCGAGTTCCACGTCCACAACCCCGGCGAGATCCCGCCCGAGCACCAGCTCCAGATCTTCCAACGTTCGTTTTCGACCAAAGGGCCCGACCGCGGCCTCGGCACCTTCGGCGCCCACCTCCTCGGCGAGCGGGTCCTCGGCGGCGAGGTCGGCTTCTCCTCCAGCCTCACCGATGGCACCATATTTTGGATTCGCCTGCCGCTCGCCCGCGTCGGCCCCGCCGCGGTCCCACCGCAATAACCTGCCGTCGCTGCGCACGTCCCCCGGGCTCGAGCGCAATTTCCGCCGTGCTTTCGCCAACGGATGCGGGGGCGCGCCTCCCGCCCCGGGGTACACTCCGCCAACGTTCCACCCCGGGCCCGCGTCCCGTCTCCCGCGCCTCCATCCCCTGCCATGAACAATCGTCGCGACTTCCTCAAAACCGGCCTCGCCCTCGGCGCCACGGCCTCCCTGCTCGAACTCGGCGGCCTCTTCGCCGCCGAGCCGTCCGTCACCGTCACCGCCGGCGCGCCCGGCGCCGCGCCGTCCGGTCCCCGCCCCATCCTCGTCGCCGTGCGCGACGCCGATCGCGTGACCATGCTCGACAAGGCCCTTGAGGCCCTCGGCGGCATCGCCACCTTCGTGAAGCCCGGCCAGACCGTGCTCATCAAGCCCAACATCGGCTGGGACGCCTCGCCCGAGCGCGGCGCCAACACCCACCCCGCCATCGTCGCCCGCCTCACCGAGCTCTGCCTCCAAGCCGGCGCCAAGTCCGTCTCCATCTTCGACAACACCTGCGACCAGTGGCAGCGCGCCTACGCCAACAGCGGCATCGAAGCCGCCGCGCGCGCCGCCGGCGCCAAGCTCATCAACGGCAAGGACGAGTCGCTCTACCGCGAGACCGCCATCCCCCGTGGCGTGAAACTCAAGAGCGCCAAAGTCCACCAGCTCGTGCTCGAGTCCGACGTCTTCATCAACGTCCCCGTCCTCAAGCACCACGGCGGCGCCCAGATGACCGCCGCCATGAAGAACCTCATGGGCTGCGTCTGGGACCGTGGCGTCTATCACAACGTCGACCTGCAGCAGACGATCGCCGACTTCCTCACCCTGCGGAAGCCCGACCTCAACATCGTCGACGCCTACCACCCGATGGTCCGCAACGGCCCGCGCGGCAAATCCGTCGAGGACTGCGTCGAGATGCGCGCCCTGCTCGCCTCCGCCGACCCCGTGTTGATCGACGCCGCCGCGGCCAAGCTGCTCAACTACGACCTCGCCAAGGTCCCGCACATCCAGCTCGCGGCCGACCTCAAGCTCGGCTCGATGGACTTCGCCTCTGCCGACGTCCGCCGGATCAAGCTCAGCTGAGCCCGCCAGCGCTCGGCGCGAAGCGTTTCCTTCGTAGCTGAACGGCGCCGCCGTTCAGCTCTTCGCGCTTCGGCGCCGGCGCCCTCTTTTCTTTCCCGTTCCCCGAGCCTCCCCACTCCGGATCATGCGCCGCCACTGGCTCAAATACACCCGCGCGACCGTCGCCATCGCCGTTCTTGCGCTCTTCGTCACGGCCTTCGCCGACTTCCGCGGCCTCGTCGACGCCTCGCTCTCGCACGCCGTGGCCTCGGTGCAGTTCGTGCCGGCCGCACTCGCGTTCGCGACCGGCGCCTCGGCCATTGTCGCCGTGCTCGCCATCCTCGTGGCGACGCTCGCGTTCGGCCGCATCTACTGCTCGGTGCTCTGCCCCCTCGGCCTGTTCCAGGACGCCGTCGCGCGCGTCGCCGACTGGATCCGCCGGAAACCGCTCCTGCTCCGCTACGCCCAGCCCGCGACCTGGGTGCGCCAGAGCTTCCTCTGGGCCACGGCCGCCGGCATCGCCGCCGGCTGGGCCGGCCTCACGCTGACATTGCTCGACCCCTACAGCATCTTCGGCCGCTTCGGCTCGATGCTCTTCCGGCCGCTCGCGACCATCGTCAACAACTGGCTCGTCGGCCCCGCCAACGCCGCCGGGATCGAGGCCCTCTACCGCGTGCCGCCGCAGTGGGCCGCCGTCGGCGCGCTCGCCCTCCCCGCCGCGATGCTCCTGCTCGTCGTCGTGCTCGCCGCGCGCCGCGGCCGACTCTTCTGCAACACCGTCTGCCCGGTCGGCACGCTGCTCGGCCTGCTCTCCGGTATCGGCGCGTGGCGGCTGGAGCTCGACCAGGAGCGTTGCCGCAAGTGCGGCGATTGCCTCCGCGCCTGCAAGGCGCAGTGCATCGACCTGCGGGCCGGCACGATCGACGCCTCCCGCTGTGTCGCCTGCTACAACTGCGTGAGCGCCTGCGACGAGCTCGGCATCCACCACCGGTTCAAATGGAAACCAAAAACCGGAGACCCGCACCCGGACACCGCCCACCGGTCACCGGAAACCGGACACCGGGCACCGGCCACCGGCACCATTCATCCGTCCGCTCCCGAAACCCCAAACCCGAAACTCGAAACCGCACCGTCGCAAGGCGGCGCCTCCCGCCGCGAGTTCCTTGCCGGCACCGCCACCGCGCTGTTGGCCACCACCGGGGTCGGCGCCTTGCTCGCCGCCACCCCCGCCCCCGCCGCGCCCACGCCCGAACTGCCGTTCACCCCCGCGCCGGAGCCGGTGCCGCCCGCGCCGTTTGCCCGGCACGCCGTCACCCCGCCGGGCTCGGGCGGCATCGCGCGCTTCCTCGACCGCTGCACCGCCTGCCAGCTCTGCGTGAGCGCCTGCCCCACGCACGTCCTCCAGCCCGCGTTTCTCGAATACGGCGTCGCCGGCATCATGAAGCCGCGCCTCGATTTCAACCACTCGTTCTGCAACTTCGAGTGCACCCGCTGCGCCGACATCTGCCCCGACAGCGCGATCCTTCCGCTCGCGCTCGAGGCGAAGAAGCTCACCCGCCTCGGCCTCGCGCACATCGACTACCGCAAGTGCGTGGTACCAGTGAACGGCACCGACTGCTCCGCCTGCTCGGAGCACTGCCCCACCCAGGCCGTGAACACCGTGCCCTACGCCGGCAACCTCCGCCTGCCGCAGATGCACCCGGAACTGTGCATCGGCTGCGGCGCCTGCGAGTACGCCTGCCCGGTCCGGCCCGAACGCGCCATCCGGATCACCGCACAAGCCGTCCACAACCAGGCCGAGCAAAAGATCGAGGCCCCCGCCACCGCGCCGCGGCCCAGCGACGAATTCCCGTTCTGAGCGGTAGCCGATCGGCCGAGTGTCAGAAATGATGGTCGACGTCCCGTCGTAGGGCGGAGGCCGATGCTGATGCCCACCTTGCCAGCGCCGCGCTCGCGGGTGGTTTGGCCCTCGTCGCTCGGCGCTCGACCTTCGCCGGCCTCACCACCTTTGCCGCCCACCGCGGGCCCGCGGCGCCGCCAAACAGACACCCCCGTCTGTATCCGCCGGTAAACGCCGATCCGCGCCGCCCTTTCCGCTCTTTCGTTAGGCCCTGCGGTGACGGCGGCTGGTTCCCGACTTTCTTTTCGCGGGGCCGGCAAAAAGTGTTCGCCGTGCCGAAAACCGCCGCCTAGCCTGCGCCCACATCCCAACCGAGGGCGCCCTTCCTCACAACACGCCCGCCAGCTACCGCTCGTCGTGACCCGTTCCATCGTAAAATCGCGTCCGAAGACCAAGGCCCGGTCTGCTGCTCCCGCGTCGCCCACCGCGGCCAAACCCGCCATCGCGCCGCCACCGCCCGCCAAGCCGGCACCGCCGGTCAGACCGGTGCCGCCGCCCGCCCCCGCGGAAGAGCCGCGCCCGCCGGCCAGCACCCGTGTCGCGCCCGCCGCCGATCGCGAGGTCCAGCCCGAGCGCAGCACGATCAAGCAGTACCTCGCCGAGATCGGCAAAACCCCGCTGCTCACCCCGGCCGAGGAAGTCGTGTTGGCCAAACGCATCAAGCGCGGCGACCGCGCGGCGCGAAACCACATGATCCAGGCGAACCTCCGCCTCGTCGTGAAGATCGCGCACGACTACAAGGATTTCGGCCTCCCGCTCCTCGACCTCATCAGCGAGGGCAACCTCGGCCTGATCAAGGCCGTCGAACGCTTCGACCCCGCCAAGGGCGGCAAGCTCTCCACCTACGCCGCGTGGTGGATCAAGCAGTCGATCAAGCGGGCGCTCGCCAACCAGTCGAAGACGATCCGCCTGCCCGTCCACCTCGTCGACAAGATCTCCAAGATGCGCAAAGTCGCCACCGCCCTCACCGAGGAGTTCGGCCGCGAACCCACCGAGGAGGAGATCGCGATCGAGATGCAGATCCCGACCAACAAGATCGCGCACATGAAGTCCGTGAGCGTGCGCCCGGCCTCGCTCGATGCCCCCATCAACGACGAGGAGGGCGGCAGCCCGTTCGGCGAGATCGTCGGCGACGAAAACGCGATCAGCCCCTACGACACCCTCCGCGAGAAGAACATCCAAGGCGATCTCAAGGACCTGCTCGACTCCCTCGAAGAACGCGAGGCGCGCATCATCAAGCTGCGCTTCGGCATCGAGGGAAACAACGAGATGACCCTCGAGGAGGTCGGCAAACTCTTCAACGTCACCCGCGAACGCGTCCGCCAGCTGCAGAACCTCGCCATTTCGAAGATGCGCAAGGCCATGCGCCGAATCGAGACCCAGCGCACCAAAGATGACATCGACGAGGAACGCCGCGTGCGCGAGCGCATGGCCGTCATCCGCGAGTTCATCACGGAAAAGACCAAGCACACCGACCTCTGAACCGCCGCTTCGCTCGGGCGTCGAGAGACCGACTGGAACCGCCCCTCATCGCGCGAAGCACGACGGCTCGTTCAAGAGGTTGGACAATTCACACCTCCGCGGCCGACAGCACCCGCTTCGCGCCGCGCTGTTCGCCACGACGAAAACCCGCGGCACCCCGCGCGGCCTTTCCTCGAAGTTCACGAAATTGGCGCTTTCCTTGTCCGGCGGCGGCCCCCACTGTCCGGGCCGATCGTCGGTCGAAAAAAGGTTCATCCCCCCACGTGTTCCGCGCGTGATCAGTCTGGGCCCCACTCTCTGCCGCGTAGATCTCGCCGCTCCGGCGGCAAGTATCGAATGCCCACCATGTCCCACCCATTGATCATTCAGGGCGGCATGGGCGTCGCCGTCTCCAACTGGCGCCTCGCCCGTTCCGTTTCCCAGCTCGGCCATCTCGGCGTCATTTCCGGCACGCTGCTCGCCGTCGTGTTTGCGCGCCGGTTGCAAGCCGGCGATCCCGGCGGCCACATGGCCGACGCCATGGCGCATTTCCCCGTGCCCGCGATTGCCGATCGGGTCCGCGCTGCCTTCTACGTGCCCGGCGGCAAGGCGGACGATACGCCGTTCAAGGCCGTCGCCATGCCCGGCGTGCAACCCTCCCGCGCCCTCGCCGAACTCACCGTCTTGGCCAACTTCGTCGAGGTCCACCTCGCCAAGCAGGGCCACACCAATCCCGTCGGCATCAATCTGCTCGAGAAGATCCAGGTCGGCACCCTCGCCTCGCTCTACGGTGCGATGCTTGCCGGGGTCGACTACGTGCTCATGGGCGCGGGCATCCCCCGCGAAATCCCCGGAGTGCTCGATCGTTTCGCCGCCGGCCAGCCCGCCGAGCTCGGGATCGATATCGTCGGCGCGGCCCCCGGAGCCGACAAGACGTTCGCGCGCCTCGCCCCCGCCGATTTCTTCGACGGCAACGCGCCGCAGCTGCGCCGCCCGCAGTTCCTCGCCATCGTCTCCTCCGCCACCCTGGCCATCACCCTCGCAAAGAAATCCACCGGCAAAGTCGACGGCTTCATCGTCGAAGGTGATCTCGCCGGCGGCCACAACGCCCCGCCCCGCGGTCCGCTCCAGCTCAGCGCCGAGGGCGAACCCGTCTACGGCCCGCGCGACGTGCCCGACCTCCCGAAGATCGCCGCGCTCGGCCTGCCCTTCTGGCTCGCCGGCGCGTACGCCGAACCCGAAAAATTCGCCGCCGCCCGCGCCCTCGGCGCCGCCGGTGTGCAGATCGGCACCGCCTTCGCGTTCTGCGAGGAATCCGCCGTGCGCCCCGAACTGCGCCGCGAGGTCTGCCGCCTCGCCAAGACCGGCCAGGCCCGCGTCTTCACCGACCCGCTGGCCTCGCCCACCGGCTTCCCCTTCAAGGTCGTCCAGATGGAGAATACACTCTCCACGGTCGAGACCTACACCGCCCGCCCCCGCATCTGCGACCTCGGCTACCTGCGCGAAGCCTACGCCCGGGCCGACGGCTCCATCGGCTACCGTTGCGCCGCCGAACCCGCCGAGGATTTCATCCGCAAGCAGGGCGATCCCACCGCCCCCGCCGGCCGCAAATGTCTGTGCAACGGCCTGCTCGCCACCGCCGGCCTGCCCCAGGTGCGAGCCAACGGCTCCGCCGAGCCCCCGATCCTCACCGCCGGCAACGACGTGTCGCTCCTCGCCCGTTTCCTCCCCGGCGACGCCGAGAGCTACACCGCCGCCGACGTCGTCCGCTACGTCCTCGGCGCCAGCCCAGCCGCCCCGGCCTGAACGGAGCCGAAGCAGACGAGGGGCAAATGACGCGAGACGAGCGTCGAACCGTCGTTGGCATACGCAGGGGGCACTCGGCCGCACCGGTTTATCCTCGGTGCTCCGGCTTTCGTCGCGCATCCGTCGCAGCGGAACGTTTCACGTTCCGCTGCCCGCTTGGGGCGCCTGCGACACAGACGAGCGATGCCCAATGCGGCGCCCTCCAGTCGCGGTTCGGGCTTAACGCCCGAAATTCACCGACCCCGAAATCGTCTCAGCGCCAGAGACTCGGGCGACCCCGCGCGCAAACGAAAGGGCACAAGGAGGGCTTTGGCCCCTGTTTGATCCAGCGCGGTAGAGCCGCGTGCTCCGTAGCGTATCCGGTTTACGGCGCGGAATGGCGGAGCAACCAGAAGGTGTAGCCGCCATAGAGCGCGAGCAACACCGCTCCTTCGCCGCGACTGATCCGGCTGCCGCTGCGGACCACCGGCAACAAGGCGAGGGAAACCAACATCATGAGACCCAGATCGACCCCGGCCAGATCGGGCGCGTTGAGGGGGCGCAACAGCGCGGCCACTCCGAGAATGCCCAGTACGTTGAAAATGTTCGACCCCACGATGTTTCCGATGGCGACGTCGCCTTGCCGCTTGATCGCTGCAAGCAGGGATGTGGCCAGTTCCGGCAAACTAGTTCCCACCGCCACGATGGTCAGGCCGATCGCCATTTGGCTCATGCCCCAGCGGGTCGCCAAGGTGACCGCGCCTTCGACAAACAGGCGGGAGCCGACCACCAAGACCGCCAACCCTCCCAGCACGGCCACGATGCTCAAGCCCAGCCCCAGCGGCTTTCCCTGGCCCAATTCGTCGTTGAAGCCCGCAGCGGAGTCCCCGCCCGCCGCCGAGGCCGCTCGTGCTTGCCGAACCGTGACAACGGTGTAGACCAGCAGGCCCGCCAGCAGCAGGCCGCCTTCCCAGCGCGCGATGTGGCCGTCCGCGAGGACCAGCAGTGCCAGCACGGCGACGCCGATCATGATGGGCACCTCGCGCCGGATCATCTGGAGATCTGCACGCAAGGGCGAGATCAGGGCGCACAATCCGAGGATCAGGGCGATGTTGCAGGTGTTGGAGCCGATGACGTTACCGACGGCGATGGCGCCGTTGTCAGTCAAGGCCGCTTGGACACTCACCACCATTTCCGGACTGCTCGTGCCGAAGGCGATCACCGTAAGGCCGATGACCAGCGGAGTGAGCCCGAGGCGGAGGGCGAGGCCGGCTCCCCCTTTCACCAGCGCTTCCGCGCCGAAATAGAGGGCCACCAATCCAAGACCGAGACTGATCCATTCGTTCATGAGTGATAGTATCGTACGAGTGCTTTCCGCCGCGCAAATCATCCGCTCCGGCCCCGGAGGGCAAGGAGCTTCGCCTGGGGGTTCCGCTCCTCCACGCCCCACCCACCGGTCGCCGAAGGCCTTGTCCTGGGCCGGAACGATGCAACTGCCGCCAACCTAAGAGCGATACTGCTCGCACCGATGCTGTAACTGCAGGTCAGCGTGCTGGCACGCGCTCGGTAGGCGTGTGCCAGCACGCTGGCCTACGCGGCAATTGCATGGTCACGACCAAGTTTGGGGGCTGGTGCCCGAACAGCCGGCGCCGTAGTTGTGCCGATCGGGCTGGTACACCTAAAACCCACAACTCCTATCCCGTCGCTTTACCTCCATCCGCCAAATAACTTCACGACCGTGAACTTATTTGGCGCGATTCTGATGTTGGTGATCAGTTTCTTATGAACTCTCCGCCAAATACTCTCACGACCGTGAGAGTATTTGGCGGAAGCGGTTTTGGGCCGGTTCCACCGCCGCGTTCGTTGCAACGCGCCAAGGCCTCGACACCGGCGGCCACCTTTCCGGGCGTCAGCGTGGCCGGTTTGCGCAAAGGCCCGGAAAGGGCGCAGCCCCGCAGGGCGTGAGCCAGTCGGGGTGCCCTTCAGGGCGGAGGGACGTACGAAACAGCACGAGAAACCGTCGACTCGAACTCCGCCAAAACACCGTCGCCAAAGAGGCACGGCTTCAACCCGGCCCGGCCGCCAGCGGCCGGCTTTCACATGAAATCTTGGGCACCCCTGTCCCCTTGTTCGCGGCCGACGTCAACTAGGCCCGGCACACAAACAGCAAAAGCGGGACGGCCCAGATTGGTAGAAAAACCGTTTCCACGAAGATCACGATTGCGACGGAGATCTTGGGCTCCGAGCCGGACTTCTGCGCCTCACGGATTATGCGGACGCCGTTCTTTCGGAACGCGTAATAGTAAAAGGCCAGGCCGATGCAGACCAAACACACGCCAACGATCGCTGGTGTCTCCCAGGACAAGGATGATTCGATCCCAGCCAGATGTTTGATGACGAACCCGAGCAGGACCAGGTGCATCGCCGCAAATGCTCCGACGAACATCGTGGCCACATCGTCAGCAGTGTCCTTGCTCGGCGTTCGAAGCGCCAAAAAGTGAATGTGTCGGTAAACCCAGTTCATCTTCGGATCATCCTCCTGCCGTCTGATCGGCGTTGTTGGGACTGAGACCACCAACCCACACCTCTCCGGGGTCTGCCGCTCTGGGAGCGCTGTTGCACGACGCCAAAACCAGCGAGCAGATCGCAACAAAGCACACCACGCACCCACGCTCGTGGGGCCGGGGGAAGAAATCGTGTCGCAACTTCTTCCAGATGGCACGCGCACCAGACGCGTGCATTCGGCGGACGACAGGATGAAGACGGTGCGGCACGAGGGATTCTTCGGCGTTGGGGTGCGGGGGAAGCGGAGAACGACGGCCCGCCGGTCGCAACGTAAATTTCGCTACAGATACGCGGCGCGCGCCGGAGATCGGTCCTCTGCCCGGAAGGCAGACCTCCCAATGTCCGGTGCCGGCACCGCGGCCCATCGGGCGAACGAAACGCGAAGCGTTCCGCTGCTACGACGGAGCCGAGCGAAGGCCCTACCTCATCGCGGCATAAACATCCGGATACCCGGCGCCGCGCCTCTTGAATCGCTTGTGCTGCCAGAGGTACTGCTCGGGCGCGGCGCGCACGAAGCGCTCGATCACCGCGTTGATCGCCGTGCCCTCGGCCACCGGGTCCTCCGGCAGCTCCGGTAGCGGCGCACCGATGGTGATGCGGTAGTGCCAGCGGCCCGCGCGCCGTTCGCGCACCGCGCCCCACGGAACCACCAGCGCGCGGCCGAGCTTCGCCACCTTGCCCGTGGCGACGTTGGTCACCGCCGGCACGCCGAAGAACGGCGCGACCGTGCTGTCCTTGATCCGCTTTCCCTGGTCGGGCGCGTACCAGAGCATGTCGCCCTCGCGCAGCGCGCGCACGGCGCTCTTCAGGTCGTCGGCCCGGAACATCCGGTGCAACCCGCGCCGGCGCAGCCGCAGGATCTCGTGGGCGAAGACGGGATGGTTCGGGTTGCGGTAGAAGGCGCTCAACGGCCGGTGCAGGTTCGCCAGGCAGCCCGACATCTCGATCGTGTGGAAATGCGCGCTCAGCAGGAGCACGCCGCGCCCGGCCTGCCGCGCCGCCTCGAGGTGCTCCAACCCCTCGATCGTGTAGCGGCCCGCGAAACGTTCCCGCCGGCTGTAGTAGGCGATCA